>PEWV01000013.1 GCA_002780005.1 Candidatus Aquitaenariimonas noxiae | reverse complement strand
TTTACTCGTCAGAAATCGGGGATGGGCATAACTCACCCGCCACTGATGCAATGGCGGGTTCGGACAATGCCCATCCTTTTTGAAACCGATTTCCTCCTCGTAAAAAACTTCCCGTCTAAACTAATATCTAGGCATGCATGTGCGGGATCCCGCCATGTGTTGCGTAAAGTCAGGTATAAGCGGGAAAAATTTTGGAACTTCACTTAAGGGCAGGCAAAAACAGGAACCAAGAACACCTGTCGGCGGCTGGTGCATATGGTAGCAATATGGGGTGAGCGGCGAAATCGTAAATTTTTCCCAAATGTGGTTTTCGAACTTACGACGAGTGCCGAGAGGGGTGTACAGAATGAATAGCGCATAGGCGCGAGGAGTAAGTTCAAAACCACGGGAAAAATTTACTTAAAGCCGCGAGCCCCTATTACTACCATAGTTATTTTACCTTGTAAAAACACCCCCTAAATGCTATACTTCATATCTATGGAAAAGGTAAGAATAGGGGTTATAGGCGTAGGGAGCCTGGGCGTGCACCACGCAAGGATCTACTCGCGGTTGGATGGTGTGGAATTGGTCGGAGTTTGCGATATAAACGTCAAAAAGGCAAATCAAATAGCCCGCAAATATCGGACCCAGGCATTCACAAGGTATAAAGACCTCTTCGGGAAGGTAAATGGCGTAAGCATCGTCACCCCGACGAACACGCACGCAGAGGTCGGGAAGGCATTTTTAGAGCAAGGCGTCCATATACTCGTAGAAAAACCCATCACCAAAACCCTGGAGGATGCCGATGAATTATTAAAAAAGGCACGGGACAAGAATCTCATCATCCAAGTCGGACATGTAGAAAGATTCAACGCAGGTATAAGGGCTATAAAATCTATAATTAACAAGCCTGTCTTCATAGAATGCCACCGCTTGAGCCTGTTTAAAAAAAGATCCCTTGATATCGGGGTGGTACTGGATCTGATGATACACGATATAGATATAATACTTGATTTGGTGAATTCGAAAGTCGTAAAAATGGACGCGTTGGGCGTAAAGATTCTTACTCTTCACGAAGATTTGGCAAACGTAAGGCTTCAGTTCGAAAACGGTACGATCTCCAATATTACCGCCAGCCGTGTAGCAAATAAGACAATGAGAAAAATAAGGATTTTTCAGGAAGACGCCTATATATCGCTCGATTACGAAAAACAGGAAGCCTACATCTACAGAAAGGCCGGTTCGAAGATCACCAGAAAAAAAATAAGAATAAAAAAAGAAGAATCCCTCTTATCAGAGCTTAAAGCCTTTGTGGACTGCGTAAAAAATAACGAAAAACCTCTTGTATCCGGCGAGGAAGCGCGCGAGGCGCTGAGAATGGCGCTGGAAATCACAAAACAAATAAACCCTTAAAAAAATGAAAAAGATACTCATCATAGCCGGTGAGGCCTCAGGCGATATACATGGCGCAAACCTGGTCCGATCTATAAGAACCAAAACCAAAAATGTCAAATTCTACGGGCTGGGCGGGCAAAAGATGGAGGAAGCTGGCGTAAAACTCTACTATAACCTTGCCACCGTAGCGGTATTGGGTTTATTCGAAGTATTGAAAAAATGTTCATTTTTTAAAAAGATATTCAGCGACACAGTAAAAAAGTTGGACGAGGAAAAGTTCGATTGCGTCATCTTGATAGATTATCCAGGTTTTAATTTAAGGTTCGCGAAGCAAGTTAAAAGAAGAAATATCCCTCTCTTGTATTACATAAGCCCACAGGTCTGGGCCTGGGGCAAAGGCCGGATCAAGCTTATAAAAAAAGTGGTAAATAAAATGGTGGTCTTTTTTAAATTTGAAGAGGAGTTCTATAAGAAGGCCGGAATGGATGTGGCGTTCGTAGGGCACCCTCTTTTGGACATAGTAAAGCCCGATCTTTCAAGAGAAGAGGCTTATAAATATTTCTCCCTAACCTCGAATAAAAAAACAATAGCCATCCTGCCGGGCTCGAGGCAATTCGAGGTAAAACTGCTCCTCCCGATCGTGAAGAAGGCCGCTGAACTTATAAAAAAAGAATATCCTGACACGCAATTTCTGGTGGCAAAGCTTCCCTCTTTAAAAATGGACATCTTCGACGAGGTTTTAAAAGATAATAAAGCCGGTATTCGCGTCGTAGAAAATAAAACATACGACGTTATAAGCGTGGCGGACGCGGTCATCGTTAAGTCCGGCACCTCGACCCTTGAAACCGCCATTTTACAAAAACCTATGGTAATAATTTACAAGGTTTCGTTCCTGACTTACTTTATAACGAAGATCATTATAAGGCTGCCGTACCTAGGCCTTGTAAATGTGATAGCCGGGAAAATGGTCGTCCCTGAATTTTTGCAATACGACGCAAGACCAGACCTGATAGCCAAAGAGGTACTGAATCTCTTAAAAGATCCGAAAGCTGCAGATGAAATGAGGAGGTCTCTTAATGCTGTGAAGACAAATCTCGGCGAGAGCGGGGCAAATGAAAGGGCAGCGGCTGCGGTTTTGGATTTTATCTCTAAAAATTAATCTATCTTACCTATTACCGGAAGTTCGCGTTTATACTTAAACTTATCTACTCTCTTCAATATCTTATCTATGGAATCTTTACCGAATCCCAATTTTACCAATCGTGGAAGTTTGTACTTTTTATCGACGGCAAGATAAAGGATCTTGTCGACTTCTTCGTATGTAATGCCTATTTCCGACTCGTCTGTCTGGCCAGGCCAAAGGTCCGCTGTCGGAGGTTTTTTTATAATACGCTCCGGCATACCTATGCAACGCGCGAGTTGGCGTATTTGAGTTTTATAAAGACTGCCTATAGGGTTTATGGCACAGGCGGTATCCCCAAATAATGTAGCGTAACCTAAAAGAATTTCTGTTTTGTTGCCGCTTCCTATAACCAGGGCGTTTTCTACTTTTGACTGGTCATAAAGAATAGACATCCTTTCGCGGGCCATTTTATTCCCTCGTCGGACCTTGTCGGCTTCCGGGAATTTTTTAAAGTAGCAATCTACCATAGAGGTTATGGGGATTATTTTATGTTTTATTTTTAAAATTTTTACGATAGCGTCGAAGTCTCTCTTGCTTTCTTGGGCCGTAGTTCTATAAGGCATAAATAACGCCGTTACGTTTTTTGAGCCTAACGCCTTGACCAGTAAGAATGCGACCAAGCTCGAATCTACTCCGCCGGATAGTCCAAAAACGGCTTTTTTAAAATTTTTTTTCTTAAACTCCCTCTTTATGAATCCGGTGAGTTTTTTTTCTACATAAGCCGCGTTTATCGCTAATCCTTTTTCAGTCATTCATCCCTCCTAAACTACCACGAGGCTTAAATTATTCGAGTCGGCCAGGCTTACGCACTCATCCTTATCTATAAATATCGTGCTTCTCGCCTCAATGGCAAGCACGCTTCCGCCTGCCTCTTTCAAAGACCTGATAGTGTCAGGTCCTATCGTCGGGATATCGAATCTTCTGTCTTGGTTCGGCCTTGCGGTCTTTACGATTACGACGCTTCCGTTGCCGAGTTCTCCACCTCTTAGTATAGCCTTATCCGTTCCTTCTATAGCCTCTATCGCCAGGATCACTTTATTCTTCACGACAACGGTCTGCCCTATCTCAAGCCTGCTTGTGGCCTTGGCTAAAGAAAAACCGAATTTTATATCATCCCATTCTTCTTTTGTGGGCACCCTTTTTGTGAGGATCCCTTTTGCCGGAAGAATGTCTTTTAAAAAAATAGTCGAATCTATTAAAGTAATGCCGAAAAATCTTAATACCCGCGCCGCGCTTCTTAAAAGAGATATGTCGCTTTTATCCGATACGTTCTTTAACAGGCTCTCGAGGGCGGGATCGGGTTTTGGAGTATCTTTGAAAAGCCGGGTCTTTGTTACCCTGCCGGCCATTACAGCCTTTTTTACGCCTTCAGATTTAAATATGCCTATCAACTTCTTTAATTCGGCTATGCTTATCCAGTAGATCTTATCGACGGCTTTCTCGAGCTCTAAACTTGTCTCTTCCTTAAAAGCGACAGCTACGATGCTGACGCCTTTCTCGCGCGCGGCTTTCGCGAATATAATAGGAAATTTCCCGCCTCCGGCTATCAGGCCTATTTTCTTCATTTGGAAAGGCCTCTTTTTGAGCTTTTTATAAAATCTATGATATTATTTATTTCTAGAGAGGGGGGGATATCGGATATGATTTTTTCAACAGCGCTTTTTATGGTAAGCTTCGAGAAAAATAATAGTTTTATGGCTTTTCTTATCGCCTCGATCTTTGCCGACGGGAATTCAGCCCTTCTTAAGCCCACGAGATTTATGCCCCTTACAGCCGCAGGGTGGCCGTCAGCCATGCAGTAAGGAGGAATGTCCTGGACTACCTTGGAGCATCCTCCGATAATGGCAAGCCTGCCGATCTTAGTGAACTGGTGCGCTCCGCTTAAGCCTCCCATTATAGCTTTATTTTCGATCGTCACATAGCCGCCCAAGGTGCCGCAATTCGCAATAATTGTGCCGTTGCCAATAACGCTGTCGTGGCCGATATGGGCATACGCCATAAAAAGATTGTTATTCCCGACGACGGTTTTCTTGCCTTTTTCTGAGCTCCTATTCATCGTCACGTATTCCCGGATCAAGTTCTCGTCACCTATCTGGAGAAATGACTCGTCGCCTTTGAACTTTAGATCCTGGCTTATACTGCCCACTACCGCACCCGTGAATATCCTGTTGTTTTTACCGATTGTCGTAAATGAACCTATAAAACAATGATTACCCACGATCGTACCGCTGTCGATAGAGGCATTCTCTTCTATAATAGAATAAGGGCCGACTTCAACATCGTCGGCCAATTTCGCGTTCTTATGAACTATCGCCGTGGGGTGGATTTTCATGCTACAAATAACCTATTTTTTAAACCCTTATCCTTCGACAAGAATAAACATTAATTCCGCTTCGCAAACAACTTTATCTTTTACCTTTCCCACACCTTTGACTTGCCCGGTCTTCGACTTCATCCTTATGACATCGATTTCCAAGATCAGTTGGTCGCCGGGTACGACAGGATTTCTGAATCTAGCGTCCTTTATTCCCAAAAAGAAGGCGAGCCTTCCCATATTTTCTTCCTTGCTCAATAAAAGTACGCCTGCTGTCTGGGCCATTGCTTCGATTATTAACACCCCTGGCATGATCGGCCTGCCGGGGAAGTGCCCTGTAAAATAATTTTCATTCATAGTGACATTCTTTATACCTACGGCTCGTTTGTCCCTGACGAGCTCGATCACTTTATCTACCAACAAGAACGGATACCTGTGCGGTAAGATCTTTTGGATCATGCTCGTATCAAGTTCGCCCAGGCCTATCTGGACATCTGGGGCTTTTATGCCGGGTTCCAAAAATTTCGCGCGCTGTTGTCTTAGTTTTGAAATAAGTTTTACGTTCAAGGCGTGTCCGCTTTTTATAGCTATTATATGTCCCCGAAGCGGGCATCCTAAAAGGTACATGTCACCTATCAGGTCAAGGATTTTATGCCTTACGAACTCGTCGGGAAATCGCACTCTATTTTTTATCACGCGCCTGTTGCCTACGACAAGCGTATTGTCATAGTCAGCGCCCTTGCCAAGGCCCATTTCTCTTAAGGGTTTAACTTCTCTTTCCATGCAGAATGTCCGTGCCGGAGCGATCTCTTTCTCGAACACTAGCTGATCTCCGTTAAGGACTACCTTTAGATATTGAGACTGAAGAAGGGGGTGATTATAGCTTAACGTATAAGAGACCTCGAATTTTGAACTCGGCAGGGCCATTATGAACGCTTCTCCGTCGGTACACCACAGGGGTTCTTTGACATCAAAATGTTTTTTCGTCGCGTCTTGTTCGATAACTTCCGCCTTTTTTAAAATGTCCCAAAATTGTATCGCACTCCCGTCGAGCCCCGGCAATTCGTCGCTGTCCAGCTCTATCCTTATATTATCAACGCCCATACTGGATAAAGAGGCCATAATATGCTCTATGGTTTGGACTTCGACCTCACCGCGGGCTATTGAAGTGCGCCTGGGAGTCAGGTGT
The DNA here is from genome assembly GCA_002780005.1 of Candidatus Aquitaenariimonas noxiae. Classification (GTDB taxonomy): domain Bacteria; phylum Omnitrophota; class Gorgyraeia; order Aquitaenariimonadales; family Aquitaenariimonadaceae; genus Aquitaenariimonas; species Aquitaenariimonas noxiae. Next base: position 56,430 of record PEWV01000013.1, on the reverse strand, counting down.
AAATCGGCTATTTTACTCGTCTCGACATTAAGGACCGGGCGTTCCGATAGGTCGGTTCTTACAAAATTTATGCCGCTATTCGGGAGAGCCGGCTTTATGGTAACGTGCACTACCTTACCGTTGTGAAGGCTTATGCCACTAAAATTAACTTCGTTCTTTATTGTCTTCTGTTTTTCCATACACCTTCTCCTCAAGAACTTTGACTTTTTTACTTAATTTGCTGACCGTTTTTAATAATTCCGGTAAATGTCCCATGGACGCGTTTATCCTCTTCCATATATTTTGAGGTCTCGCAGGAGAGCCTATCACAAAGATATTTTTATCGAGCGATTTCGAGATGCCGGACTGAGCCGCTATTATTGTGTTGTCTCCGATCTCGACATGCCCCACTATGCCTGATTGGCCGGCCATGATAACATTTTTACCTATGGTTGTCGATCCTGATATGCCGGCTTGGGCCACTATTATCGAATTCTCCCCTATTACGACGTTATGGGCTATCTGGACAAGATTATCTATCTTTGTGCCTTTACCTATGACGGTTTTGCCGAATCTTGCCCTGTCTATAGTTACATTGGCACCTATCTCAACATTATCTTCTACGATCACTATTCCTATTTGCGGAATTTTATGATGCACGCCCGCGACAGTGGCGAACCCAAAGCCGTCGCTGCCTATCACCACACCGCTGTGCATTATAACAGAATCGCCGATCACGCATTTTTCTCTGATAGAAACGTGGGGATAAAGGATCGTGCTTTTGCCTATTTTCGCGTTATTGCCTATATATGCTCCGGCATAAATGATCGTATTGTCGCCTATTTCCGCATCGTCTTCTACAACAGCAAAAGGCCCCACGGAGACATTTTTCCCGAGTTTGGCATTTTTACTGATAGAAGCCAGGCTGCTGATTCCCTTTACCGGGACAGGCCCAAGCGGGGAAAGAAGCGAAACTACTTTTGCAAATCCCAGATCTGGGTTGTCTGCCTTTATCAAGGTAGCCTTCCCTTTAGGCTCTACATCCTTGGGAGCTATTATACAGGACGCCTTTGTAGTCTCCATAAGAGGGGCGTACTTCGGGTTCGCTAAAAACGTGATATCCCCCTCTTTAGCCTCTTTTATGCCTGAGATCCCTGTTATAACGATATTTTTATCGCCGACGACTTCTCCGTTTATAAGTTCGGCGATTTCCTTAACTGTTTTTTTCATTGTTCCTATTTTTTGACGGGCGAAACGGCCGTGTTTATTGTTTCGGGGCGTTCGCGTTAAGTGTCTTCAGTATAGCTTCGGTTATGTCAAGGGTCTCTGTCTGGAAAAGCAATAATTGTTTGCCGAATATCAGGTCATAGCCTTCTTTTTTACCGTATTCTGTAATGACCTTTTCTATATCCTTTGAGATATCCCTGATCATATTTTCTCTTTGCTGGCCAAGCTGGTTCCTAGCAACCCTGTCAAACTCCTGGAGTTCTTTTATTTTCGCGTCTATCTGCGCTTGTTTCTCTTCTTTGCCTTTATCGCTCAAAAGCTCCATTTCGTCTTTTAGGCGTCTTACAACCGCTACCATCTTTTCCCTTTCATCACTCTTAGCCTTACCTTCAGTCTCGAGCTTGGCTTCAGAGGTTTTTGTTCTGGAGTATTCCGTAAATATCCTCTGCATGTCCACATAGCCTAACTTGAGCTCCTTAGCTTGGGCTATGGGGGCAAAACTTCCGCATAAAAATAGCCCTAACAATAATGTCACAAATATTTTTTTAACCATTTTCTCCTCCTTTTCTTTTTTTAAGTCTTAGAACCCTTGACTTATAGTGAAATAAATTTTCCCTTTTTTCTTATCTCCGGGGATATCGTTAAGCGGATAACCATAGTCCACTTTAACCGGGCCTATGGGCGTTTTTACCCTTACGCCTAAACCTGCTCCGGATTTATAACCGCCCGTTCCGAAATCGCTCATCTTCTCCCACACGTTTCCGATATCGTAAAAGACCGCTCCTTTTATAACATCCGTTATTACAGGGAAGGTATATTCTGCCGTAGCGACAAGCAGGGCATTTCCTCCTATTGCATCGCCCGATAAAAGATCCTTCGGGCCTACGCCTCTTTCTCTATAACCCCTTATCGTGTTGGTGCCTCCGGCGTAGTACCGCTCATATATCGGGACTTTTGCCGTGTTTCCGTACGCGTTGGCAACGGCCGCCGTTGTTCTTAATTCTAAAAGAAGCTTTGTAAAATGAGTAAAATATATACTTCCCATGCCTATATATTTCAAAAAGTCCTTGTCTGCCCCTAAAACCCCTCCGGCGTTCTCGATCGAACCTCTTAACAAATAACCTTTGGTAGGATTATATACATTATCCCGCATATCGTGCGTCAAGGCGAATTCGGCCGTACTAAGGGTATTTGTTCCTTCCTCGCTTTTAAGGTCGACTGAAGATTCCGAAGGGACGTCTGAAATCCTTACGTCTTCGAATTTATAGATGAGATCGCCCTTCGTATATTCCGTAAACTCCTTTCCGAGGGTCAGATCAAATCCTCTTCGCGTTTCATCAAATCCATACCCTGACTTACTGGTCCTCTGGTGGGTCCTTTGGTACACATCGGTCCCAAACGCAAGAGGGTAATCGAATATCCATGGCTCCAGCCATCCGATCTCGTAATCCCTTCTGACCGTTCCGAGTTGAGCCTTCATTCTGAGCCTCTGGCCGTCACCCGTAAAATCGGGTACATTCATTAAATCGAAGTTTTTCTGTACTATTTCTACAAAACCTATTACTTGATCGATCGAACTATATCCCGCGCCAAAACTAAATTCGCCTGTTTTTGCTTCCTTAACCTCGACTAAGAGGTTCTGCTTGTTCGGTTGTTCCGAAGGCTCGGTATCAAAGTTCACTTCTTCAAAAAAACCTAAATTATAAAGCCTTTCCTTGCTTCTTCTTATTTTATCGCCGTCGAAACGTTCGCCTGGATATACCCTAAGCTCTCTTCTTATCACCACATCTTTGGTCTTGGTGTTTCCCTTTATTTTAATTTTATCGACATAGGTAAGCTCGTTCTCGACGATCTTGTACACTATATCGACCATGCCTGTAGATTCGTTGAAAATAGTCTCCGCATCTATTTGAGCGAACATATAGCCCTTATGATAATAATATTGCTGTATGCCAAAAATATCATTCCTTAATCCCTGATGGCTGAAGGGAGAATCTTTGACCATGCCCAGTTTTTCGCGTATCTCTTGCTCAGGAAAAAGCATGTTTCCCTTCATAGAAACACTACCGACAAGATATTTCTTGCCCTCATTGATCTTTATGGTAATAAAGAGAAATTTACCGTCATCACTATAGCTTCTTTCGGGCGTGATTTCGGCGTCAAGATATCCCGAGTTATTATAAAGGTCTTTTATCTTTTTTATATCCTCTTCAAATTCTTCTTCTTTAAGATAGCCCGATCTGAAAAGATTGCCCTTTTTTGTGCTTATGGTGTTGAGGAGCCTCTTTGTGGGAAACGCCTTATTGCCCTCTACCTTGATGTCCTTTATCCTCAACTTAGCCTTTTCTTCTATATTTATGACGAGCTTTGTCTCGTTCGTTTTTTCATCCACAGCCGTTTCGTATTTTATGTCTGTCGCCGGAAAACCCTTTTTTTCATAAAATTTCTTCATTTCCTGCATGTCTTCGTTCAGTTGCGTATAATTCAGCAATTCTCCTTCTTTTATTTTCATCAATTTCTGGAGGTTCGCGGTCCTGACAAATTTATTTCCTTTGAATTCTATCTTTGAGACCAACGGCCTTTCTTCCACAACAAACGTTATTATGACACCGTCCTGGGCGTTTTCTATATCGATAGCGACGTCTGTAAAATATCCTAATGTATACAACCGTTTTAAATCGTCGTTCAATATTTCGGAAGAAAATTTTTCGGCCGGTTTTGATTTGATTTTTGAGAGCACGGAAGCCGTGCTTATGACTTTATTCCCCTTGACGCGTATGATTTTGACCAATTTTTCTTTCTCGGGAAGCGTGTCGGCAGGTACGGTTTCCGCTACAGGCTTTTCTTCGCCAACAGAAGCTTCCGGCGCGGTTGCGGCGTTTTCCTGCGGGGTTATCTCTTCAGGCGTTGGGGTTTCTTCTTTAGTCGCGGCTTCATTGGTAACGGAGGTCTCTTCCTTATTCGCGCTATCAGCGTTCGCTGATCCTGCGGTTGCGGCTTCTTCATCCTGAGAAAAACCCTTGCAATCCGAGTATATTAAAATTAAACTCATAATAAGAAAAATAAAAAGACCTCTCTTCATAATACGCTCCTTTTGGCAATAGACTCAAATCTCGCGTATTCCGAAATAAATGTGAGCTTTATATTGCCTGTTGGTCCGTTTCTTTGTTTAGCGATTATAACTTCGGCTAACCCTTTATTTTCCTCTGAAGGCGTATAGTATTCCTCTCTTAAAAGAAGCATTACCAGATCTGCGTCTTGCTCTATGGCTCCGGATTCCCTTAAATCCGAAAGTTGCGGCCTATGGTCGGATCTTTGTTCTACGGCGCGGGACAATTGGCTTACGCCTATTAGCGGGACGTTCAACTCCCTTGCCAACGCCTTCAACGAACGGGATATCTCCGAAATTTCCTGCTGCCTGCTTTCGGAGCGGGGCGGACCCTGCATCAGCTGCATATAGTCTACAACTACAAGTCTTATATCATGCTGAGATTTAAGGCGTCGCGCCTTAGCCCTCAACTCCAATACCGAAAGTCCGGGGCTATCATCTATAAATATGGGCGCCTCGGAAAGCTTGCCGGCGGCATTTGTAAGACGCGGCCAATCGCTCTGAGATAAAAAACCTGTTCTTACCTTATGCGCGTCGACCCTCGCGTGAGAACAAAGCATCCTTTGAACAAGCTGTTCTTTGGACATTTCCAAACTAAAAAAAGCTACAGGGATTTTTTCAATGATCCCTATATGTTCCGCTATGCAGGTGACAAAAGCACTTTTACCCATTGAGGGCCTGCCGGCTATTATTATCAGGTCCGATGACTGAAGCCCAGCCGTCATAACATCAAGATCGTGATAACCCGTAGGGATACCCGTAACATTCTCTTTTCTCTGGTACAAGGAGTCTATGACTTCTATGCTGTCTTTTATAATTTCTTTAAGCGGAACGAACTTGGTTTCTACCTTATCGTTCGTTATATCAAAGATAAGGCGCTCTGCCTTATCCAGAAGATTGTCTATCTCGCCTTGATTTTCATAACTTTCAGTAACTATCTGCGTAGCTGTGTTTATTAAATTCCTGAGGAGGCTTTTTTCTTTTACTATCTTAGCATAGTGGGTTATATTGGCCGCCGTAGGCACTGCCGTTGTAAGAGACGTAAGATACGACGACCCACCGATTTCGTCTAATATATTGTCTTTTTTCAGTTTATCTATTAATGTAATGAGATCTACCGCTTTGCGTTCTTCATAGAGGGATAGAATAGACGAAAATATTTTTTTATTAGCATCTTTATAAAAACAATTCTCATCCAATAATTCTATCGCCTTGGCTATCGCCTCTTCCTCAATAAGCATGGAACCTAAGACGGCTGTTTCCGCCTCTGTGCTTTGCGGAGGAATTTTTTCTGTGTTCTCTACGGAAGCAGTTGCCATTTTTATTCCTTTTTCGGCTCTTTTTATTCCTTCACGACCCAGAGTTTCAATGTGGCGTTCACTTCGGGATGCAGCTTTATCTTCACCTGGTATACGCCAAGCTTCTTGATCGGCTCGTCGATTTGGATATTATGCTTATCCACCTTTATGCCTTCGGCTTCGCAAGCTTTTGCTATCATCTCTGTTGTAACGGCGCCGAAGAGCTTATCTTCTTCGCCGGCGCGCATGGGGATAGTAAAAGAACTATTGGATATTTTCTCGGCCAATAAGAGTATTCCTTCTTTTTCCTTTTCCTTGAGGCGAAGGGCTTTCCTTTTTTCCTCTTCAACGGTTTTTAAATTTGAAGGGGTGGCGTTCTTCGCGTACCCTCTGGGAATAAGGAAATTCCTGGCATAACCGTCGGAAACGTTTATCACATCGCCGACCACACCCAAATTTTCAATATCTTTTATTAAGATAACTTTCATGTTATTTAGCCACGAACGGCAATAAAGCTATAACGCGCGCTCTTTTAATAGCTTGCGCGAGCTGCCTTTGATGTTTGGCGCAATTACCTGAGATTCTGCTCGGGACAATTTTGCCTCTTTCGGTTAAAAACTTTCGGAGTCTCTCTATCTCCTTATAGTCTATATCGGTAGCTTTGGCCCTGCAGAATCCGCATACCTTTTTGCGCATAAAACGCCGCTTGTCAGGATTTCTTCTTTTTCTTTCTATCTTCTTTCGCATTGTCTCTCCTCATTTACACCTCGGTTAGAGATCGCAAAATCTCTTAGAAGGGTTTACTTTTAAAACGGAACTTCCTCTCCCGGAACGGCAGGCGTTTCGCCTTCGGCGCCTTTAGCTTCCTGCCCCTTTGCGCCTTGATCCACAGCTGCATCTTCCGGTACCTTTTCATCCACCCCGCTTTCGTCCGGCGGTAACGCTGTTTTTGATGACGACCTTAAGAATTGAACGCTAGACGCTATAACCTCAATAGTACTTCTCTTTTGGCCATCCGTACCTTCCCACGTCCTGGAGCGTAATCTTCCTTCTATGAAGACAGGGCTCCCTTTGGAAAGATATTCGCCGCAGACTTCGGCGCGGCGGCCCCATACGACAACCCTCACGAAACAGGTTTCCTCTTTTTTTTCGCCTGCCGCGCTGCTATAAAAACGATTTACCGCAACGGTAAAAGAAGCGACCGCCGTTCCACTGGGCACATACCTAAGCTCCGGATCTCTTGTGAGATTACCTATCAAAAAAACTCTGTTTAGACTCATCGCCATAAGATACCTCTACTTTTTATCTTTCTTTATTATCATAAACCGTAATATGTTTTCATTCAACCGGAATTTTCTTTCCATATCCTGTAAGGCGGCTGGTGCAATGTTAAAATCTACCTTATAATATACACCTTCCGGAAATTTTTTTATAGAATAAGCCATGTTCTTTTTCCCCCAGCTCTCCAACTTATCAACGCTACCCTTGCCTTTCTTAATTTCATCTTCCACGGAGCCGATAAGCCCTTTTAGGTTTTCTGCATTAAGATCCGGCCTTACTATAAACACTCCTTCGTATTTTTCCATTTATCCCCCTTTTAAGAAATAAGAAGTTTGTTAAAATTTGTCATTGTTGTTTCGGCGCCTTTTCCGATATATACCTTAACCGCGTCCGAGACTACATCTAAAATCTTATCAACAACTTTCAACTCTTTTTCTCCAAACTCTTCCAGCACATATTCCGAAAGATCACAGATTTTTTTCCCCGTATTTATGCCTATGCGCAAACGTGCGAACTCATTCGTCCCGAGATGCTCTATTATCGATTTAAGCCCATTATGGCCTCCGCTCGATCCGGATTTCCTTATTCTAAGCCTTCCCAGGTCGAGGTTCACGTCGTCGCATATGACAATTATATCTTCAAATTTCGCCTTTGTTTTGCCTTTAGCTGCCCTGACCGCTTCACCGGAAAGATTCATAAATGTAAGGGGTTTCATGAGTACTATTTTTTCACCGCTTACATTTTTTTCCCCTATCAAAGAACTAAAAGGTGCTTCCTGTAATTTTATAGAAAAATCTTTAGCTATCCTGTCGATAGCTAAAAATCCTATATTGTGCCTTGTAAACTTATATTTCCGTGTAGGATTGCCGAGACCTATTATAAGTTTCACTTATGCTTTTGCTTCTTTTTCTTCTTTCTTCTCTTTGGCCTTCTCTTTCGGCGTCTCTTCTTTTGCTTCTTCTTCTCCTTCGGCCTCAGGTTTCTTTTCTCGTATGACTTCCGGCTCTTCGGCTGCAGGTGCGGCTTCTTCCACAACGACTTCAGCCCTAGGCGGTTTTACTGAAAACACTATAGCTTCCGGGTCGGCTAATATTTTTACGCCTTCCAAAGCGGGAATATCTTTAACAAATATGTCCTTGCCGATTTCCAGATTGGACACATCCACTTCCAGTTTCTCTGGTATCTGGGTAGGCAAACACTCTATTTCTACTTCCCAAAGTATATGCTCTAAAACTCCGCTGTCGCGTTTCACACCGATCGCCTCGCCCTTATCCGTTACTGGTACCTTGACCTTCAGTCTCTCAGTAAGGGAGATCTCGTTAAAATCTACGTGTATAATCTCATCTTTTACCGGGTCGATTTGTATTTCTTTTATAATGGCGGTCCTCTCATCTGCCTTTGACTTAGCCTTATCTTTGGCGATCCGGAGCGTGATAATTACGTTTTCTCCGGCCTTTGTATGCAATGTCTTGAAAAGGTCTTTTTTCCCTACCTTGATCGCTGCAGCCTTACCGCCGCCTTTATAAACAACCGCCGGGATAAAACCTTCTTTTCTAAGCCTGCCTACGGCGTTCTTTCCTAATTCTTCCCTGATTTTTCCGTCTAAAAATACTTTCTCCATAGTTCAAATCCCTTTCTTAATCGATCAAAAATCAAACAATGTGCTAATCGATTCCTCGTTATGTATCCTCTTTATGCCTTCCCCTAATAGCTGGGCAACGGAAAGCACTTCTATCTTATCTATTTTTTTGCTTTCATCCAAAGCGATCGTGTCTGTTGTAAATAATTTTTTTAATGCGGATTTCTTTATTCTTTCAATAGCCGGGCCGGCAAGAACAGGGTGCGTAATAGCGGCGTAGATGTCTTTGCATCCGGCTTTGCCCAGGGCGCCTGCCGCTTCGGCAAGAGACCCTGCGGTGGTAACCATATCATCGACAATCACGACATTCTTACCTTTCACTTCCCCCATTATGTGCATAACCTCTGCCTGTTTGTCGTTGATCCTCCGCTTGTCGACTATCGCGAGTTCTACCCCTAATCGTTTCGCATAGGACCTCGCCGTTTTTATCCCGCCGACATCGGGCGAAACAACCACTATGTCCTTCAATTTCATATTTTGAATATGCTCGCCGAATAAATGCGCCGCGTATAGGTTATCGACCGGAATATCGAAAAAGCCCTGTATTTGGCCGGCGTGCAGATCAATCGTCAGAAGCCGGTTAGCTCCCGCAACCGTTAAAAGGTTAGCAATCAATTTTGCCGTGATGGGGACTCTGGGCTGGTCTTTCCTATCCTGCCTGGCATATCCGAAATACGGCACCACAGCCGTAATTCTGTCCGCGGAAGCTCTTTTTAACGCATCTATAATAATAAAAAGTTCCATAGCATTATCATTTGCCGGCGGGGATGTGGGCTGCACGACAAACACATCCTGCCCCCTTACGTTATCGTTTATTTTTACGTGCACCTCGCCGTCGCTGAACCTATCCACAACTATTGCCGATGGCTTCACTCCGAGAAAATCGCATATTTTACCAGCCAGGCCCGGGTTCGCATTACCGGTAAATACGGATATATTATTGTTAGGTTTCTTACTCATGTGAATTTCTCCTATTGGTTTTTTTATAAACCTTCGCCGGAACTCCATGTATCGTAGAGTTATGAGGGATCTTTTCTCCTCTCGCTATAACAGAACCTGCCCCGGTAGTTACATCGTCTCCGATAACGGCAGGCGCTATTATCGTTGTACCACTTCCGATAAATGAGCGATTTCCTATTTTGGTCTTGCTAAAATTTATACCGTCATAATTAGCCGTTGTGGTACCCGCGCCTATATTGACTTCCGAGCCTATTTCGGCATCACCTAAAAACGTACGATGCTTTATTCGTGTCCGTTCTCCTATTTTGCTGCGCGTGATCTCGGTAAAATTACCTATTTCTACCTCGTCGCTGATCTCGGTATACGGCCTGATCCTGGCAAAAGGTCCTATTTTACATTTTTTCCCTATACTCACGTTGCTTTCTATTACAGTAAACGGATATATAATAGTATCCTGCCCGATCTCTACGTCATTATATATGTGCGTCGTGATCGGGTCTATTATACCAACGCCTTTTGACATCATTTCGTCTAGGATCCTATTCTTTGTGAATTCCTGGGCCCTGGCCAGGTCTTGGCGCGAATTTACCCCTGTGATCTCCTCACTTACATCGGTTTGCAGGCTTTCTATGCCAAAACCCTTTTTTGACAGGATCTCTATCGTATCTGTAAGATAGTATTCGCCTTTTTTATTGTCCGGTTTTATTTCTTCTGTTGCTTTGAATAATTCCTTTGACCTGAAACAATACACACCGGCATTTATTTCTCTTATAGTCTTTTCATATGCAGACGCATCTCTTGCCTCTATGATCTTTTTTATATTATCATCCGAATCCCTGACTATCCTTCCATAGCTACCTGGTTCTTTTAAAAAAGTCGTCAGAAGCGTGCATGCAGCAAGGCTGCCTTTGTGTTTTTCGAGTAATCTTTGCAATGTGTGGGTTTTTAAAAGAGGGGTGTCTCCGTAGAGGATCAGCAAGTCGCCTTCGAATTTTATAAGAGTATCTTTTGTCTGCATGACCGCATGCGCGGTACCTAAAAGTTTCTTCTGCGGGATGAAATGCATATTCTTGCTTAAAGCGCAGTTCTTCTTTATGTCATCTTTATTATTTGTAATGAGTATAATTTTTTTTACACCAAGAGGTTTTATGGCATCCAACACATACTCTAACATGGGTTTTCCATAGATCTTGTGCAAGACCTTTGAAAAACTGGAATTCATCCTGGTGCTCTGGCCTGCCGCCAGTATTATGGCTACTGTTTCACGTTCTTTCATATCTATATATCTTATTTTACGTTTATATACTTTTTATATATTCTTAAATGGCGCTGCTATCTTACTTATAATGGTCGAATCCCTGCGAAGCTCTACTGCAACTTCCACACTGTTGAGCGAAGCAGGATGGCTGCCCAGCCTGGGCTCGAACCAGGAACCTCAGCTCCAAAGGCTGGTGTGTTACCAATTACACCACCGGGCATTCTAAAAGTTACCAGTCGCCAGTCTTTGACTGTAATTTCAAATAGAAAAGCTCCTCTTTAAGCTAATTTATAGCTAGAGAGTAATCCCGTTTAGAGCGCCAGATCCCCTTCCATATCCGCATTGGGACTTGCTGCCCCGGGAGTTTCAAATTTGGGCTTTTCTCTGGAAATGCTGCTTGGTTGCGTTCCGGGCCCAGATACGGGTTGAGATACGGGTTGAGATCCTTGCTTCTTTTTCTCAATATCGTAAGCTTCCAAAACCTTCTTTTGGATATAATCCCTACACTCAAAAGAAATCGGATGAGCGATATCCTTATGCTCTGATTCTCTGTTTTTCGGGTTTGTTGTCTCAATTTTTTTCGGAGGCGGCAGAACGCTACCGCATTGATTGCAGAATTTGCTCCTTACTGTATTTTTAAAATTACATTTGGGGCAAGATTCTTTTATTTTCCTTGAAGGCATGGCAACAAATAAACCCTTGTTACCTTCAATAACTTTTACGTTCCGAACTACAAAGGCATTGTCAATTGTAATGGTTGCATATGCCTTGAGTTTCTTATCATTACCGTCTTTTAAGAAAAGCCTTACCTCTGTAATTTCCATCTTAGCGTGCTCCTTTCACTTAAGTTTTACAATGTATGCGCGATGAATAATCGCCAGCCTTCCTTTTCGAACCCGGTCCTCTTCTTTAGGACCTCCGCACTTAGCGAAATTGCCTCCTTTCTTGATTTCACTATACCAAAAATAGTAGGGCCGCTTCCCGTAAGGCTTGCACCCTTTATACCTAATTTTATTAAACTAGATTTTATAGCACTGAGCCTTGGTTCCCTATCAAAGGCAGGGCCTTCAAGACGATTATAAGTTGTTTCTTTCATCAAGTCAAAATCACCCATCTTCAAAGCATGCTCGAGCATTTTAACATTATGAACTTTTTTTGTCAAGTCTAATTTTAGAGCCCTATATATATCCTTGGTAAGCTTCTTAACCCCAGGAAACATAAGTAGATGCCATATTTTTGGCGGAGTGAAATCTAGACCTTTTACACTGTCGCCACGGCCTTTACCTATAGCAAAACTGCGTTCCAGGATGAAAAACGGCACATCAGAGCCTAGAAGCCTTCCAAGCCTTATTAAACCGTCTTTCTTATAACCAAGCTTAAACAGCTTATTTATACCTATGAGGGTATATGCTGCATCGCTCGAGCCGCCACCCATGCCGCTGGCTATGGGTATATTCTTAGTAATTTTAACGAAAACCCCTTGATTCACCTTACTTCTTGAAAGTATTAATTTTGCGGCTTTATAGGCGAGGTTTTCTTTTTCGGGGATTTTCTGGTCGCAAAACACCTTAATACCACGGTCTACGATGGAAATTACTATATCATCGCAAAGATTAATACGTTCAAATATGGTAATAATATTATGGTAACCGTCTCGGCGTTTGCCTAGGACTTCTAAAAATAAGTTAAGTTTGGCGGGGGCCTTAAGTGTTATGCTATCCATGCTGTTTCGGAGCATTTACTTCTTTACCTTTAGGACTTCTTTTGCCGCTTTAACAATATCTTTTGTCTCTAAATTAAATTTTTTAAGGAGCTCTTCCTGGGACCCTGACTCTCCAAATCTGTCATTTATACCTATCATTTTCATAGGAACCGGGCAATTTTGAGAAACTATCTCGCTTATGGCGCTACCGAAACCGCCGCTTAAGGTGTGCTCTTCAACGGTAACTATAGCCTTCGTCTCAATTGCGGCCTTTTTTACCGTATCCGCGTCTATGGGTTTTGGGGTATGCAAATTTATTACCCTGGCTTTGATGCCTTCTTTAGACAGAATCTCGCTCGCTTCCAAGGCATAATAAACCATCATACCGCAGGCAAATATGGCAAGGTCGTTTCCTTCTTTTAAAACATTTGCCTTTCCTATCTCAAAGCGGTCGCTCTCTTTTGTGATCACGGGAACTTCGCTTCTGCCCAATCTTATATATACCGGGCCATTGTGTTTCGCTGCCTCGATAGTGGCCTTTTTGGCCTCAACGGCATCGGCCGGCACTATAACGGTCATATTAGGAAGCACCCTCATAAGCGTTATTTCTTCCAATGCCTGGTGCGTCGCGCCGTCTTCTCCGACGCTTATTCCTCCGTGTGTGCCGATAATTTTAACATTTAAGTTCATATAAGCTATGGATACCCTTATCTGGTCCCAAACCCTGCCTGTAGCGAATACGCCAAATGTGCACGCATAAGGTATCTTCCCGGCCAGGGCGAATCCGCTGGCAACGCCGAACATGTCCTGCTCGGATACGCCAAATGCAAAGAAACGCTCCGGCAGTTCTTTTTTAAACCAACCGGCCCTGGTAGAATCTGTAAGGTCGGCTGATAATACAACGACTCTTTCATCGGTTTTGCCTAATTCCACAACGCCCCTCCCAAAGCCGTCTCTTGTGGGTACCATCTGCAACTTGTTTTTTTCCATTATGTTTACCTTTAGCCTTTCATAAAAATTGTTATTTGATTTTTTATATGATATCTTCTACCTTTAGTTTTCGTTTTTTAATATCCTGGAGGTTTTCTTTTGTAAATACTACTTTTTCTCCGTTATAAGAAAGGTTTATATAAGAATAATCCTGGAACCCATATCCATGTAGGACTTTTGAAACAACCCCGTATATATATTTTAACACAACACTTCTGTTTGCCTTAGAGCTGTCAGCGGGTGCATCGGGTGAGTTAACTTCAAAGTCAAAATTAAAATTGCCGTTTTTGTATGCGCTGTCGACAAAATTCAGTTTGAATATCTTTAGAGAATTATCCGTTGTAAAATCTTTGCGCATCCGCTCTTCAACCTGTTTAGCGATAAATTCTCCCATCGTTACATCTTTCAAAAAGAACTTGCCGTTCCAATACCCGATATCCGAGATCGTATCTATGTAACCCGATTTAAAATAATCCTCTATGGTCTCTTCTGACACATCGACCCCGGTCCTTGCGAAAAGCTCACGGATGACTCTTTCTTTCTCTGCTTGAGGCGTAAGCTTTAATTGTATTATCATCCTATTGAGGTACTCGCTCTGCGAGATATCGGTTACTAAAAATCTTTTAACATCCGTAACGTTTCTTATTATTATTAGCTCTATATCGGGCACTATGGGATCTTGAGCGACTAAAACATAAAAATTAAACTTTGCGTCCGTGCTCAAGGCCACTCGCGACACGCTCATAATAACATCGTCAACTTTTCCGATCTTGTCAGGATTGATAGCAAGGTTTATACCGATCAAATCTTCTATAGGGATATATACACCTATGGTTTTCCCGACCACCTTAATCTCTACGTCTACCTTGTATTCTCTTTTGCAGAGGTTTATTATGCTCTTATCAACGCGCTCTTTCGGATAGGTGGGGTTGCAGCCGAGCGGATTAAAAAGTAGAAGACAAAGTGTAAAAAATAAAAATAATGTTACTGCTCTTCTCTTATTCCGTTTTAAGCCAAGTTCGACTCTTGCCATATTTTTTAAATATCTCTTCGACTTCGTCGTAATCTAACTCTTCTCTTTTTAAAAGCTCGCTGGCGATATGCTCAAATATCTCCGACTCTTTCTTTAAGAGTTCTTGAACTTCTTTTTCGCATTCAACTATAATGCGATTGGTCTCGTTATTCAATCTTTCTTTTAGCGATTCCGAGAGTTGGCCTTCGGGCACGATCGTATAATCCCCAATAAACCCGGATTTACCCATGCCGTATTTCCATACCATATCATGCGCGTATATGACCGCCTGCTTGAAATCCGCGGCTACTCCGTCGCTTGTCACGCCGAATTTGATCTTCTCCGCGACATACCCTCCGAGGGAGACTTTTATATTAGCGAGTATTCTTTCCTCATTTGACGTAAAGATCTCCTCCCTGGGCTGTCTGTAGACCGCTCCAAGCGAATCGCGCCTGGAAATAATGGAGGCCTTGAAAACATCATCCGTAGGATGCAGAATATAAAGAACTACCAGGTGCCCTGTCTCATGATAAGCTACCATTTGTCTCTCGCGGTTCGTCATCGTGCGTTTATGTTTTATGCCCATATCTATACGCTCTATCGCTTCTGAAATATCCTTTAGGCTTATCGTGTCTTTCTTATTTCGCATGGCAATGAGGGCTGCTTCTTTGACTATGTTTTCTATATCTGCCGGCGTTTTATAAACCGACTTTCTCGCAAGCCTCCCAACGTCTATAGACGGATCATACTTTATTTTATCCAAATAGTACTTAAAAAGTCTCTCCCTGTCTTCCAGACTAGGCCTGTCAACATAGATCTTGCGGTCAAATCTGCCCGGCCGCAATAGCGCCGTGTCCAAAATATCCTCTACCGCGTTCGTCGCGCCGATAACTATTATATCGTATTGCTTTTCTTTTAATCCGTCCATCTCGGCGAGCAACTGGTTCTGGGTAGAATTTGTTTCCTCTGTCCCTCCGAATACACTAAAAGTCCTTTTCCGTCCTATCGCGTCCAATTCGTCTATAAAAATAATGCACGCACCGTAACCATAAGCAAGCGCCCTTGCCTTTTTGAACAATTGCCTCACGCGGCTGGCGCCGACCCCGACAAATATTTCGGTAAATTCGCTGCCGGACATAGAAATAAAAGGGATGCTCGCCTCGGTTGCTATTGCCTTCGCGAGATACGTCTTGCCGCATCCCGGAGGCCCGACCATAAGTATTCCCCTGATGATCTTTCCTCCTATGCGCCTTAATGACGCCCTGTCTTTTATCAGCTCTACAACTTCCCATGCTTCCCGTTTTACGTCGTCCATGCCAATAACATCGTCCCACTTTATGTTCACGTTCTTGCTTTTTATCCTGGAACGCTCCATTTTAGAAAAGCCGCCTCTCATAAATACAAGATACATAAACACAAATACGCTCGCGTTAAGTCCCGCCATAAGTATATTAAACGGCATCTGGGCTATGCTTATGTTTCTATAAAATGACTCGAGCGAGGCGAGTCCTATTATGGAAAGTATTATCAAGAGTATTATAGTAAATGTCACCAGAAGCCTGACCCAATACATTTTGAGATACATTATCCATATTCTAGGTGTCATATTTTTCTCCGCTCTTCGTCCAACTCTTTTAAGGCGCGTTCCAGTTCATCTTTTTTAGGCGTTGTCCCATGCCATCTGTTCTGGCATTCTATAAACGAAATCCCTTTTCCTTTGATAGTGTGCGCTATTATAACGGTGGGCTTCCCCTTAAGGGTTTTTGCTTTATCGAAGGCACTCATCAGATCTTTAAAAGAATGGCCATCGATATCTATCGTGTTCCAACCAAATGACGACCATTTTTCCGGAAGAGGATCCATGCATTTAATATCTTTCAAGAGGCCGTCTATGCAATATTTGTTATGGTCTACGATCCCGCAGATATTATCCAACTTATACTGAGAGGCCGTCATAACAGCTTCCCAGATCTGGCCTTCGTTCAATTCGCCGTCGCCCATGATACAATATATTCTTGTATTCCGCTTATCAAGTCTCGCCGCTAATGCTAACCCGTTTGATATAGATAACCCCTGCCCTAGAGAGCCGCTTGCTGTCTCGATGCCGGGCAGGCCGCGCTGCGGATGCCCCTGCAGACGGCTGCCTAATTTTCTTAAGGTCATGAGCTCTTCTTTCGGAAAATAGCCGTAATGAGCCAATACCGTGTAAAGAGCCGGGCAACCATGGCCTTTGGAAAGGATCAGTTTATCCCTATCCGGCCAATCCGGTTTTTTGGGATTGTGTCTCATGGCATACCCATAAAGGGTAATAAGTATTTCAACCATAGATAAAGAGCCGCCCGTATGCCCGCTTCCGGCGGCGTTTAACATAGTAAGTATATCTTTTCTTATCTCTATTGCCTTTTCTTTTAACTCTTTTATATCCGGTTTTTTATTTTCCATTTTTTACCTTAAGTTTTTCTTTCTCTTTTTTTATTTTTTCTTTCAGTTCCGCCTGATCGCCGTTAAATTTTAAACATTCCTCCCAAATCTTGATCGCCTTATCGAACTCTCCTTTTTTGTCATACGCGTCGCCCAAATGGTCGACAATAACGGGATCGTCTCCGACTATCTTTCTTGCTTTTTCTAAATATATAATCGCTTCGTCTATCATGCCTTTTTTATAATATACCCATCCCAGGCTATCGAGGTACGCGCCGCTGTTAGGTTCCAATTCAAGAGCTTTTTTTATAAGGCCCATCGCTTCATCTAAATTTGTCCCTTCTTCCGCGTGCATATAGCCTATATAATTATATGCCTCCGCCATCTCGGGATCAAATTTTATGGATTCCCTGAATTGGCGTATCGCTGCCTCTTTTTTATTAACTCTTTCATACGCCGTGCCTAAATAAAAATGGGCCCTGGCGTTAGTGGGCTCTTTCTTTAAGACATCATTATACGCCTGGATAGCTTTTTCGTAATCTTCTTTCAAAGAGTAGGCGAAACCTATGGCAAGCAATAATTTAAAATCATCAAGCCCGAACGATTGAGCGCGCCGAATAATATTGATCGCGCTTTCGGGGTCCTTCTTTTTTAAATATACATACGCCAGGCCTACATAGGCTTCTAGGTCTTTCGGGTTCAGTTTAAGTATCAGTTCGTATTGATGTATAGACTCGTCTATCTTATCGTTCCTATAGTAAACTTCGCCCAGATGGTGGTATATCCGAACGTTCAACGGGTCGAAAAGAAGGGCTTTTTCATAACAGGCTATTGCCTCATTTTTTTGCCCTTTGAGTTCATACAATACACCGAGCGCTAAATGAGCCTCAACATAATCATCTTTCAGCCTTATAGCTTCCTTAAGCTCTTTTACAGCCTCGTCTATTTTATTCAGCCTTGAATATATTATTCCAAGATTGAAATGCATGAGGGCCGAATCTTTATTTGTCTGGAGGAGTTTTTCGTAAACCTTCGCGGCCTCAACCATGTTCTCCTGAATAACATAAAGGTCCGCTAAAGAAGTGAGTGCGTTCAAATCGCCGGGTTTTATGCTGATAATTTCCTGATATTCGCTGTTTGCCTCGGTAAATTTTTTTTGAGCAGTATATATAAGGGCGAGGAGAAACCTGGATTTAGTGTCTTCCGGGTCTATCTTCTTTACGTTTTTGAACTCTTCTATCGCCTTCTGGAGGTTTCCTACTATAATATAATCAGAACCCAGCCTTAGGTGTACCTGCGTGTTATTATAGTCGTATCCTACGGCCTCTTTATATTCTTTTATCGCGGTTTCGAGGTTTCCTTCCCTGTCATAAATTAGGCCCATTGTATAATGGGCTAATGACTTCGAAAATGCCTTGTCCTCTTGAGACATCTTTTTAGGCAATATCTCACCCCATTTGGAGTTGCCAAGGCTTAGGGCTGCGAAAGAGCCTTTCACGCAATAAATTAAAAGGCAACAGACAAAAACGCCCTCTACTATTATAAATTTATATTTTTTCAAGTCTGGTATCTATTTTCTATGTTGGTTAACTATCTTATTCTTTTCTTATGTCTATCTCTTCTGAGTCTTTTTTTCCTTTTGTGTTTTGCCATCTTGCGGCGTTTTCTTTTTCTCCCACAAGGCATCAGTCTGCTCCTTTCTTTAATAAATAGCTTTATTTAACGGATATTCGATTATACCTTGAGCTCCTGCTTTTTTTAATTGTGGTATTAGAACGCGGGCTGTTTTTTCATCAATTATAGTATCAACATCAAGCCAGCCTTCCTGCGCCAGCGCTGAAATAGTAGGCCGTTTCATGGCTGGTAATAGTTTCAATACTGCTTTAAGATCTTTTTCCGCAACGTTCATTTTAAGACCTACTTTTTCTTGGGCTGCTATCGCCCCCTTTACGAGAAGCACTAAGTTTTCGATTTTATCTTTTTTCCACGGATTTTCCCAAGATTTTTTATTCGCGATAAATTCGGTTGTGGAATAGCATATGGTATCTATTATTTTCAGGTTGTTCGCCCTCAAAGACCTTCCTGTTTCTGTAAGTTCGACAATCGCATCTACGCCTATTCCGACTTTCGCCTCGGTTGCTCCCCAGCTAAATTCGACCTCTGCGTTTACCTTGTTTTTCTTTAAATATTTCTCCGTAACTTTTACGAGCTCTGTCGCTATCCGTTTACCCTTTAAATCTTTTACGGATTTCATCTTTGAATCGTGGGGTACTGCCAATACCCATCTAACCTGCGAGAGCGTCTGTTTGGCATAAGAAAGATCCGCCACCTTAACAACTTTTGAGTTGTTCTCTATTATCCAATCAGCGCCTGTTATGCCGCAATCCAAAACTCCGTTCTCGACATACCTGGACATCTCCTGCGCCCTGAAAAGCATTAGTTCTATTTCCTGGTCGTCGATATCAGGAAAATAGGACCTTTTATCAACCGATACTTTAAAACCAGCCTTTGCAAAGATGGCTACAGTGGCGTCTTGAAGACTGCCCTTTGGAATGCCCAATTTAAGTTTCATTTCTTCTCCTTAATTTGCTTATTATATATTTGTGTTATATTGTAATTTCTAGTTAATTGTACTAAATAAGCCTGTAAAAGTCAAGTTTTCGACTCTATGAAGCGTAAAATCCTGGTAAGTATATACACCTTTGCCGCCCTTTCTAGGGCAAGATTCCTATTAAAGGCCTCTTCAAGAGTCTTCCCCACGGTCACGATTCCATGATTTGAAAGAATTACACCATTAGCGTTCTTTATTTTTTTTCCAACTTCTTCGGCTAGTACACCGGTCCCCGGCTCTATATTCTTCACGCACGGTACTTCTGAGTTCATAGTGTATTTAAGTTCATATGTAAAATCTTTGAGAAGAGACCTGCTTGCGTTCCCCATGGCCGTTGAAAATACAGGATGCGTATGGATTACAGCCCCTATATCAGGTCTTACTTTAAAGCAGGCTAGATGCATACGAAATTCCTTGCTTGGCCTGAAGTTTCCGGTAAAAACTGCAGACGCTTCTTTTATAGATATGGGCATAAAATCTCTAGGGGCCGCATGTTGCAGAGAGACACCTTCTCGTTTTATATATATTTTGCTGCCGGCCTTGGCGCTTATATTCCCGCCTCCGCATATAATAAGGCTATTACCATAGCAGGCTTTGCCAAAATTGACTAAATCCTTCAATATGATTGATTTTTTATTCACGGCGGGTTCAGCTTATCACAGACTGAAGACATTGTCAATTACTCATTTGGATGGCACTAATAAAGAGTAACTAAGAAAATAGGAAATCGTTGATTTTGGTCCCTAGATCAAACCAGAAATCTCTTATATTTACCAAAATATCTTCTGTACTGAACTTTGTTCTCTTTACAATCCGTCTAATAGTCTTTTCGATTACACCGCTTTTAAACTCAGGTTGTATCACTAAATTTATTACTAATACTATCAATATTCCGCCCCAGACATCTTTCACAATATCCATCGGGTTAAAAAATCTTGTAGGAATAAAGAATTGCAGCCCTTCTTCCAGGCAAGCAAAGCCTACAACTATAAGAAACAGAATCGGATACAGGGCCCTTGTCTTAACATAATGATAAACCACCCTAAAAGAAATATAACAAACTAAGGCGTATTCGGGGATGCATACTTCTTCCATAAGAAAAGGCATTCTTTTTAACGTTATTAGCATGGCCCATCCCAGGATAATTAACCACGCATAACGGATCAGATCTTTCACGCTTTTATGAAATATGTCATCATATACTACAGCTACAAAAAATATAAAGAATATTACAAAAACAGCGAGGTCAGCAACCAAATGGAATGGGGTTCCGAAGACACTAATACAAAAATCCCATAATTTTGGGAACACATATAATGTTGAGATTATCAACATATAATATGTAATCAACACGATCCAGTCGATAATTATCGTCTTTCGCACAGAAGGCCTCATTCCAACCCCTTTCATTAGGAAAGCACTCTGTTCCTTTATGGAAAAGGGCCGCCTTCCTTTAGGCAGCCCAACCGTCTGTTCTAGACCTGAAAGCTTTGCGCCCTGCTGTCCCCAGCAGTTAGCCTTTTTCTAAAGTTTATAAAATAGCTTAATTTAGCTTTGTATTCTCTTAATATAAGTATATATCATGATTATGATAAATACAATTAGAAAATTAAACTTTTTTATAACTTAACGCTATTTGCTATGTGTAATGCTAATATGTAATACAATTGCGTCATTATTTATGCTATTCTTAAGGTTTCTTCTTAAAATTCATTCTTCCCCTATATTAGGCAACTGCAAAATTAAGTTAATTTTAAAAATAGTTAAAGTAAAATTCCCTTGTATAAAAGTCAGAGTATATGTATAATACACCTATAAATCATTTAGGAGGAATTCCGCATGCTTAAAATATTAAGAAAAAAGAAGACAATGAAAAGAATTCTATGGGCATTAGCGATATTGATCGTGCCCGCGTTTGTTCTCTGGGGCGCAGGAAGCGGCTCGCGAGAAACATCCAACACCCCTGCGTATGTCGGGAAAATATATAACAAAAAAATAACATTTAAGAGCTTTGCTAAAAGCTACCAAAACTCTTATAGTGAGCTGGTGCTTTCATCCGGAGGCGATTCTAAGGCCCTTGAACAATTGATGGGCTCCATGAACATAAACATAATGGCATGGGACAGGCTTATATTGCTTGGAGAAATAAAAAGACAAAGAATAAATGTCAGTGACAACGAAATAGTAAACGTGATAGCTTCACAACCTCTTTTTAGGAGAGGAAATTCTTTCGACAAGATGTTTTATGATTATATGATAAGAAATAATTTAAAAACTTCTCCAAGGGATTTTGAAGAGATGGTTAGAGAAGATATAGCAATAGGCAAACTAAAACAAGAGATTTTGAAAAATGTGTCAGTAACGGATGAGGAAGTTTTGAATACATACAAGAAAGACAATGAACAGGTAAAGATATCGTATATTCTGATAAAGTCCGAGGATTTCATAAAAGATTTACAAATAAGCCAGAAGGAACTACAAAAATTTTACGACGAAAAGAAAGAAAATTTACGAAGGAACGAAGAAGCTAATATACGATATCTATATATAGATGTGAACAATAAAGAGCTTCTGTATAAATTAAATGATGAGATCGGAAACAACAAAAATTTTGAAAAAATTGCGGAAGAAAACGGCCTTAAAATAGAAGAGACCGGGTTTTTCGGAATGAATGACGAAATCCCAGGCATAGGTTTATCGTACGAGGTTGCTAAAGCTGCCTTTTCTCTGGATAAAAGAATGACCAGCTTTCCGATATACACAGAAAAGGGGTATTACATAATAAATTTAACCCAAAAAAGGTCGGGTTACTTGCCGACTTTTGCGGAAGTAGAACCCCTGCTGAGTAAAGAATTAACCAGGATCTTTGCCACGACATCGGCGGAAAAGGCTGCTTCTGAAATATACAATAAAGTAAACGATGCTGTTCAAAAAGGCGCTGCTTTTGAAGAAGCCGCAAAAACACTAGGCCTTATAGTCGAAAAAAGTAAGCCTTTTTCTAGAAGTTCATATATCGAAGGCGTCGGACAAGCCCAATTATTGAAAGAAATAATATTTGCCTCTCCGAAAGGGCAAATAAATTCGCCTATTAATTGTGAAAAAGGATTTATAATATCAAGGGCGGATGAAACAATATCTCCCGATGAGAAGAAATTTGAAGAAGAAAAAGGGAAACTAAAGGAAAATCTGCTTGCTCAGAAAAGGGCTGATACGTTTAATAAATGGTTTGAGGAAATATCTAAAAACTCTAAATTAGAGATAGATTTAGAATCCCTCCCGGCCCAGCAACTGCCTTAATTCTTTCATAAACTGGTTTATGTCCTTAAACTGGCGATACACGGAGGCGAATCTAACATAAGCTATTTCGTCCAGTTCCGCCAATTTTTTCATGACGAGTTCGCCTATATCTTTTGTTTTGACTTCTTTTTCAAAATTTTTTTGCAGGTGCTGCTCTATCTTATCCGCCATATCTTCTAGCTTATCGATGCTTATGGGCCGCTTCTCGCAAGCTTTAATAACACCCGCTATTATTTTATTTCTGTCAAAAGGTTCACGGCGCCCATCTTTTTTTATGACCATAAGCGGAATTTCTTCGACATGCTCATAGGTTGTAAAACGCCTCTTGCATTTAAGGCATTCCCTTCTCCTGCGGATGCTCTTGCCCTTGCCGCTGACACGCGAATCTATGACCTTATCTTTATCTTTACCGCAATATGGACATTTCACTGCAATACCTCAATATGATATAATAAATCACAATATACAAACTACAAATTACAAACAATATACAAATTCCAATACACAAAGTATCAAATCTAATATCAAAATTTTTGGTTATTGTAATTTTGGAGTTGTGATTTGGAATTTGTAATTTAAAAATTATTTATTTTTCTGACCTTGATCTTAGCTTCTTTTAAAAACTCCTGCGCTAATTTATCCGGATATCCGTCGACAATTACAACTTCTCTTATGCCGGCGTTTATAAGCATCTTCGCGCATATCAGGCATGGTTGATTAGTACAATATAAACTTGAGCCTTCCAGGCTAATTCCATAAAGAGAAGCTTGAAGAAGCGCATTCTGTTCCGCATGCAGTCCTCTGCAGAGTTCATGTCTTTCGCCCGATGGTATTTTCAATTTTTCCCTAAGGCATCCTACTTCCTCGCAATGCCTTATGCCGCTCGGGGTCCCGTTATAACCTGTTGCGAGTATCCTTCTATTTTTTACAATAACAGCCCCAACCTTGCGTCTTAAACAGGTGGATCTTTTTGACACAAGCTTTGCTATATCAATAAAATATTCATCCCAGGAAGGCCGTATAGTTTTTTTCTTTTTATTCATTTTTAAACTTTCTGATTATATCTTTATATAAAGGGTGCTTTTTTATAAGCTTTGTGACTTCTTTTCTGACATTCTGGAGAATCTTCTCATCTTTTGAAGAGCTCAAAGCCTCGTCGACATATGAGGCAATTAGCTCCATTTCTTTTTTACCCATTCCGCGTGTTGTAACAGCTGGCGTGCCTAAACGGATGCCGCTTGTCAGGGAGGGACTTTTTGTATCAAAGGGGATCAAGTTTTTATTGACTGTTATCCCTGCTTTGTCCAGCGTTTCTTGCGCCTCCAACCCTGTTATTCCTTTTGAAGAAAGATCTACTAATAGAAGATGCGTATCTGTGCCGCCCGACACTATCCTGTAATCTCTTTTTGCTAACCCTTCTGCTAACGCTTTAGCATTTTCGACTATCTTTTTCTGGTACTCCTTAAAGGCCTTAGTCTGGGCGAGCTTAAGCGCAACCGCCTTAGCCGCAATAACATGCATCAGTGGGCCGCCCTGGATCCCGGGAAACACTTCTTTATCTATTCTAGAGGCAAACTCTTTTCTGCAAAGTATCATCCCTCCGCGAGGACCTCTTAAGGTCTTGTGCGTAGTTGTAGTAACAAATTCGGCATAAGGAACGGGATTGGAATGAATACCCGCTACAACAAGGCCAGCAAAGTGCGCCATATCTACAAAAAGGAAGGCTCCAACTTTATCGCAGATTTCCCTGAATTTTTTAAAATCTATATTTCTCGGATAAGCGGATGCCCCTGCCAGGATCATTTTGGGCTTATGTTTTTTAGCGATACTCAAAATCTGGTCATAATCAAGCATTTCGTTTTTATCGCTAACGCCGTACGAGGATACATTGAACAATCTACCCGAAAAATTATGCTTATGCCCGTGGGTTAGGTGCCCGCCGCAAGCCAGATCCATGGCCAAGACAGGGTCGCCTAATTTTAGCGCGGAAAAATATACAGCCATGTTAGCCTGTGAGCCTGAATGCGGCTGGACGTTTGCGTGCTCGGCGCCAAAGATTTTCTTTGCCCTTTTTATAGCTAATTCTTCGACCTCATCGACATATTCGCATCCGCCGTACCAGCGGGCTCCGGGGTATCCCTCGGCATATTTATTTGTCATGATCGAGCCTTGGGCTTCTAATACCTCAAGCGATACAAAATTTTCGCTGGCTATTAATTCTATATTCCCGTTCTCTCTTTCCAGTTCTCTCAATATGGCCCTATAAACTTTTGGATCTGCCCTTTTTAAGCTACGCACTATTCACCCTCCAAAATTTTTCTTTCAATCTCCGTTATTTGATCTATTCGCCTCTTGTGCCTTTCTCCCACATGCTCTGTTGACAGCCAAATCTTTAAGATATTCTTGGCATCCTGGGCTGAAACGAACTTGCTTCCGAAAACAATAATATTCGCGTCGTTATGTTCACGGCTAAGGCGCGCCTCTTCTTCGGAATTACAAACGGCAGCCCTGATACCGGGAACCTTATTTGCGACTATATTCGAACCTATGCCGCTTTTGCATATAAGTACACCTCTTGCAAATTCTCCTTTCGTCACGGCGTTCGCGACGCAATAAGAAAATTTTGGATAATCACAGGATTCCGCAGTGTGCGTGCCGAAATCTTTAACGTTGTGACCGTTATTTTTTAAAAACTCCACTAATTCTTTTTTTAATTCAAAACCACCGTGATCTGAGCCTATCGCTATTTTCATCCCGTTAGAACTCCTATTTAGCATTTATTTGTTTTGAAGCGTTTTATTGCCATTCCTTCCATTGCTACACCCTATTAGAACAATTTTTTAAGAGTTCTAACGGGACTATATCATATCCACCAATTTTTCTAAATTTCGCTTTATGATTTCGAAAACTCGTTTATAAACTTCCGAGGGCTTTGATATCGGGTCGGGTACTTCTGAGGCAAAACCGTCGTTTGTCACCTCGTCCTTTGTGAATTCCCTTAATAAATGTACTCTTTTTTCGGCCTGAGGGACCAAGGCCAAAATTTCCCTTTTATGAACTTCCTGCATTCCCAGAATAAGATCTGCGCGGTTTATAAAATCCGTATTTATTCCTTTCGTCTTAAAGCCCCTTACGTTAACCCCAGCTTCATCCATAACCTGTATTGTTTCGCCGGTAGGGGGAGAACCATTCAGGCCTATTATCCCAGCCGATATGACCTCTACGTCATTTCTCCCTCTTTCTTTAAGCAGGTGTTTAAAAAGTCCCTCTGCCATCATGCTCCGGCAGCTATTGCCCGTGCATACAAACAAGACGGATTTTTTAGGTACCTTTTTAAATTCCTCTCCTTTTATGGCCCCCTCTCTAAGAACGTGATACGGAGATATGGTCAGATCAAGAACCGTGGACTCGATCCCTATCCTTGTCCTGCCGCCGTCTAAAATCATTTCTATTTTTCCCCCTAGGTCTTTTAAAACCTGTTCGGCCGTTGTAGGTGCGGGGTTACCTGATATATTGGCGCTTGGCAGCGCTACCGGTATTGACAGTTCTTTTAAAAGACTCAATGCTATATTATCATCCGGCATCCTAATGCCGAGTTTTTCTTCCTTTTTCGTCCATAATATAATGGTCAAGGGTCCGGGCCAAAAACGGCTCATAAATCTAAACGTATACGGGGAGACCTCACAGTCAAGGGCTGCAAGTTGCCTTAGATCCGCTATAGCCACCGTAAAAGGTTTATCCTTCGGCCTTTTTTTAATGTCATATAACCTGCTTAAAGCGCTCGTATTCAAGAGATCCGCGCCGAGACCATATACTGTTTCGGTAGGAAAAGCCACCAGCCCGCCGTCTTTTAATACCTGGGCCGCTTTTCGTATGCCGACAGCCTTTGGGTTTTTCGGATCAAATTTTAGAATTTCTGTTTTTAGGATCAATTTTATATCTTGGTTTTTAAGTTCTTGTTTTTCGACAACACGGATTCTCTTAATTTTCCTCTAAAAGAGACAATTTTTTTTGCTAAAGTTTTATCTTCTATCGCGAGTATTTGAACAGCGAAAATCGCGGCATTTTTTGCACCGGCTTTCCCTATCGCCATGGTCGCTACGGGTATCCCGACCGGCATCTGAACGGTTGAAAGTAGAGAATCCAGCCCTTCTAGAGATTCTGTCTCGATCGGTATCCCTATCACGGGCAAAATAGTATGGCTCGCGATCACTCCGCCGAGATGCGCCGCGCCTCCGGCTGCGGCTATTATCAATTTGATGCCTTTTTTTGGGGTACCTTTTATATATTTTATAACGTCGTCGGGCGTCCTGTGGGTCGATAGAACTTTTACTTCGCATCCTACGCCGAAATTTTTCAATGTTTCTATCGTTCCCTTCAAAACAGGTAAATCAGAATCACTTCCCATAATTACTGAGACAAGATTCTTTCTCATAACCATCCCCGCCTTTCCTATTCATGGCACGATAGCCTATATCCCTACGATAATACATTTTGTCAAACTTTATCTTGTCAAGGGCTGCATACGCGCGCTCAATCGCATCTTTAACATTATTGCCCAAGGCGGTAACATTCAAAACTCTACCGCCGTTTGTAATAAAATTTTTGGTTCCGTTTTTCTTGTCTTCTATTAGCACCGTTCCTGCATGAAAAACAACTACATCCTTGGTCTTGCCGGCCTCTTCGAGGCCATTTATCACTTTGCCCTTTTCATATTTTTCAGGGTAACCTCCGGAGGCAACAACTACGCTTACGCAAGGTTTTTTATTCCAATTTAATTTCTTTTTTCCTAAGGTCCCATCGATAGAAGCTTCCATCAATTCTATTATATCATCTTTTAACCGCGGGAATATAGCCTGCGTTTCGGGATCTCCGAATCGAGCGTTAAACTCCAAGACCTTTGGGCCGTCTTTTGTGACCATGAGCCCGGCGTAAAGAGTGCCTTTATAAGGAGTGCTTTTATCCGCGAGTCCTTTTATAACCGGATAGATAACATCTTTCATGATAATTTTAAACAAATCATCCGTAATCACAGGCGCCGGCGAATACGCGCCCATTCCTCCCGTATTAGGCCCTTTGTCACCGTCATATATAGCTTTATGGTCCTGGCTTGAAGCTAGGAGAACCACATTTTTCCCGTCGCTTATAACTATTATTGAAGCCTCTTCCCCTATTAAACAATCCTCTATAACAATCTGTTCTCCGGCAGCGCCGAATTTTTTATCTTTTATAATCGCCTCTACGGCCCCTTTTGCCTCAGCAATAGTCTTGCACACAATAACGCCTTTACCGCCGCATAATCCGTCTGCTTTTATTACGATCGGGGCGCCTTTTTTTTCAATATACTTGATCGCATCCTCTGTATTATTAAAAATTTGGAAATCTGCGGTCGGGACGCCCAATTCCGCCATTATCTTTTTAGAAAATACCTTACTGCCTTCAAGCCTGGCTACTTCTTTAGTGGGTCCGAATATGCGCAGGCCGGCTGCTGTAAATTTATTAACTATCCCCAAGACAAGAGGCGTCTCAGGCCCGACAATGGTGAGGTCTATCTTGTTCTCTTTAGCGAATTTTAAAAGTCCCTCGATATTTTCTGCGTTTATATTTACCAATTCCGCAATCTGGGCCATGCCTCCGTTACCAGGGGCGCAATATATTTTTTTAACTTTTTTTGACTGTGAAACTTTCCAGGTTATCGCATGCTCCCTGCCGCCTGAACCTATAACTAATACTTTCATAGAAAAACCCTTCATAAATCACAAACCATAAATCCCAAATTACAAACAAATCACAAATTCGAAATTCCAATTACCAAAACACCTATTTGTAGTTTCAGTCATTTGGTATCGTATATTGTTTGTGGCTTGTATATTGTAATTTGTGATTTTCATTCTATAATTACTTCCTGCTTACCCCGAATGACCTCACCAATAACCCAAGACTTTAGTTTGTGGTTTAAAAGTATATTTTTTGTTTTAGATACGTCGTTTTTGCTCAAGATAAGGACTATTCCGATCCCCATATTAAGCGTTCTATACATTTCCCTATCCGAAACACCTGCTTTTCGCTGGATCAATTTAAATATAGCTGGCATCATCCATGAATTTTTATTTATAATAATGGCCGCGCCCTTTGGGATAACCCGGGGTATATTTTCATAAAACCCGCCGCCTGTTATATTAGCGATACTTTTTACATTTACCTTTTTCAAAATATCAAGTATTGGTTTTACATATATTATAGTAGGTTTTAATAATTCTCTTTTTAAAGACGTATTCAAAATTTCATTTTTTGTGAATACCTTTCTAACGAGGGAAAAGCCGTTTGAATGCAGGCCGCTTGACTCTATGCCTAAAATAACATCGCCTATTTTAACCGAGTCCCCGGTTATGATCTTATTTTTATCCACAATCCCAACGCAAAATCCGGCCAGATCGAATTCTTCTTTTGGGTATAATCCCGGCATCTCGGCCGTTTCGCCTCCTATGAGGGCGCAATTTGCCTGCCTGCAGCCTTCAACTATCCCTCTCATTATCGCAACTGATTTAGTAAGCTCGATCGCGCTTGTAGCGAAATAATCGAGAAAGAACAGCGGCTCGGCGCCGCAGGTTATAATGTCATTAACGCACATAGCGACCAGATCTATCCCGACAGTGTCGTATTTTTTTATCACATTTGTAAGCATGACCTTAGTGCCCACACCGTCTGTTGAGGCTACAAGGACAGGATCTTTAAATTTTCTAAAATTCGGTCTAAACAAACCGCTAAATCCGCCTATATCTCCTAAAAGTTCGGGTCTTTTGGTAGTTTTTATAATCGGTATTATGGCGTCGATAAATCTATCCGCTTTATCTATGTCGACTCCGGACTTCTTATAAGTTATAACTTTTCCCATTAATTACCGACCTCCAATCTTCGCAAGACTTCATGATAAGCGTCTTCTACTCCGCCAAGATCCATTCTAAACCTGTCTTTGTCGAGTTTTTCTTTTGTAGTCTTATCCCACAATCTGCATGTATCGGGAGATACTTCATCTCCCAGAAGAATTTTACCTTTATGCTTGCCGAATTCCAATTTGAAATCCACCAGAATTAGATGCTTTCTGTCAAAAAAGCTTTTAAGTATATTATTTATTTGAAAAGACACGGAATTAATAACTTTTAAATCCGCCGTATTGGCTAACCCGAGAGCCTTTATATGATATTCGTTGATCATTGGATCGTGAAGGTTGTCTTCTTTATAATGATATTCTAAAACGGGTTCTTTTAATATGAGGCCTTCTTCAAGGCCGAGTAACTTCGCCATGCCTCCGGCGACAATATTGCGTATGGTAATTTCGAGAGGGATTACCTTCACTTTTTTTATGAGCATTTCCCTCGGGCTTAATCTTTGCACAAAATGTGTCGCTACACCCTTTGATTCCAAAAGTTTAAAAACAATTTCCGAGATCCTGTTATTAATAACGCCTTTTTGGTTTATTATGCCGTGCTTTGTGGCGCCAAACGCCGTAGCGTCGTCCTTAAACTCCTGCACCAAGAGATTTGGATCGTCTGTTTTATAAAGTTTTTTTGCTTTTCCTTCGTAAATCAATTCACTTCTTTTCGCTTCAGGGCCCATTTTTATATGCCTACTTTTCTGAAAATATTATCCACATATTTCGTGTGATGTTTCAAATCAAAGCAACTTTCTATCTCGTCCGGAGACAACGCTTTTAAAACATCCCCGTTCTCCAAAATAATTTCCTTAAAATGTTTTTTCTCCTCATATACCTTAAGGGCGCATTTTTGCACTATCGCATAGGCGACCATTCTGGGAAATCCTTTTTCCATCAGTTTAATAAGAAATTGCTGAGAAAATATCAAACCGTTTGTTTTGCCGATATTTTTCAACATGACATCCTCATGCACGACTAATTTTTCTATTAAATCCGTCATTGTGTTAAGCATATAATCCAGCAATGTCGTACTATCCGGTATTATTATCCTTTCTACGGATGAGTGGGATATGTCTCTTTCATGCCAGAGCGGAATATTCTCAAAGGCGGCCATAGCGTTGCCTCTCAAGATCCTTGAAAGTCCGGCAATCCTTTCGCATGTAATCGGATTCTTTTTGTGCGGCATGGCGCTTGATCCCGCCTGTCCTTTTGAAAAATATTCTTCAGCCTCACCGACCTCTGTGCGCTGCAGGTGCCTGATCTCAACGGCTATCTTTTCAAGCGATGACCCTATTAGCGCTAAAACTGATAAAAAATAGGCATGCCTGTCTCTCTGGATGATCTGATTTGAAATCTTAGCCCCTTCAATGCCTAATTTTTTGCACACGTATTTTTCCACGGAAGGGTCTATGTTCGCATACGTACCGACCGCGCCGGATATTTTGCCGACGCTTACGGCATCTCTGGCATTCAAAAGACGTTCGTAGTTCCTTTCCATTTCGCTATAAAATAAAGCTAATTTTAACCCGAAGGTAATAGGTTCGGCATGGATCCCGTGCGTCCTGCCGATCATAAGCGTATATTTATGTTCCTTCGCTTTCTTTCTTAAAGCCCTGGCCAATTGCTTAAGGTCATCCAAAAGAAGAGAGCTTGATTCTTTCATAAGCAAACCGAGAGTGGTATCTAATATATCGTTAGATGTAAGCCCCATGTGCAGATATTTTGCCTCGGGGCCTATCTTATCGGATAGATCAACTAAAAATGCTACCACATCGTGTTTTGTGCTTTTTTCTATCTCTTTTATCCTGTCGGTGTCAACGCGGGCATTTTTCTTAATTTTATATAATGAAGTTTTAGGAATTTTGCCTAGTTTAGAGAGGGCTTCGCACGCGAGAACTTCGATCTCACACATCTTTTTAAATTTATTCTCTTCGCCCCAAATTTCTCCCATCTTTGGCAACGTATATCTTTCGATCATACCCTACCTCGTTTCTCTAAAATCACTACTTTATTCATAGTAAGCCCTTTAAAGTTTCTTGCGCCTCGCTTTGCGGGTCCAGTTCTAAAGATTTCTGCAAAGCCTTTTTAGCTTCTTCATTCAAACCGGCTTTTAACTTCACCATACCCAGGTGATAATAAATCATAGAGCCTATCTTTTTATCGGCTGCAAACTCCGAGGCGTCTTCAAAAGACTTGATAGAATCGTTAAAGAGGCCTTTCTTAAATTGAATCATGCCAAGGGTGTCCAGGTAATACATCTTATTTGCCGGCTTTAGTTGCAGCGCCTGATTTGCATATTTTATGGCTTCGTCGAGATCCAGATCTTTTTCCATGTATGTATAAGCCAGATTGTTATAGCAATCGGCAAAGTTTGGGTCTAGTTCTAGGGTTCTTTTGTAATAAAAAATGGCGTCTTCGTATTTTTTGCTCTTTAGATACGCATTCCCTAAATTAAAAAGTGTTTCAGGTTTTTCAAACTTCTCGAGAGATTTTTTATATTTTTCTATAGCGGTATCCAGCTGGTCTTCCTGCTCAAAGATCAAGCCCAGGTTGTTATACTCCTGAGCGTCTAAATCCCAATTCACCTTTTCTTTGGGGCATATTACCAAAGACCAATAATCAGCTTCTGCCCAATTTTTTAAGAAATCTTTATAGTGAAGCGACTCGTTCGCCTGGTCTCCGGAGTGGGCGATAAATATTTCTTCGGCGTCTTCGTAACCTAAAATTACCAGGTAATGATACGTTTTCTTAAATGGGATATGGGAAGACCTTACCAGGACCAATACAGGGAGATCTCTTTTAATATTTTCTTTTAGTTTTGTAAAATCCTTATCGTAAGATACATTCGTCCAGAATCCTCTGTCTTTGGCGTAATTCTCAAGGTCTATATTCAATACGCCGTGCACCGGAATAAGATATATGCTGCGCGCTATCTCTTCCTGCGATATGTCTTTGTTATAGTATTTAAGGATTGAGCTTAACGCGGCCGGACCGCATAAGTTGCCCTTTTGCTTAATAAAAGGGATGTTTTGTATGTAGTAATGCGAATCCGCATTACCTATAGAGCCGTTTATAAGATAAGCGGCTGAAGATGCTTTTGTTTTTGTATATGTTCCGCACCCGCTGGTAACAAGGAGACATAACACGAGACAAAGCAATATCTTTGGCGATCCTTTTTGCATGTTTCAAAAGCGGATGTTTCTACCTACGGGTATCCTTGCGCTCTACCGTCACTTCATGTGTCAGAAGGAAGAAGATTACAGCGATAAGTGCTATAATTACGATCAGTATCACCCAACCATCGCCGCCGGCCTTTATTCTCTCCACCTTCATGGCTAAGGCATGAATTTGCGTGTCTGATAATTTATCTAATCGAGAACTTATTTCCTCTTTAGATAGGCCCATGTCGGTTAATTTTTTAACCACCAGCTCTTGCTCGAGAAATGAATTTATAATTTCCTTATCTTGCGAGAGGTTTACTCCTTGCTCGCATGAGCTGACCGGAAGAGCAAATGACGGGGAAGGGATACAGCTAAACCACAATGTCAAGAGTAACATTACAAAATAAACCTTTTTTTCTTTCAATATCCTTTCAAATGTCATTGTTTTCCACCTCCTTCATTTGGTTCACGTTATATAGCTTACAATATAATAAAATAAAAAATTGGTAGCGGGGGTCCGATTCGAACGGACGGCCTTCAGGTTATGAGCCTGACGAGCTACCAGGCTGCTCCACCCCGCAGTGAAAAACGTCGGTGCTACTGAATAATCTGTTAATTTATACGATACCTTTAGGGGGTGTACTATGTGCACACTGGCTACAAAGGTCTTAGTGACCTTGTTTTTCTTAAGAAAGAAAACGTCGTTTTCCTTCTTAATATTCATCCTCTCCTAAAAGGTATTTATAATCAAAGAACTAAGCTTCTAAATTTTACATCCCCCTGTGTGTAACCAGTGTCATTATAACACTATATATTGCGTGATGCAACTCTTTTTCTACTCTTCATCCGGGACTACTTTATATACAACCTCTCCTTCTTTTACAACGCCTATTTTCTCGCGGGCCCTTTTCTCCACATATTTAATATCGCCGTCCAGCTTCTTTATCTCCTTTTCCAAAGTTGCGTTCGCTTTCTTTAAATAATCTATTTTTTCTGTTAGAGCTCTATTCTTCATATTTAGCTCTCTAAACTTTGAAAAAGGGCTTATAAATACTAATATTATAATAAATAAGGCTACAAAAAATATTACAACCTTCTTTTCCATAGCTTTGACCCGTATTCCGCCTTTTCTCTCAATTCCTCTTCGATTCTGAGCAGTTCGTTGTATTTACATACACGATCCGTCCTGCATAAGGAACCGGTCTTTATTTGCCCGCAGCCTGAGGCAACGGCAAGATGCGCAATGGTTACGTCTTCTGTTTCCCCGGAACGATGGGAAATAACAGCTGTGTACCCGGCATTTCTGGCCATTTTTATGGCTTCAAGCGTTTCCGTCAGGGTGCCTATTTGATTAAGTTTTATAAGAATGGAATTTGCACATCCTTTTTTTATACCTTCTTCCAATCTTTTAACATTCGTAACAAAAAGGTCGTCGCCTACTAATTGAATTTTGTCCCCGAGTCGTTCCGTCAATTTTTTCCAACCATCCCAGTCATTTTCAGCGAGTCCGTCCTCTATGGAAACTATCGGATATTTCTCCACTAATTTCGCATAGAAGGCTATCATAGCGCTTGTTGTATGCTTTGGGTCCTTTTCGGCAAGTAAAATATAGTTCCCTTCTTTATAAAATGAACTTGCGGCCGGGTCCATAGCGATATATATGTCTTTGCCGGCTTTGTAGTTTGCTTTTTCTATAGCCTCCATGATTACTTCTATGGCTTCTTCATTAGAACCAAGGCTGGGCGCAAATCCTCCCTCGTCGCCGACAGCCGTGGAAAGCTTCTTTGATTTCAATATAGCTTTTAAATTATGAAACACCTCGGCGCCCATACGAAGGGCTTCCCTGAAGCTTTGCGCACCTAGGGGCATGATCATGAATTCCTGCAAATCAATATTATTATCCGCATGAAGTCCTCCGTTAACTATATTCATCATAGGAACAGGCAGCGTCTTCGCATCTTTGCCGCCTAAATATTTATATAGCGGAATACCATCAGCATTGGCCGAGGCTTTCGCCGCCGCTATAGATACGCCTAGAATAGCATTCGCTCCCAACTTTGATTTATTTTTTGTCCCGTCGAGTTCGATTAAAAAATCATCTAATCTATCCTGCTTTGCGGCATCAACACCTTTTATTTTTGAGTTAATGATCTCATTTACGTTTTTCACGGCTTCAAGCACGCCTTTTCCTAAATACCTTTTCTTGTCTCCATCCCTCAATTCCAAAGCTTCCCCTTCCCCGGTAGAAGCACCGCTAGGAATCGCAGCCCTGCCGGTTGCTCCGCCCTTCAGCTCAACATCTACCTCGACGGTCGGATTGCCGCGAGAATCCAGTATTTCCCTAGCCTTAACATGCGATATAGCAGTTTTCATATGTTACTCTCCTCCTTTTTATTTTATAATTGCTTCCATCTGTTGCTCCATGTTTATATTGCTTTCACCGCTCAAAATTTTGTATATTTTATAAATAGTGCTCCAAAATGCCGGCTTTTTTATAAGTGTCTTGAAAAGCTTCGAGTGACTGTTGAAATAATCATATTTTTGAAAAACACTCAAAATATTCGGCTGGCTGCATAACTGCACCAAAGAATCTATCTGCTCGTCGGTGCAATTGCTAAAAGAATCCCTCAACCACAGCCCTATCGTTAGTTCAAAACCTATTTTTTTTTTCCAGCGGGTTTCATAAGTTGACAAGGAGTTTTCGTCAAAGCGGCTTTTTTTAAACGCATTTATAATAACTTCCGATGCTATGTTTGAGCTGATCAACCCGTAATAAATACCCCCGCCGCTTATAGGTTTAACCTGCCCGGCAGCGTCGCCGATAACTAATATTCTATCGGCAAATGTTTTCCTTATAGTGCCCACGGGAATAGGCCGTTTAACCATTTTTGGCTTATCTGTTTTAACAACCCGGTCTTTAAGGTAATCTGATTCTAACAGTTTCATAAGGTAACTATATGAATTCGAACTTGTGCTCACTCCTATTCTTGACACGCCGGAATTTACTGGGACAACCCATGCGAAAGACTGCGGGGCAAAAACGCTTCCTAAATATATTTCGACATTTTCAACATCTTTTGTAGAAAATTCCGATTGTATAGAATCTAAGAACTGGCTCGGTTGTCCCAGACCAATTTTGCTGTGTAGATCATACTTTATCCCGGTGGCCAAAACGCAAAGTTTTGCGTAAAGATAAGAGGGTTCATTGTTTGATTTAAGGGATAGTTTGATATGTGAAGAATTCTTTTCTATGTCAAAACAGTGAGTGCTTAATAAAAATCTTACTCCTTTTTTCTTAGCCTTATTGTAAAGCTCCTGGTCAAATTTTGTCCTATCTATGATGCATGCTTTCATCCGCCTGTTAACAAATTTCATTTCATTTCCCAGCGGGGATATTACACGTGCTGAAAAAAGCCTATTCTGCAGGGAATCCCTTGAAATATCAAATATATCAAATACATCCTCGCTTATAAGCCCGGTACACCACCTGGGTTCTCCAATGATAGAATCGTCTTCTATTATTGTCACCCCTATACCAGCGTCTGCGAGCCTGATCGCGGTGTGGATGCCTATAGGACCGCCTCCGACTATAGAAACGTCCACCATGTCGTTATTATTCATCTTTTACAATTACCTTTCGTCCGGATATCTTCAGTTTGCCATCCACAAATAATTTTACAGCCTTCGGATAAATTCTATGCTCGATTTCGTGAATTCTCGGGGCAAGCGTTCCTTCTGTGTCGGTATCCTCAATCTCTATAGCTTCTTGAATTATAATAGGGCCCTGATCCATTTCTGCATTCACAAAATGAACTGTAGGGCCTGTCACCTTGACGGCATAGTCCAGGGCATCCTTTATTCCTTGCGTGCCTTTAAAAGAAGGCAGGAGGGCCGGATGAATATTGAGGATCTTATTTCTGTATTCTTTTACAAATTCCTGGCCCAGCATCCTCATGTAGCCTGCAAGCACAACGAGACCTATATCCTTTTTCTTCAGTTCGTCTATAATGTATTTTTCGAAATCTTTTTTAGTCTTGAAATTTTTCCGCTCTGCAATCAGCGTATCAATGCCTAATTTTTTAGCTCGTTCTCTGGCAAAGCAACCCGGGATATCGGTTACCATGACAGCTATTTTCGCATTTTTTATATACCCCTTATTTATAGATTCTGCCAGCGCCTGGAAATTGGAGCCGTTTCCGGAGCATAATACCGCTATATTTATCATTTAACCCTCTTACGCTATTCTTAGGATACTAATTTTAGCATATATACGACTTGTAAGTCAACGCAAGGTTTAAAACGCTAATCCTTTAGCAAACTCCTCTTGGAATGCCTTTTCCTTTTGCAGTTCGACATGCTTTGTGATCTTTAAAATAGATTCTATCTCTTCGATTCTGTTTTCCGCCAGAAGAATAGAAGCCCCTTTGAGCGCAAGGTTTTCTATAAAATTAAACTTTTTTCCTCCGGCTTCTCTCGGAACGGCAGCTATCCTCAGCAAGTCCTTGGCATCTAATGCCCCGCCAAACCTTCCTGTAACAATTGTCTCGTATAAATTTTGATAATCCAAATCGTAATTTATTTTTAGAAAAGTTATGGCTGTAAAAATCGCTGATTTAGCAAGCTGAACTTCCCTTATGTCTTTCTGGTTGAGATATATTTTTCTTTTACCCTTCTCATAAACAGTAAATACGTCCGGCGTTAACCTGCCTGTCTTATCTATGCGGCCGTTTTCTACCAATTTGCCTATAATTTTAATCAGGCCGCTTCCGGCTATTCCTTTCGGCAGGAGATTTCCGATCGTTTTTACCGATGTTTTGGAGTTTTTTATATCAAAGTGTATAATGGCGCCCGGCGCAGGCCTCATGCCGCAGCTTATGTGCCACCCTTCAAATGCCGGACCGGCGGCCGTTGAAGTCACTAATATTTTATCTTTATTTCCTAAAATGATTTCTCCGTTAGTGCCTAAGTCAATTGCCAGCTTCACGGGTCCGTTTTTATGCATATTTGTTGCGATAATTACACCTAGTGCGTCTGAACCGACAAATCCTCCTATGTTTGGTAGGAATATAAACTCTGTTTTCGAAAATTTTTTTAGCCCAAGTCCGCTTGCTTCTTTTTTGATAAGTTTTGACTCAAAGGCCTCATAAGGTGCGGTGGCAAGGGTTTCGACAGGAAAAAGAAGGGTTAAATGGTACATTGCTGTATTTCCAACCGCCAAGATGCGCACTAAATCGCCTTTATCCGCCTTTGATTTCTTGATTAAAGAATCGATGATATTGTTTATAGAATTTAATACTTTTTTATTCAGCTCTCTTATTCCATCTTTAGCGCCGGCAAATTTCAGCCTGCTTATGATATCATCGCCATAAGCTATCTGTTCATTAGGAACATCGAGGCTTGAAATCACTCTTTTTTTATCGAGATCTATCAAGGCTCCGCCTATATTTGTAGTTCCTATATCTAACGCGGCAGCGAGGTTAGCCATTTATTGATTTTTTCAGCCTTTCTTACAACGGACAGAATGTCCGGTAATATATGTTGCGGAGTTCTTGTCTTTATGGAATTCGTTAAGGTAAACTTTTTGAATATGGGCAGGCAAGCCTTGCTCGAGAAATACTGTAATCGCCATCATTTTATCTCTATCGTCAGAAATTATTATACCCAAATAAAAGATTTTGTCAAAATAATTACATATTTTAAAAAGAGGTTGACAT
Organism: Candidatus Aquitaenariimonas noxiae; assembly: GCA_002780005.1. GTDB lineage: Bacteria > Omnitrophota > Gorgyraeia > Aquitaenariimonadales > Aquitaenariimonadaceae > Aquitaenariimonas > Aquitaenariimonas noxiae. The sequence continues at coordinate 17,837 of PEWV01000013.1, read as the reverse complement.
ATGGTCAAAAAGAATTATAATTACAGTAGGAGGAATAATGAGTATACGGAACGAAAAAAAGTTAAACTGCTGCGAAAAATGCCAGGTATACTGGACTTGCGAAACTAAATGGTACAGAGGCGAAAGAAATGAAGAAAATCTCTGCTGCATAGTGTGCAATTATTACAACGAATGTCCGACAAAACCAAATCAAAAAAATCTATCTGACAGATAACATATTAATTCTTTGCCTTTAGTTTTAAGATAATCCCCCCTATCCCAAAGAGACTAAATATTCCGCCTATTATTATCAATATCCAAGCGTTACCTATAAATTCAGCTAAGAAAGAAGTAAGAAGCATAAACACCAAGAAACCCAAATGCATAATTGCCTCCACGGAACTAAAGACCCTTCCCCTGGCGTCTTCCGGCAAGGCCTCTTGAACCAGGGTATTGCATAGGACAATAATGGGCCCGACAAAGAACCCTATTGTAAAACTTAATATCGAAGCGAATAGAAACGACTGGAATTCTTTTACAAAAACTGTAAACGCAACAATCGACGCACCTATTATAGCAAGATTTGTAAATATAACCTTACTTTTGGTGAAGTTCTGCATAACCCTGCCATAAAAAACAGTCCCTGCAAAAAGCCCTATCCCCAAAAACATTCCTAAAAGGCCTATATCGCTTGTTATTGTACCAAATGAATTCTGTATAAATACTATAATAACGCAAAATATAGCTCCTATACCGGACATGAGCAAAAACAAAATAGAAACGACAAAGCGTATCTTTTCCAATTTTATCAGATACTCAAACCCAGCTTTTATATCAGCAAAAATAGATCTTTTCATTGCATTTTTTATAGCTTCTTCAGCGACTAAAAGCCCGTTTTTAAATTTTGGCTTTGCTTCTTTAACAACTATCGCAGCTGTTAATAGCGCTGATATAAAAAATGATACTGAGTCAATATAGAAACTCCCGATCACGCCAACCCACTTTACCAAAATACCGGCGAACCCTAAGCCTATAACTGTCGCGATCATCCTGGTTGTATCCGATAATGAATTCGCTACAAGAAGTTGATCCGGCGACACTATACTCGGAATTATAGCCATTTTGCTGGGGAGAAAGAAACGGGTTACCGAAAATATTATAAAAACAAGTGGATAAATGAAAACGGTTTGTTTTAAAAAAATAATAGAGAAAGGTATAAGAAGGACTAAAACGCCTCTTAAAATATCAGACACGATCATTGTATATTTTCTGTTCCACCTGTCGACATAGGCCCCAGCTATTGGGCCTATTACAAATACCGGGATTACTATAAAAAATAAAAGCTTGGCGAGTTCAATCGTGGAACCGGGAGATTTGTGATAAACTAAAGCTATCAGCGCCATCTGGTTCAGCCTGTCGCCGAACTGAGATATGATCTGGCCTACCCAGAGGCAAAAAAAGTTCTTATTTTTTAAGACATGCCGAAATCTAGCCATTTTTGTGGAATAGTGGAGCTGGCGAGTGGAGTTGCCCCGCCTACGCTTCCTTTTTGCAACTCGTGCGCGGGGTCCCGCTCATGCATGTTTAAAGTCTAGCATAGGCGGGAAACCACCCCCCAGCTTTTTGAACTATGGAGCTGGCGATCAGACTTGAACTGATGACCTGAGCTTTACGAAAGCCCTGCTCTACCAATTGAGCTACGCCAGCATATTCGTGTAACCACTTTTAGCAAAATTAAATTAAAGTGTTTTTTTAAAAATATTCACAATTCTTTTTGCAGTTTTACCATCCCAAAATTTTGGTACTTTACCCATTTTACCTCTACCGCTTATAATTTTCAAACTTTCATTAATTATTCTTTCCTTATCGGTCCCCACCAATATATTAGTTCCTTCTGCTACTGTAATGGGCCGTTCGGTACTTTCACGAATGGTCAAACAAGAAATGCCTAAAAATGTTGTTTCCTCCTGCACTCCCCCTGAATCTGTAAGGACAAATTTTGCATTAATCATTAAATTTAAAAATTCAAGATAAGGAAGTGGGTTTGTTAGATTTATTAAGTTTTTAGAGTTAATAAAATTTATTTGCTTTAAATCAAAAGGTCTAAAATATTTTTCATAACCAAAGACTTTGATTTGCTTTTGCGTCCTTGGATGGGCTGGAAATATGATTGGCATCCTCTTTGATATTTCATGGAGCGCCTCAAGTATATTTTCAAGCGCGTGTTTATCATCGACATTATTTGGTCTATGTAAGGTTAAGAGCACGTAATCTATATTTTTCATTTTTTTCCAAGTATTTGCTGCAGCTTTTGCTTTAAATTTAATAAGCGTATCGATCATTATATTTCCTACAAAATAAATTTTTTTTCCGGAAATGCCTTCTCGTTTCAAGTTTTTATCTGCATCCCTGCAAGTAGTAAAAAGAAAACTGGATAAAGAATCTGTAACTATTCTATTAATTTCCTCAGGCATAGAGCGATCAAAGCTCCTAAGACCTGCTTCTACATGCGCAATGGGAATGCATAATTTTGCTGCGGTTAAGCTACACGCTAAGGTAGAATTAACGTCGCCTACCACCAAAACCAGGTCCGGTTTTTTGTCAATACAAACTTTTTCAAATTCAATCATAATCTTTGCCGTTTGTTCGGCATGTGCTCCTGAGCCAATACCTAAATAAACATCCGGTTGGGGAAGGTAAATATCTTCAAAAAGGGTTTTCGACATAGCGCCATCATAATGTTGTCCCGTATGGACTAAAATCTGTTTGAATTGCTCTTGATGTTTGTTCATTTCATTCATTATGGGTAAAATTTTGATGAAATTTGGCCTGCATCCAACAACATTGATTACTTTAATTTTTTTCATTTTTATCAGCCCAGAATTATGTATAAACAAGTACTTATTTCACAAATTGTTCCGTATTTGTTCTACATTGAACTATTATCCCGTCGGCAAACCAAGGATTGATTTTTATAAACAATCGTTTAAACAATCCGTTTATTTTGTTTCCGTATAACGTCACATACCATCTGTCGACAGTAAAACCTGCTGTTTCCATCAAGCCTTTCAAGGTCGAATAACTAAAACAATATTTATGGTCTGGGTTAACTTCCTCATAACCTCTTAATGTTGTGAGCGTATTGTGAATTTTAAAACTATTAGGAACACTTATTAATAAAACACTTTGTGCGGACATGAATTTTTTAATTGATTTTAGAAAAATACCTACATCTAAAACATGCTCTACAACTTCCGGAACAAGAATAATATCATAAAACTTGAGCAATTCGACCGGCTGATCTCCTTGCGTAATATCACTATAAAATATATTATTTATATTATATTTTTCTTTCAGGTACTCTATTGCTTCCTTGTTTATATCTACCCCATGCGTTATTTTAGCATAAGGCATTAACTTTTTGTGAAGAAAAGTGTTATTGTGCATTCTTATATCTACCATTTCTTTGTGACCTGCGCAACCGACATGTAAAACACTTCGCCCTTTTACAATGCTACAGTAGAAATCATGGTTGTTTATCACTTTTACGCGAGGCAACTTCCATCTCCATCGCGCTCTAGGGTCAGGGCATTTTGGAGTTTTTAAAACATTATTGAATATATGCATTTTTTTGCAAACGATTATCCGTTTAACTTTTGGTAACTTTTGAGAATACTATCAAAACCGTCTTCGTATTCTAGGCCTTTTAATTTCTCTTTATACTTTTCATAATCAATTAACATATTTTTAACTTTCGAAATAAAATCATCTATATTTCTATTTTTAAACACTACGGCTCCGCTAGGACGAGAAACTACATCGCTTGCTATCGATGGGATAGAAAAATAGAGCGCTTCTCTAAGCGATACCGAATCGCCATCGTTATTAGTCGGTCTCAAAAATATATCACTCTCCATAAGGATGGGGTATAGCTGGCAAGATTCTACTTGAAATAAGAAGTTATTTTCTATGTTATTCTTTTTTACTCTTTCTTTCAGCATGTTTATGTAGCAATCGTTTTTAATATACGGCAAGCAGCAGATAAAACCTATTTTGGGATATCCGTCTTTAAGGTAAGTGCACAAATCTATACACATATCAATACCGTAAAGGTCTTCGTTGTTGTAATAGACTAAATTAGCCGCATTTGTCGAGATTATTGGTTTATGTATATCGATGAAATCCCTTGTTCCTTTAGGAATTGCTGTCATTTCCTCTTTGTTCACGACGGGTGGAATAAATGCCGGAATAAGTCTAACATCCCCTTCGTTTACTCCCATTTTAATAAAATTTTCTTTAATGTGAAAATTAACGGCGATAATGCAAATGTTGAATTTTGATATGCAATTGATTAAAACTTTGCCTAATAGTTCTATAATCTTGCGTGTTTTTCTTAGGCTATGATATGTGATTACGAGTTTTTTGCCTAAAATTATATAATATAGTACTATTATCAAAATCTTAAGCTCATACCCGGAAGAATGGAAATGAATAATATTTTCTTTTGGCACGAAGTAGAACTTAAAGAAACGGTTTTTTGAACTATCCGCATTATTTTTATAGCCAATGCGGTTTGTTTTATAAACAGTGCAATTAATTCCGTTCTCTATTAAGCGCATGGCCAACCTTTGAATATGAACGGAAACCCCTCCCATGGGTGGCGGATACGGACCTATTAACGCTATTTCCATGCGGTAGCCTTTTTTAATAAGCAGCGACAACAATAAGCGTGCGGCATGCACGATCAGCTTGCTAAGGGTTTTTCTCTAGAAACATAACTCCTATTTTGAAACATGCATCATTATCTCCGTGATACCACATAATTATTCTATCTTTTTCTTCCATGACAGCCATGCCGCCGTTACGCAATTTTTCCCACTTTTGAGAAGGTTCAATAACTGGATTAGTTGGGCATTTGTACCAATTAAGTCCGTCTTTTGACACCGCTATTCCAATCCGGCGGACTCTATTTGTGCCTGTATACCACATATATAAAGTCTCTCCATGTTTTAAAATGGTGGGTGACTGTAGGCGGTTACCCTCCCATCTCTCTTCTGGGTTAAGTATCGGGTTGCCAGGAAATTTTTTCCATGTAATTCCGTCTCTAGATATAGCTAGTCCGATCGATTTTTTCAAATACCCATAACCTGAATAATACATATAAAATAACCCATCAATTACAATTACCTCCGGAGCATTTACTGCAAGCGAATCCCAACAGCCCATAAGTCCTGGTTTTAATACTGGGTTATTTCTATATTTCTCAAAATAAACACCATCTTTAGAGGTGGCCAAACCTATTTGATAATGGGGATATTTACCCGAATGATACCACATGTACCATATCCCATTATATATAACTACGCTTGGAGACACTACACTAATGGAATCCCACTCGTTCTGTCTGCCTTGAAGTAGCACATTTTCAAAATTCTCCCACTCTAAGCCATTTTTGGATTCTGCACGTTTTATCGTAAACATGCCTTTGGAATCCCTGTGCCAAAAAAATATAACATATCCATTCTCTACCCACACCACACATGGGTCAGCGGCAGTTCCTTCAAATTTTATAATTGGATTATATTGATACTTCTTCCAGTTTTTTGAACCCACATAAGAATTCAGACATAGATAATTATAAACTTCTTTCTGAAGACTCGTCAAAGAGGCTACGCGGTGGCTATATATACAGCACCCCACAACTGCTGTTACAAAAACAACTATAACTGCGAAAATCTTGTATTTATTATATCTTCTATGCATATGAGTTTTTTCTTGATATTTTTGCCTTTTATTATTGTACTGATCAATATCGCAAAAACTGCACAGAATTTAAATGTACCCTAAGGCCCGTAAACGCTCTTTGATTTGTTCTTGTTGAGCTTTGGAAATATAGGGTCCCTGTTTAGGCTTGCTGACATTCATCTGTATTTTCTGTATTTTCCTTTTTTTAACATCTGAGTTTTCGTCAAAAAGTTCTAATAGCACACGTCCATCGCAATCTTGCGGAATAGGAATATTTAAGTAATGTAAAATAGTTGGAGCCAGATCCCATAATAAAATATTCTTTTCTGCCAATATTTGTTCTTTCTTAATGTCTTTTCCTGCTATTACAAGTATACCTTCCCTATGATGGCATCCCTTTAAGTTCTTTCGTTTACTCACATAACTTTCAGCTGTAAAAATATCGGTTATATTATACCCATTTTGTAATTCTAAAATCATATCCGGCGCTTCTTCTAGGCAGGGGCCCCAATATAATTCTTCTTTTAACCAAATCTTTTTTACGATAGGCTTATTTGTTTCGGGATCTTCTAATCTACAAAGTTGTTCCAATATTTTTTTTCTTATGTTTTCATATTCATGAGATTCTACGGTTCCTTGCATAAATTTTTCTTTAACATTGATACTAATAGCTTTGGATTCGGGTGTCCAAAACTGAGAAGTCGCGGCTTTTGTATGCGACCAATCTATTTGGTAATCTTTAGAAGCTACGAGTCTCCTTATCCAATCGGGGATATTCATCTTAGCCCATTTTATTCCTATCCCCGAAAGAAAATTTTCAATTTTATCCCTATTGATACCAAGACATCTGCAAAACTTTCCAAGACATTGCAGCCGCGGCATCGTTCTCAAAATAAAACCTTTCCTCCCGGAAAGTTTTTCGATTTCTTGATATATCTGTAATTTATCTTTGCCGCCTCTTTTTATACTCATAAACCCATTATCAACAAGCCATTTATTAATATGAAAATCTTTTTCTTGGGACTGAAAACCATGGTCGGATATAACTACTATCATAGCATCTGGAAAAATATCGATTAATTCTTCCGCTGTCGAATCCACGAACCGATAAAATTGTTTTATAATTTCTTGCTGTTCCCAAAAGAGATGCTGCACTACGTCTGTTCCTCGAAACATTATCATAGCAAAGTCCCACTCTTTTTGTTGCAATAATGCTAAAAAGGCCTTTCTTTGTTTTTGAGTAACTAAGTAAAGATCTGAAAGGATTTCTTTGTCAGATAATAAACATATATTCTCATTAATTCTATATCCATCCGCAGCGCTATCAATAAATTCTCTTTCTGCGGGAGGGCTTATAAATTCTTCGCCTTCGGGGGTTAACAACCCGCTGACAATTATTCCATTTATCTTCTTTAGAGGATAAGTCGCAGGGACATTCATAACGATGCTTCTCTTGCCAAAGTCGCTTAAAACTTCCCAAATTGTCTTAGCGCAAATATCGTCACCCGTAATAATCCTATTTCGTCCTTTATCATATTTAAAAAAATCAAATACGCCATGTTTTCCCGGATTCATGCCTGTCATAAAAGAAGGCCAAGCCGGTATGGTGGCTGGAGGGATGGTGCTTAAAAGAGTGGCCTTCGTCCCATTTTTAACAAGTTTTCCGATGCCGGGCAGGGCATTCTGGGCTAGAAGGGGTTCTATAATCTTAAAAGTTGCACCGTCTAGACCTATTACTATAACTTTCGATTGCATATTTTGATGTTAATTTTACATACTCTTTATAAAAATTTTTACTTCCAGAGGAATTGTTGCGTTTAATCTCGAAGTAATTTTTTTTGTTTTTTCAATTTTACCATATTCGGAAGAATAGCTGGCAAATTCTTTATAGAATGCCAATTCTTCAGAGTGAATTTCTATATCTTTACTAAGATGGGGCGATAAAACAAAATTCCATTCTAAATCGTGTTTTCCTTTTCCTTTAAATCTATCTATTATTTCTAATTTCTTCTCTTTTTTGTGAAATTTTATTTCTCTTTGATGAATTACTTGGCTCAAAAAATGTTTATATCCATAATACTCGCCGACAAAAATATCCGTATCTTTTCCGGTTTCAAATTTTAAACACCTTGAATGGGACCCGTTGCCCATTTTAAATATATTATGCTTATTAATTTTATTCTGCTCTTTGCCATCTATAAGCACTGTATTGTGGCGTGCTGTACTTCGAAATCTATTTCTTGCTTCCGGCAAAGCAGTATAGACATAAGTACCAGGGTCAACTATTATATCATGCCCATTCATGTTTAACTCAAAAGAAAGTTTATCATTATGACAATGGCCCCCTAGGCCATTTTCTCCATTGGGTCCGCAAGAAATCAAGCAATAATCTTTATTATTTCTCATCACATACCAACCGGCGTTTATAAACGCTTTTGATCCTATATTTTCAATGGAATTCCATTCCAACGAATTCCATACTTGTATTCCATTTTTTCCATAGGTGATTAAAACCTCAAGGATTTCCTCATTGGACTTAAAAAATTCCTTAATTTTCCATTTTGGCTCCTTAAAAAAAACTGCTCCCAGGGCAAGCAAATATCGCATATCCAAAACTTCCCTGTAGTATAGGTTAACAAGCTGACCCGAATCATTATCCCCTATCTGAGGCATCTGTCCGTTAGGTTTTAAGAGATGTAAGACTACTTCGAACATTTTGTAAAGTTTTTCAGTATATATGCGACCGAAGGTCTTTTCGGCAATTTCACTATAATTTTCTCCTTTAAACTCCTTATCATTTATTACTATAAGCAGTGTAGCAAAAAAGAAAAGCTCCAAAACGAGACGGTGGTAACAAGTAGAGGCTTCAAAATCGCAGCCATCTGAATAAACTTGTCTCTCCATTTCCTTTATAAGCTCTTTAAAACCAAATTCTCGCCACTTTCTTGCTTCTTTAAGTTTAGAAAACATCATACCTAGATAAATCAAACCTACAATATTGGAAAGATAATGATTTGTGGTTAATCGCATGCTGCCTTCCAGGTTCGCCATAATATGCTTTCCGTGTTTATAAAGAGAATCTAAAAATCTATCTAGAAACTTAGGGGCAATTTCGAATGAATTTTTGAAAAAATGATACCCCGCGATCCAGTTGCAGGCTCGTATAGCAACATCCATTGTGCAGGTCCAATTCACGCCACGTCGGGGGGGATTATTTTCAATCCAGCTATTTATCTGACCAATAAACTCTTTTGTATATTTTTCATCGCCGCTCAACCAATAGGCATACCCCAGAATAGTCAGATGTTGAAATCGCGAAAGTTCCCAGGGTACTTTTATGTCTGCTTTTCCATAAGGTATTTTTATACGCCCATATTGTTGTTTGGGGTCCCAGCAATAGCCTGTTTTAAAATCACAATGCCAGTTAATTGTCTCGCCCAAATAGACGTCGCCAGAACCGAGTAAATTAAAAGTGTGCTCACAAATCTTGTCGGCATGACCGCTGATTTCACCTAAAACACTCGGAAAACACTTGTTTACAACCGATACGACTTCATTTCGTTTTTTAAAATCTATAAAAAATCTTGGCGTTTCCGGCTCACAAAAACACTCGTCCGATCTCTCTGTTTTTATTTTCTTAAGACTGCACCATAAATCGAGAATCTTCATTTAAAAAATCCGCCTTCTTATAGTAACTGCCGTGCTGGAAACATGTTGTCAGGGTTACATCTGACAAAAAATAGGCTAATAGAATCGTTAAGTTACCCCGCTTAATAAAACTTATCAAACTAAAAAGTTACTACTTCTTATGTTTAAGGGGATTTAATCTGTCTTTTGTGGTTATTTGAAACAATAAGCATCACCCTAATATGTTGTTCTGGGTTAAGAGTTTTATAACATTTTTTTATATTATATAACAGTTTCCCGTTTTAAACAATGCCTTTCTGCTGGCTATTGTACTCCTTAATATTTGTATAAATTAACTATTTTAAATCTGAAAAAAAGTATATAATATAAAAAAGACGTGATAAAAATGAGGTTTACAAAAAAATATACGTTTAGCGCTTTAGGTATTATTCCGGTTATATCTTTAATCAACAATTCAAATTTCACACATTTCTTTCTCTCTGTCATTAAAAAGATAACATCTTATCAACATTCTATATTAATAGTCATACTAGAAAGGTACCCGCTTGTTAACCATCCTGTTTTTCTTTTTTTCTTACTATTTTCCGTTTCCGTTTCTATATTTTTGTTTACTATTAATAAAATTTTTGATGTTTTCGTAAGATCAAAAACTAACCTTCAAAAATACTTTTTTTTATGTTGCATACTGCTAATAACATCCTGGATTTCTTTAACAGGTATCCAAATATTAAGCACACCTGTCTTTTTATCCGAGCTTTTAATACCCCTCCTATGTCTTTTGGTTTTTATAGCATTTTATTCCGTATACTTTTTTATGAGCAAAGCAGGAATGGCCAAGAAATGCACTGTATTAAGTTTGTTTTCGTTTATTGTTTTCATAGTCTTTTTTAATTTATACGAGCCGCTTGATGTTTCGTCTAACATCATAAGTAAAGGAAATTCTTTGCATTTCATTTTTATTTTAATCGTCTTGGGTTTAGCCATAATTTTAATTTACAGTGTTTTATATATAGCCTTATTTTGGTTTTATACCCGACGGCGCATAAAATTTCATTTAAAATTGATTGCCTTGCTTTCCGTGGTACTTATTACCTGTATTGCTATTTTTGGATTTGATTGGGCTGCTAAAAAATCGACTACTGGTTATAGAAAAATATCTTCCAGCGTCAAAAACGATGTGAATATACTGTTGATCGTAATAGATTGTTTAAGGGCCGACCATCTTGGGTGTTACGGTTATGAAAGGCAGACAAGCCCCAACATAGATTCTATCGCAAAAGAGGGAATCTTATTTAAAAATTGTTACGCCCAGGCATCTTGGACTAGACCTTCGGTCGCTTCGTTGTTGACTTCACTGTATCCCGGCGTACATATGGCTGTTTATGACAATAGTATTCTGCCCGATGAAGTGATTACGCTTCCTGAGATACTAAAAAAAGAGGGATATGTAACATACGGGTATGTAGCTACGCCAGTACTTAAAAAAATATTTAATTTTGATCAGGGTTTTGACTTTTTTGATGATTATAGAATGAGAGACAAGATACATCACGTTATCTTGCAAAATTTATCTTTTATGCAAAAGGTGACCGGCAAGAGTTTCACCTGGCTTGATAGAAAGAACGCAAAAGCCGACAATGACAGGATAATAGGGTGGCTTGAGAAATATAAAGATCAGAACTTTTTTATGTTCATACACTGCATGGAACCGCACTGGCCGTTTTCACTTCCACGGCCTTATAGAAATTTGTTTTCCTATGATTCAAACAGCGATGAGGAGGATTATGTCGCATTATATGACGCTGAGATACATTTTGCAGATACTTATATAGGCGAACTTTTAAAAAAACTTAAAACGTTGGGGATCTATAATAAAACCTTGATTATAATCACTGCAGACCATGGCCAGTCTCTTGGAGAACATAACAATTGGAGACACGGACAAACTATATATCAAGAAGTGCTAAGCATACCTTTGATTATAAAATATGGCAAAGCCCATCCTAAAGGAAAGGTTATCAGCCAATGGGTAAGAAGCATTGATATCATGCCCACAATATTAGATTTTCTAAATGTACCCTGCAAATCATATTTAGACGGGGTAAGCTTTTTACAATTGATGGAAAACGAGATCGATACCGAACTCTTTGAATACGGGTTTATTGATGAAGATTTTGACAGGAGTAGATTTGTGCTTAAGGGTATAATAAAAAATGACGGATGGAAGTATATTTACACCATAAAATCAGAGTGCAGAGATATAAAAAATAGTGGCCGTGAAGAGCTGTACAATCTGACAAGCGACCCGTACGAATTGAATAATTTAGTTTCTGCAGAACCTGGGATCTTAAAATTTATGCAGGAAAAACTTGATTTTTATAAAAACCATTGTGAAAAGGTAAGACTTAATGTTTTTAAAGAAACTCGGGGCCAGGCACTAATGCAACAACTTAAAGCGTTGAAATATGTCCAATAGAGACGCACCACTTTTTTAAATAATTACGATCTATGAAGAAAATATTAACAATTTCGTACTGCGGTGATGGAGTAGGCAGCATAAGAATAGCCAAATTCTTGAAATATCTAGCTAGGGCTGATTTCTCGGTACGCATAATCAGTGCCAATGAAAAAAATATGAGCAGCGTGGCCCCACAAGGCTGGTCTAAGACTCCAAAATGAAATTTCTCTTTGGTAATATATGGTATTCCATTTTATCTTGGATTTTAACAATGGACAAAAACTGAACCATTTTGTTTTGACTAGTAAATTGGATTACTGTAAATCCCTCCTTTGAAATCGCCCAATCTAGCACATAAAGATAACAAGGGATTACTCATACAGCGAACCGTATCCCTGTAGCCCGCGCCGTATTTAGGAAGCCCCTGCCCATTTTTCTCGCTAATTACGCTTAGCCAAAAGTGCTGATTTTGAATTAACCATTTCCAAACACCACACCTCTTTTTTACGCCAAAACCACAGCTTGATAGTAGATATAACAGTGAAGATGGCGAAAAAAAGTTGATGTGCGTCAGCGGGTTTTGTAGATTTTTAAACTTACTAGGAAAGCATTCAAATGGTATTTCAATATATAAAATTCCATTTGGAACAAGGTGGCTTGCTAACTTCTGCAATATTTTTACAGGATCAGCTACATGTTCGAGAACGTGACAACACAAAATTATATCAAATTTTATCTCTTGTGTAATTTCATCTGCCGTCTGGCATAAATATTTAACATCTCCCTGAAGATGGGGCTTCTCATAGTCCACTATATAACATAGGTTATTTTTTGCAAATAAGCGCAGATTATAACCGCCTCCGCCCCCAAAATCGAGTATTCGAAATCCAGCGACTTTCTTGTTTTTGTATTTTGTTATGGTATTATAAATAATTTCTGAACGCCTTTTTAAACTTCGCACAGATAGTAACGATAATCTTGCCTGCACCAACCCAAGCTGCCTGATGGCATCATATTTAAGCTCCATTTCCCTGTCTTCAAAGCGTGGATTAAGAAAGACAAACCCGCAATTTTTGCATATTATGAATGCAAAACAAGCTGATTTGGTTCCTTTCAGCATATAATCAAATAATATCCTTAACCGTTCATAATTTATATCGAGCAGATTTGACTGAATGCCATTACCAGGGTATAAAAAAGTCTTTTTGTATAAGCATTTTATATTGCTATTTCCGCAAACCGGGCAGCTTTCCACTATCTTCATACATTATTCTCCTTTTTTTCAAACCCTAGGAAATTAATGTGAATATATAGCTTTCACCTTCTCGCGCTCCTTTGATGCTGGATATCATTATACACAAGCCTATTTTTTTAAACAACCATTTTTGTGTGTTTTTGCGAATAGAGAAATCCGTTAAGATTGCTTTGCATCATTGCTATGTATGCTACAGAAAATGTGCTATAATAACTCCGAAAGTTTCATATTTCACATTAGACTTTACTAAAAAATGATACTTTGATTTTATGCCGCGTGGGCATATCGGAAAGCCAATGCGGGAGGGTTAGAGATGCTTGATAAAAGAAAAATAAGTTAAGATTATGCATTTTGAGAGACGAAACAAAAATAGAAACTTAGACAATTATCCCCGTCAATTAAAAGAGACTGTGGAAAAAAGCTTATACTATAGTCTTTCATTCCATACCATGCACACACAAATTCTTGCAACCGTTCTAAAAAGAATGGGAAACATACATGGCAAGAAAGTGGTATTCGTAGGGGGTGGCGAAGGCAACGAAATATTATATATAAAAAACAACTCTAAGGATTTCTATGCAGTAAATTTGGATATCAATCTCAAGAGGTTGCGAATTTGTAAATATTATTTTAGGGATATAAATATTCAGTGCACCCCCGTATTGGGCGACGGAATGTCCTTGCCGTTTAAAAATTCTATTTTTGATATAGTATTTTTAATCAATTCTGCACATCATATGGATAGCATGGAACTTTGTTTAAGAGAATCGTTAAGAATTGGAAAAATCGTGTGCATTGTTGACAGAAGAAAATGCTTTATTTCAAAAATTGGCAGACGCCTAGGATTAATCAAGCCGGATTACGATGGTTACTATACGAATGAGATAGATGTAAAATGGTTTTTTAAATTTATCAAAGATTCATCGAACGTAAAATTAGTTTATCTAAAATACCATTTTTTCCTTCTTCTTTATGTGAACAAAACAATACACGATTTGATAAACAGGTATCGTCCGCTGTGTTATGTATATATCTTATTAGTTAAAATTCTAAACCTATTCTTCGGCTTTCTTGGCAACGGTATTATTGTTGTCTTAAGTAAGTCTGTTTAATATAGAGACACATAAAAGAAAAGGGTCTTGATAAATAATAAGACCGCTGATATGATATTTTTTTATCGAAAAGCTTTTTTAGTTTCTATAATATTGGTATAATATATCTGATGAAAAAAGTCTTGGTAATATCATACTATTTTCCACCGTTTCGCAATACTTCTTGGATTCTTAGGGTTGCAAAGTTTGTTAAATATCTACCCTCATTTAATTGGAATCCTATAGTTTTTACAGCTAAAACTATTTATTCTAAAAGCAAAGATTTTTATTTTTTTAATGATGTTCCAAAATCAATAAAAATATATCGTTTTTTAGATTTTGATCCTGCTGCCCTTATACCTCCATGGATAAGTTTTAAAATAAGGCAAACAATTAAAACTTCAGAATACCATAAATTATTTTGGACTCCTTTCGCCGTAAGTCATGGTTGCGATATTATAGACAAGGAGGGCATTGATATTATATATGCAACGGGAAAACCATATGTAAATTTTATAGTTGCAAGTAAAATTAAGGATATAACAGGACTACCTATTGTGTTGGACTTCCGCGATCCGTGGAGCCTGAATCCTTATGAAATCCGGAACTGCGCTAAGTATCGTGTTAAGGCAGGAGTTATAGAAGAAAAAATATTAAGAAAAGCTGATTTTATGATTTGTACTTCTTCGTTGACAAAGGAGAAATATTTAAATTTATACGGTTTTCTGAAAGATAAAATAGAGGTTATACCTAATGGTTATGACGATGAGGATTTTATTAATGCCTGGAAGCAAAATGATAAATTCTATTCAAAAAAAATGCTTATAACATATACCGGCAGTTTTTATATGAGTCGTACGCCTTCGTATTTTCTAAAAGGATTAAGTGCAATGTTAAAAGAAAATCCAGAGATAAGCAAACATATCTTAGTAAGATTTATAGGTGAAGTGGAATTGAGATCTTTCGATAGGTTGATTAAAGAATTAGAACTTGAGAGCATTGTTTGTCATATGGGACTCATTCCTCACAGAAAATGCATAGAAGAAATTATAAAATCAGATGTACTGTTGCTTATAACATCTTCTCTGCGGGATGAAGAAATGTTTATATCATCTAAAGCCTATGAATACATTGCTTCTGGAAAAACTATTCTGGCCTTAGTACCCCTTCAGAGCGAACTTGCTTCGTTAACAAAAGAATGTGGCGCGGGGATTGTAGTACAGCCCGATGATATAGTTGAAATTAAGATGGCTTTACTAAGTATTTACCAAAAATGGAAATCGGGCAACATGACTGCATGCAACAATTTAGAAACAACCAAGCAATTTCAAAGGAAAGAATTGACGGGAAAGTTATCTCAAATCTTTAATAATTTATTAAACAAATGATAGTTTCTTTAAAACAAATTCCTGATGGGTGCAAATATCTTAAAATATCTATCCAAAAAACTGTTGCTATACCAATGTGGGCAGATTTTTGTACATAAACAGTGACGAAAGTATTCACCATCCAAAGAGGCTATCGTTTCCCTTCTGAATTCTTGATATCGACTTTGTCCCCAAATTAAAGAAAGCGGCGTTTCCTTAAAATTACCCATTTCAAGGTCTAAGCATCCACAGCATGGGTTCACCTCTCCGGTAACTTTTAGTCGAGTATATAACCAACCAAAGTAACATCTCTTGGGTATGAAAGATTTTTTTAATTCTTTTCTGAAATAGTAAAAATTAGTCCTAACTCTATTTTTATAACATGAAAGGTCCCACATTCTAAGCAATTCTTTTTTCTGAGATTCGGTAAGTTCTAATCCTTTAGCTACCTCGTTTTTAAAACTACCGGTAACAACATATTTAAAAACTACATAGTTTATATTCATATCATAAGCGAAAGAAAGCATTTCGCCTATACTGCTATAATTATAGGCGCCAATCACATTAACAACCCTAATTTCCGGTTTCTTTCTTTTAAGATTCTTTTTTAATTCATTTAGATAATATAACCAATCTCTTATTCTATGGAAAGTATCTTGGTTTTCCTGGGGATGCATTTGTTGGTATTCTTTTGCCGTTCCTGCCCATAGACTTAAATCGATAGTATCTAATCCAACATTAAAAAGTTCCTTTATTATTTTTCTATTTATCAAAATCCCATTCGTTCTCACTATGCAGCTTATATTAGAACTTTTTATTAACCGTACAATCTCCAATATGTCGGGATGCATAAAAGGCTCTCCATTGCCGCACAGAGTAACTATTCTTACATCCAATTTTTGAAATTCTGGAATGAGCTTTTTTATGTCTTCTAAAGACAGCCTTATTTTTTGCCAATCTTTATCATATTCTTTTTCTAAACCCAACGGTGAATAATTCATGCAATATATACATTGGGCATTGCAGGCGTTAGTAAGATCTAACTGAATTGAATAAGGCCCCGTATAAGGACCTCTACCAGCGAGAAGTCCGTATATGAGTTTAGGAAATTTATATATGCTCATCGGACAAAGTAAATCTGTTTGCAAGCTTTTTAATATTGCTGCAGACGGTCTCTATGGTGGATTTTTTAATATTATCATAAAATGGAAGGCAAAGAATGTTATTGGAGATATCTTCGGTGTTTTTAAGGTTTTCTTTATTAAAGATATGCTTATAGCACCTAAATTTATGAATAGGCGGATGAAAATATTTTCTGGTATAAATGTGTTTTCGCTTCAAAATATCAAAAAGCCTGTCGCGAGAACATCCGAACTGTTTTTTATTGATTACAATAGGTATATACTGAAAGTTGGACTCGGCACATTCTGTAATCTCTTGGAAATGTATTCCTGGGATTTTTTTGAGCAAATCAAAATAGTATTGCGCTAATTTGATGCGGCCAGAAAGCTTTACTTTAAAATTCTTAAGCCCCTCCAACCCTATCATTGCGCCATAAGGACTAATCTTAGCATTAAGCCCTACAATAATACAGTTCCCGTCACCCCTGTTGCCTTGGGTTCTGACGTATTTTAATTTCTCGTAAAGCTTTTTACTATTAGTTACTACGGCGCCCCCCTCCCCTACGGGGAGTAGTTTTGTAGCATGAAAGCTAAAAACTTCTAAATCTCCAAATCTTCCTATGAGTTTATTTTTATACGTCGATCCTAGGGCATGGGCAGAATCAAAAATTAATTTGAGATTATACTGTTTAGCGATATCTTGCAATTGTTCTATCTGACAGGGATTACCAAACATATGTGCAGCTAAAATTGCAGTAGTTCTGGAATTAACGGCCTTTTTAACTTTTTTAGGCTCTAAATTAAAAGTTTTAGGATCGATATCTACAAAATTTGGACGTATACCGTTCCATGTTAGGGCATGGGCTGTGGCAGAAAAAGAAAAACTAGGTAGGATAACATTTCCTTTTAAATCCAAAACGCGAAGTGCAATTATTAAGCCCAGCGTTCCATTGCAGACACTTACACAATATTTTACTCCTAAAAATTTAGAAAGTCTTTCTTCAAATTCCAAGATTGCATTAGTCTGTTCATTATAAGTACCTTCTTTAAAATATGCTCTAAAATTTTTACATAAAGCTTGGGGCTTAGGATAAAAAGGCTTAATAAACGGTATGCTTTTCTCTTTTATAACCCTCGCGGATTTCATGGATTTATAATCTATATGCTGACGAT
>PEWV01000060.1:63543-67564 GCA_002780005.1 Candidatus Aquitaenariimonas noxiae | reverse complement strand
TTGCATCAGTGGCGGGTGAGTTATGCCCATCCCCGATTTCTGACGAGTAAAAAGCGTTAAGAAATTTTGACTGAACGAAGGGCAGGTAAGAACAGGGCAGTAAAGCCACGAGCCCTTGTTGCTACCATCTTAATGGCTTTTTAGGGCCCCTTTTTTAAGACTTTTCACTCGACAATAGGGCCCTTATATGATAAAATAACCGGGCTATTAGGTGATAATATGAAAGACTATATAAGGCTGATTTCACTCATAAAACCCCATACATGGGTTGTGGTAATGGCTATGCTATGCATGGTGGCCTCTTCTTTGTTCGCTGGGGTATCACTTGGTATGATCATACCCTTTGTGGATAATGTAATATCGGGAAAAGGAATACCGATACCCGAGGGTGTGGCGATTCCGCAGGCCGTATTGAATTTGATCAATAAAATAAATAACCTGAGCCCGCTCACGCTTTTGAACTGGCTTATTATATGGGTAATGGTCATGTTCCTCCTGAAGGAAATATTCACATATTTCCAGACTTACTTTATGAATGACTTAAGCCAGAGGGTCATCCGGGACATAAAAAATAAAGTTTATGAGAAATTTTTGGACCTTTCATTGGATTTTTACAGCAAGCATGCCACGGGCAAACTTACATCACGCGTTACATATGACGCGACAATAATAAGAAATTCGATCTCCGAAGGCTTTACAGACCTGCTCTACCAGCCGATCCAGCTTATCATCTATGTTGTAATTGTGCTTGTTGTGAGGAGTTATTTTTCAATTCCATGGTTACTTTTGATCTTAAGCGTTATCATACTCCCTTCCCTAATATATCCTATCTTGAGGATCGGTAAGAGGCTTCGTAAGATAAGCGAACAAAGCCAGCAAAAAATGGGCGATATAACTACGGCGTTATTCGAGACTATCACCGGTATGAGGATCGTCAAGGCATTTTCCATGGAGAAGTATGAGCTGGCCAGGTTCAAAGAGCATAATATGCGTTTTTACAAGTTGGTCATGAAATCCATAATGAGGATGGAAATAATAAGCCCGATGACAGAGTTTGTAGGGATTATTTGCGTGGCGACGGTCGCGTGGTTCGGCTCAAAGGAAATAGTAAGCGGCCATCTTTCAGCAGGTGCCTTTATAACATTTTTGGCGGCGCTTCTTTCGCTTTTGAAGCCTTTTAAGAGACTAAGCCGTCTTCACAGCATAAACCAGGAAGCGCTTGCAGCCGCCAGGAGGATCTTCGAAGTGCTCGATATAGACCCTACTGTAAAGGACTTGCCGGGCGCGCCTCCTCTCCAGACGATAAAAAAAGATATAGCATTCAACCATGTATATTTTAAGTATGAAGACAAAGAGGTTTTAAAGGATATAAATATAAATGTAAAGACAGGCGAAATTATTGCCGTCGTAGGCCCGACCGGAGCTGGGAAGACAACCTTGGTAAATCTAATACCCCGCTTTTACGACCCGATCAAGGGAAGCATAACTATAGATGGAGTAGATACAAAAACCGTTTCCCTTAAATCCCTCAGGGATCAAATAGGCATAGTGACCCAGGATATGATACTCTTTAATGACACAGTGGCGAACAATATCTCTTACGGCAAGGTAGAAGGTGTAAAAATGGAAGATGTAATAAACGCCGCAAAAATAGCGAACGCGCATTTATTTATCGAAAATCTTCCGAAGAAATACGATACGATAGTCGGCGAAAAAGGTTTCAGGCTGTCGGGCGGTGAAAAACAGAGGTTGACCATAGCCAGGGCTATTTTTAAAAACCCGCCCATATTAATTTTGGACGAGGCGACATCACACCTGGACGCTGAAGCGGAAAAATTAGTTCAGGAAGCCGTAGACAGGCTTATGTCCGGGAGAACGGTATTTGTCATCGCGCACAGGCTTAGCACCGTGAGGCGCGCGGATAGGATTATAGTGTTGGAGAAAGGTAAAATAACGGAAATCGGTAATCATGATAGCCTTATAAAGGACGAGGGGCTATACAAAAGGCTTTACGAAATGCAGTTTATCGAGTAATATAGACGCTTGCAGATATCTTGTTATTTTGGTATAATTGCAGGATAAAAAAAGGAGGCAAAATTGGAGGATTCGAGCACATTAATAAAACAATTACTTGAAGCGGGGGTCCATTTCGGCCATCAGACGAACAGGTGGAACCCTAAAATGTCTAAGTACATCTTCGGCGAGAAGAATGGTATATACATCGTTGACTTACAAAAGACACTTGAAGGCATAAGGAAGGCCACATCTCTTATCAAGAGCGTGGCCTCGAGAGGCGAATATATTCTCATAGTGGGCACTAAAAAGCAGGCCAAGGCGATAGTAAGGGACCATGCCGTAAGATGCGGGATGCCTTATGTCGTTGAGAGATGGCTCGGTGGTACGCTTACCAATTTTATGACTATACGCAAAAGCGTGAAACGCCTTGAGGAGTTGGAAAGCCTTAAAGCAAGTGGCACATATGCCCTTCTTACTAAAAAAGAACAGGCGCAGATAGCCAAAGAATTGGAGAAATTGCTCAAGAACCTGGAAGGGATAAGAAATATGCTAAGGCTTCCGGGAGCCGTTTTTGTAATCGACTCAAAGAATGAGGATATAGCCGTAAAAGAGGCTAATAGGCTTTTGATACCAGTAGTCGGTCTTGTCGATACCAATTCCGATCCTGACAGGGTTGATTGCGTGGTACCGGGTAACGACGACGCGATGAAATCGATAGAGTTGATCTCACGCGTGATCGCGGACAGTGCCATAGAAGGTAGGCAGCAATTCCTGAAAGGGAGAAAAGAAGCGGACGACAAGAAAGAAGCGGCGTTCGTCAAGGCGGATGATGTGGAAATTGAAAAGTTGATCGGCGAAGGCACTGTGAAAGATGACGCGACAAAGGAAGAGCGCATAAAGAAAAAGCCGGCCAAGAAAAAGACAAAAACACAATAAAAATATAACAGCAAGGAAGGTGATTTCAATGCTTGATGCAATAAAGGAATTGAGAGAAAAGACCAGCGCCGGCATGATGGATTGCAAAAGGGCGCTCAAAGAAGCGAACGGCGACATAAATAAGGCTATAGAAATATTGAGAAAGAAAGGTATTGCCTTAGCCAGCAAAAAAGCCTCAAGGACCGCCAAGGACGGCGTTATAGAAAGCTATATACATCTAGGCAGTAAGATCGGTGTTTTGCTTGAGGTAAACTGCGAGAGCGATTTCGTGGCTAGAAATAAGGATTTCAAGATTTTTGTTAAAGATGTCGCTATGCAGATAGCGGCCAGTCATCCCAGGTATATATCGAAAGAAGACGTGCCGGTCGATGTGATCGAGAAAGAAAAAGAGATCATAAAAGCGCAGATGAAAGGCAAACCCGAAAACGTGATAGAGAAAATAGCCGAAGGAAAACTGGAAAAATTCTATGAAGAGGCATGTCTCCTGAATCAACCTTTTATTAAAGATATGAACATTAAGGTGAGGGATTATCTCACATCTATGGTGGCAAAGATAGGCGAAAATATAGTGGTCCGCCGGTTCACAAGATACCAAGTCGGAGAAGAATGCTAACAAAAAGAAAACCGATCTATAAAAGAATTATTTTGAAATTAAGCGGCGAGGCGCTGCAGGGCCAGGGAAAATCAAGTTTAGACTCGAGGATCCTTTCTTCTCTCGCGAAACAGATAAAAGAAGTGCGGGAATTGGGCCTTGGGATAGCCCTGGTCGTAGGCGCGGGAAATATATTTAGAGGGAGCGAAGAAAGTTCCATAAGGGGAATGGACCGGGTTACGGCCGACTATATGGGGATGCTCGCTACGGTAATAAACGGATTAGCCCTCCAGGACGCGCTTGAAAAAGAAAATGTTCCTACCAGGGTTCAGACCGCTATCCAAATGCAGCAATTGGCAGAGCCGTATATAAGGCGCAGGGCTATCAGGCACCTAGAAAAAAATAGGGTCATCATATTTGTAGGCGGTACGGGTAATCCTTATTTTACGACAGATACCACTGCTGCCCTGAGGGCCA
>PEWV01000060.1:0-63392 GCA_002780005.1 Candidatus Aquitaenariimonas noxiae | reverse complement strand
ATTAATGAAATAAAAAAAGATTCCGAAGACAGGATGAAGAAGACCATCGAGGTTACCAAAAGAGAATACTCGACCATACGCACAGGCAGGGCGTCAGGAAGCCTGGTAGAAGGTATAAAAATAGATTATTACGGCACGCCTACGCCGCTTAAACAGATCTCGAATATCCTTACTCCCGAGGCTCGCTTGCTTATCATACAACCCTGGGACCATAGCGTGATAAACGAAATAGAGAAAGCTATTTTAGCTTCCGAACTGGGCGTCACGCCGACAAACGACGGGAAACTCATACGCCTTTCAATGCCGCCGCTTACGCAAGAGAGAAGGGAAGAATTAACAAAAGTCGTGAAAAAGATCGCCGAGGACAGCAAGATCTCTATTCGCTCCATAAGGCGCGACGCTAATGAGCACATTAAAAAATTGGAAAAAGATAAAAGTGTCCCTGAGGATGAGCGGTTCAAGGCCCAAGATGAGGTCCAAAAGCTCACTGACAAATATATAGGCGAAGTTGACAAGGTATTGCAGGAAAAAGAAAAAGAGATCCTCGGGACGTGATCCTTCGACAGCCATAAGGTATAAATTTAATTTCGTGGGTCGCTAGCTCATCTGGTAGAGCACCGCCCTTTTAAGGCGGGCGTGCCGAGTTCGAGTCTCGGGCGACTCACCACTTTTTTTGATCCAATGAAACCATACGAACTCATAGACCATACTGCTGATATCGGTATAAAGGTTTACGGAAAAGACCTCGCCGAACTTTTCAAAAATGCCGCATTCGCCATGTTCGATATAATAGCCGACTTAAGCAGCCTAAAAAATTCGGTTACGGTCGATATTAAAAAAGACGCGCCTAATTCCGAAGAGCTTCTTGTGGCCTGGCTCGACGAGCTTTTATATAATTTTTACACCAAAGGCCTGATATTCAGCCAATTCGAGATCGTCGATCTTAATGATAGCCATATCACGGCAAAAGCGTTCGGGCGGCACATAGGCGAGAACAGAAGCCGGCTGAAAACAGAGATCAAGGCTGTTACCTACCATGAATTAAAAATAGAAAATAAAAATAATATTTGGCAGACGCAATTGATTTTTGACGTGTGACCTGAGGCTGTCATGGCGGATAAATGGGAAGGCCAATTAGAAAAAATAGACGATTACCGGTGGCGAATCCCTAAATCTTATAAATCCGGCATGCGCGTGCCCGGTATTATATATACCGACCAAAAACTCCTAATAGATATCCGTTTCGATAAAGCGCCCGAACAAGTCGCCAACGCCGCTACCCTGCCCGGGATCGTAAAATATTCGCTGGCAATGCCTGATATACACTGGGGCTATGGCCTGCCGATAGGCGGAGTGGTTGCGACAGACCCGGAAGACGGCGGCGTGGTCACCCCGGGCGGAATAGGTTTTGATATAAATTGCGGCGTCCGGTTGCTTAAAACGAATTTAACTTTGGACGAGACGAGCCCAAAACTTAAAGACCTCGTGTATATGCTTTTTTCTCATGTCCCATCCGGGGTCGGTTCGTCCGGCGATATAAAAGTAAACCCAAAAGAAGAAGAAGAGATCCTTTTGAAAGGCGCCCGTTGGGCTGTCGAGAAAGGTTACGGCAGGAAAGAGGACCTGGAGTATACTGAAGAAAAAGGAGAGCTTAAAGGCGCTGACCTTTCAAAAGTTTCTGACAGGGCTTATGAACGCGGAAAGAAACAATCAGGCACGCTCGGTTCGGGTAATCATTTCTTGGAGATCCAGGCGATAGATACGATCTATGACGAGAAGGCCGCCGCGGTCTTTGGGCTGTATAAGGGCCAGGTTACGGTTATGATACATTCAGGCAGCCGAGGCTTCGGGTACCAGGTATGCGACGATTATTCAAAAAGTATGCTAAGGTGTCTTGAAAAGTATAATATATCAGTGCCTGATAGGCAATTGGCTTGCGCGCCGGTGAATTCACCGGAAGGCAAATCTTATATAGGCGCCATGACCTGCGCCGCGAATTACGCATGGTCCAACAGGCAATGTCTCATGCATCTCACCCGTGAGGTCTTTGAAAAAGTTTTCGAAAGAAGCGAAAAAGATCTGGGAATGAGCTTGATCTACGATGTCACGCATAATATTGGCAAGTTCGAGAAATATAAAATTGACGGCAAAGAAAAAAAGTTATTCATTCATAGAAAAGGCGCCACGCGCGCTTTCGGTCCAGGCCACCCGGAATTGCCACAGGCTTACAAAAATATAGGCCAGCCCGTTATCATACCGGGCGACATGGGGCGCAATTCTTATTTGCTCGTCGGGACAGCAAAAGCCGAAGAGACATTTTACAGCACATGTCACGGCGCAGGCAGGGTCCTCTCGAGGACAGCGGCTATTTCAGCGTGCCGTGGCAGGGACATAGCGAAAGAACTTGAAAATAAAGGAATATTTGTGAAGGCTGAAGGCCGGGCTACACTTGCGGAAGAAGCGCCTGAGGCGTATAAAGACGTAAATGACGTCGTCGATGTTGTGCATATGGCGGGGATCTCTAAAAAAGTCTGCAGGATGCGACCTTTAGGTGTTATAAAAGGATAAGAAAAAATTCATATAAATGATTACAATGATAAACAATAGATTACAGTGATAAGTTTCATATTTTATCACTGTAATCTGGTTTTTCATCACCGTAATCATAACTAATATTAAACTATAAAAAAACGAAAAGGATAGACAAATGCTCGACGTTAAATTTATAAAAGAAAATGAGAAACTGGTCAAAACATCGATAAAGAACAGGAACTTAAAAATTGATATAGATAAGGTCCTCTCAATGGATGCCGAAAGAAGAAAAATCTTACAGGAAGCCGAGAGCTTAAAAAACCGGAAAAATATCGCCTCGGATGAGATCGCCAAGATGCTGAAGGATAAAACCGACGCTTCTTCAAAAATAGCGGAGATGAAAGACGTATCGAATAGGATAAAGGAGCTCGATAAACGCCTGAACGAGGTCGAAGAAGGCCTTAATAAAATGCTTTTGATGATACCGAACGTTCCCCACTCCTCTGTTCCCGTTGGACCTGACGCGAGCCACAATAAAATAGCGAGAAGCTGGGGAGAGATTCCGAAATTTGATTTCAAACCCAGGACGCACGTCGAGATCGTGGAACTTCTTGATATCATCGACCTGCCGAGGGCGTCAAAAATAACAGGCTCTAATTTTATTTTATACAAAGGGCAAGGCGCTAGGCTAGAGAGGGCGCTTATCAATTTTATGTTAGATCTGCACACCAAAAAACATGGTTACACGGAGATCTTCCCGCCGTTTTTAGTGAACAGGGACAGCATGACAGGTACAGGCCAGCTGCCGAAGCTTGAAGAGGACATGTATAGATTAAAGGACGATGACCTCTTTCTAATACCGACGGCAGAGGTGCCTGTTACGAATATATTCAGGGACGAGATCCTTGATGAGGAAGACCTGCCTATTTATTATACGGCCTATACTGCATGTTTCAGGAGAGAGGCAGGCTCTTACGGGAAAGATACCAAAGGGCTTATCCGCGTCCATCAGTTCGACAAGGTCGAACTCGTGAAATTTGTAAAACCCGAAACCTCTTTTGACGAATTAGAGGCCTTGCTTAAAAATGCGGAACAGGTGCTTCAATTGCTTAAACTTCCTTATAGAGTAGTCCTCCTTTCCACGGGCGATATCAGCTTCGCCGCAAGCAAATGTTATGATATAGAACTCTGGGCCCCAGGGATGAATACCCATCTCGAAGTTTCAAGCTGCAGCAATTTCACGGATTTTCAGGCGAGAAGGGCAAATATAAAATACAGGCCAAAGGATTCAAAAAGGGCCGAATATATCCATACGCTGAACGGTTCAGGCGTCGCGCTGGCAAGGCTCGTGGTAGCCATATTGGAAACATACCAGCAAAAAGACGGAAGCGTTAAAGTTCCCGACGCCTTAGTGCCCTACCTCGACGGGCAAAAGCTTATAGAGCGTAAATCCTAAAAGATCATGGCTGGCAAAATAGTAAAAAATCTCATAAGCGTGGCGTTCATACCCTTTATTGTTGCCGTAACAAAGGCTTTTTACTTTGAACTGACCGGGGTAAAGGCCCTGACAACTATGTCCAGGTACTTTTTTTGCGGCGTCGTCGCGTACGTTATCATGTATATTGTGTTTTTTAAAATGGATTATTTGTACGTAGCGGGCCACGAATTTGTGCACGCGATATTCGTCTGGATCTTCGGCGGCAAGATCTTCTCGTTTAAAGTTTCAAAAAAAGGCGGGAGCGTGAAAACTAATAAATCCAATACATTTATTGAGCTGGCACCCTATTTCGTTCCTATACACGCGATACTGGTCTTAGCCTTATACCTGTTCGTGGATGCCTTCTGGAGGATCAGCTCTTCCGAAAGATATTTTATATTCCTAGTAGGCTTTGCGTTTTCGTTCCATATAGTCATGACCATAGATAAAACCAAGATAGAACAGCCGGATTTCCTTCGGCTCGGTTATTGGAATTCGCTAGTACTGGTTTATATCATAAATTTTCTTGTAATAGGCATTTTATTGGGATCCTTACTGCCCGATTTTTCATTTAAAAATTTTTCTTGTTCATTCATCACGATCACAAAGGATATCTATGTTTCTATATTTAACCAGCTTTTTGTCGTATGAGTAAAAAACTTTCTTTTACGGTTCTCTCCTTGATCCTTTCCGTAATTATTTTTCTTGCAGCCGGGGAAATAATTATCCGCATAGAGGCGTCTATAGAAGGCGGGCACATATGGACCCCAGATCCTTATCTACACACCCAGCACATCCCGAATACTTATTTTGCCAGCAAAGGTCGCGAAAACGAGTTTATAGGCCATGGATATATCAATAAATGGGGGTTTATAGGGAAGCCCTGCAATATTGGAAAAAATCAAGGGACATTAAGGATTATCACCGTCGGGGATTCGTTCACAGAGGCCGTCCAGGTGGACATGGGTAAGAATTATTCAAGCCGCCTGGAGCAGTTATTCAAAGAGAGAGGCGAGAACGTCGAGGTGATCAATGCCGGCATGTCAGGTTACTCGCCTAAGCTTGAATATTTATATATAAGGGATAGATTGCTTAAGTTCAAGCCCGACTATATAATAGTCCAGCTTTTCGCCAATGACGTGTATGATGACCATTATCAATATAAAAACATAAAAGATAATGTCAACCCTCCGTTCGGAAGATCGTTTATTTATCAGCATTCGAGGTTTTATCATTATTTTTCAAGGCAAAAGGTAAAACTCGCGAAAAAAATATCCAAAAAAGAAAAGTTTCCCGTAGACCAATTCTTTTTTATCCGGGAGGGCAATGATGAACTTAAAAAAGAGGCGTGGCGCGATACAGAAGATTATCTTTCACGTATAAAAGAAATCGCCGACAGTAATAAAATAAAGCTCATCGTTTTTATCGCGCCGCTGGAGTTCCAGGTTAAGGGGGTTGAAAATATAAATAACCCGTTTTATTTTGATAAAAAACCAACGGATGATTTCGATAATGCGGCGAGGGAATTTTGTAAAGCCCACGATATAGATTTTATTGACATGCTTAAAATTTTAAAGGATAATAAAAACCAAGCTTTATATTATCCTCTTGACGGGCATTTGAACGAGAACGGCCATAAACTCGTGGCGGAAACGATATTTGAGTTTATGGAAGGGAAGTAAGTTTCGTCCCTCGGCACTTACCTTAAACTATGGTGCCTCGGGGCAAAATTTCCCACACGAGAAAAGCTATAGAAATTTTGGAGGAGTGGCTGAGCGGTTGAAAGCGGCGGTCTTGAAAACCGTTGTGGGCGTAAGCCCACCGTGGGTTCGAATCCTACCTCCTCCGCCAAGTATTATTAACTCAGTTTGAGGATGTATTATATTACGCGTGTAGTTGGTAGGATTCGTGAAAAAGGATTTTAAGGAAAAAACTATAGTTTTTTCCTTATCGGCGCACGAGAACATCTTTGCGGAAGAAGGAAAAATATTAAAAAGGAAACATCAGGTTTCCTTTTTAAGGAGTCCCGCCGGAAGTTAAAGCACGGGCGGGACGACGAATCATACCTCCTCCGCCAGTTTTGCCATAGTTTAACTCAGGCAAAACTGTCCCGAGAATCCAGGGACAGGTCCCAAGCCAATCTTAGACCTGTCCCCCAGCGTATCTCAGACCTGTCCCTAAAGAGCTAAAGGATCAAGTAACCCATTCGACTGCCCAAGAAGTCTAGTAGAATAGCTGCTCCATTTATAATCCTCAGGCCTACTTACTATATTTGCCCGAACAGGGTTATATTCCACATAACTGATGCAATTGATGAGGTATTGGTCTTTTTGTATAACAAAGCTCTTATACCTGCCCTCCCAGAAGTGGCCTGATTTATTATATTTGAATCTGAAATATTGCGCATATGACAAATTTATACCATGCATAGCATTGCTTAGTTTATTAGATTCTAGTATAAGATGGACGTGATTGTTCATAAGGCACCATCCGTATAACTTAAAATTATACTTTATTTTATATCTAGACAACAGCTTGAGGTATCTTTCGTAATCATCGGTATCTTTAAATATGCTCTCTTTACGATTTCCCCGGTTAATAATATGATAACAAAAACCTTCCAAAACTAATCTGGCTTGTCTCGGCATAGATATTACCTCCCCTACTATACATGACACTAAAAGTAGGCATTTTCTTTCAAACTATTTTAAAAAAAGTGACATGTCCAGGTTGGTTAAAAATACAATTCTGGGATTGAAAAAGGGACAATTCAGGGTTATAATAAGGGACAAGTCTGGGATTGTTGCGGGACCTGTCCCCGAGAAACACACAGGAGTATTTAAAACGCGGGATTATCGCAGCTGTCTTTGTGTCTCCGCAGGAAATCACAGACAACACAGTTACGCTAGAGGTCGTGGAGGCAAGGATGGGCGAACTCCGTATCGAAGAGCACAAGTATTTTAAAAAGAATAGGCTAAGAGATTTCTGGAAAATTAAAGCAGAAGAGATCCTTCGCTATAGCAGGATAAAGAAGTTTTTAGATTTGATGAATAGAAACCCTGACCGCGAAGTCAAGGCGACGCTTCATGCCGGAGAAAAACCTGGTACGACGGACATCCTCTTGCGAACCAAAACGCGCTTCCCTCTCCATTTGATATACTCATTTGACAATGAAGGCTCGATTTCTACAGGAAAATACAGGAACAGCCTTGGTTTCAGGCATAATAATCTTTTAGGCCTGGACGATGTTCTTATGGCCGGTTATATGTTCGGGAAAGATTTCAGCGGAAAATATGCCTATCACAATTTGCCCATAGGCGCTAGCGGCACGCACCTTCTTTACGGGTATAATGAAAGTAAGGCCGTTCCCAAAAAAGATTTTTCACAATTTGGGATCAATTCACAAGCAGAAAATATAAGTTTTTCTTTATATCAGGATATTTTTAACGCAAAAGGCGAAAGCTTAGGGGAATTATTTTTAGGATTCGACGCCAAAGATAAGACGATCAAAGAGAATGCCGGGACTATTAATAGGGATAGGTTGCGTATTATAAACGCGGGCGGCAACTTTGTATATCGCGCTTTAGGCAGTATGACATATTTCTCTCCTAAATTTTCTCAAGGCGTCGATACATTCGGTGCCAGCCCTAACAACAATCCCTTAGCTTCGAGAGCGGCAAAATCCTCATTCAGCAAGTTTAATTTTGACGTCCAGCGCAGACAAAGTCTGCCGTGCAGTTTTCAGGCAAATTTAAAATGTAAAACCCAGTTTGCTTCTACCAAACTCATGCCTCAGGAGACATTTTATTTGGGTGGCATGAATTCGGTTAGGGGTTACCCCGACGGTGACTATTCAGCCGATAACGCGGCTACTGCAAGCGGGGAATTGCTTATACCGAGTTTTTTTATCCCGCAGAATATACGGCTTCCTTATGCTAAGGAATCTTTAAGAGACCAAGTTACAGTGTTTACGTTTCTTGATTATGGTCATGGAGAGCGAAGATCCCCTTTGTCAACGGAGAAAAAATCCGTCGATTTCTGGGGTGTAGGCAGCGGAATAAGGTTAAGGCTTTATGACCAGGTATTGATAAGGCTGGAGTGGGGGTTTCCTGTAGGCGATAAGCCTATTACCGAGAGTTGCGACTCGTATTTCTATATTTCAATAGATTTTGAGGATAAATTACCCGAAGAGTTGAAGCGCATAGGAAGCTTGATTAAAGAAAAAAGAGAAGGGCGTTCCGAATAAGCGATAGCACGTCTTGTCTAGATATGACTTTTGTGCCCAAAATGTGCCCGCCGGAGTTCAAAACAAAGGGATAAATCGGGTAACATCAGGTAATAAAAAAGCGACAGTTTTGGATTGAACAAAAGGACACGTTTGTGCTTGTTTGTGGGTCATGTTTGTACTATAATACAAGGCAAATTCGGGATCGGAGTGAAAAGTGTCACCAGGAAATTCCAAATGAAATATAAACACGCTTTATTTTTAAATCCTTACGTCGCCCATAAAGACGACACAAGAAGTATTATGGAAATTTTTCCGCCTACAGGCCTTGAATATGTAGCTGCAAACGCCAAAGGCCTTGCGGATAAAATAACGCTTATTGACTTAAGATACGAAAAAGACTTAAGCGATGTTAATAAGCTCCTAGATTTTATACGCAAGGAAATAAATATTGTATGCGTTAGCCTCGGATGGCGCCGCCAGCTTAACGAAATATATGACCTCTTGAATCGAATGCCGGATAATATACCACTTGTCGTGGGAGGGTATACGGCAACCGAGATAACCGAAGATCTATTTAAAGCCTCTCCGAGAATAAATATTATCGTACGAGGAGAAGGCGAAGAGACAATAAAGGAAATTTTTAAATGTTTGCCTCTCGAAAATATTTTAGGCATCTCTTATAGAAACAACGGCAGTATAATTCACAACGCAAACAGGCCCCTGCCGGATGTGAACGCTATAGCCGCTCCGGATCGCAGCCTGAGGCGCAATAAATACAACATGAGATTAAACGGCGTTGACCTTACAAGCCCGACTTATGATTATATGTTGAGCGCGCGGGGATGCGCCTATAACTGTAAATTCTGCACATTTAGT
This sequence comes from Candidatus Aquitaenariimonas noxiae, assembly GCA_002780005.1. Taxonomy (GTDB): domain Bacteria; phylum Omnitrophota; class Gorgyraeia; order Aquitaenariimonadales; family Aquitaenariimonadaceae; genus Aquitaenariimonas; species Aquitaenariimonas noxiae. The sequence goes on along the minus strand of PEWV01000060.1, from coordinate 54,279 downwards.
TTAAATCCTCTGGGGCAAAAGAGAAACTACTCGGCCCGCAGCATTGATTCTGTTATCGAAGAGATCGAAGGAATAACCGCGGATATAGTGTTATTTAGTGATGATAATTTTTTTGTAGATGTAAAAAGAGCGGAAAAAATTTGCGATTTAATAGTAGAATGCAAAATAAAAAAACGATTTATAGCCCAGGCGCGCATTGAAATAACAAAACATCCCAGATTGTTGGAAAAGGCGGTAAAGGCAGGTTTTAAAATGTTCTTAATAGGCCTAGAATCTCCGCATGACCATATACTAGCTCAAATGAATAAGGGTTTTAACTCGGATGATATAAGGAAAGCTTTTGAGATCTTGAGAAAATATCCTATATATTGCCACGGTTACTTTATTTACGGTAATATAGGCGAGACCGAGGAAGAGATGATGTGCATACCGAAGTTCGCGAAAGAAATAAAAGTTGATTCCATTAGTTACAACAAATTGCGAATAGATAAATATTCAGCGCTTAAGGAGCTTGCCGAGAAAACGCCCGGTTACCATATTACCGACAAAGGAGAGCTTTATTCCGATATGTATAGCCATCCTGCGCTAAAAAAGATAGGTAAGAAAATAAGATTCTCTTTCTATACGTTGCCAAGGCTTTTGAAGATAGCGTGGAAGATGAATATTGTAAGGTTTTATACTTTTAAAGATATAATGTCTTTCCTTATTGTGAGTCCCTTCGTACTAAAGAATATTGTAGTTAAAGAAATACAAAAAGGCAGACTCGGTAATTCTATAAAGCGCACATTTATGTCCAATCAGGGACGATCCTGAAACTGAACCCAGGCCCGTCCCGTATCCTATCTTAGGCCTGCCCCCTAAAGAAAAGATTAGATTTTGGGGATGGTTATTGTATCCCAGTTATGAATCTTGCGCCAAAATTGTCCTTCGACAGGCTTGGGGATCCCTCGAAAGATCCCGAGCGCAGTCGAGGGATGCCCACCAAAGTCGAAAACAAAAGTATAAATCGAGTAACATCGGATAACAATGAGAATAGTTAATTTCTTGACAATAGATAAGTTATGTTATAACCTATTTTTCACTGGAAAATTAGTAAATTACACATAAAAGATAAAATTAGAAATAAGGATTTGGACTGCTTTTATTAAAAAGGAGGAAAAGATGGCAGAAGTGGAAAGCAAACATGATAAATTTAAGAGATTAGCTACACAAAGGGTGCCTAATGCTGTAAAGAAAATAGAATTATTAGGGCATCTTTCATCTTCCGCTTATGAATCAACTACGGAAGAGGTGGATAAAATAATCGGCGCCCTCCAGCAGGCCGTGGACGGCGTTAAGGAAAAATTTTCAAAAAAAACAACACAAGCTTCGAAATTTCAACTGTAAATAAAAAAGTGATAAAAACGGCGCATTAAGACGGTAGCCTACGACTACGCGACTTCATGACCCACTAGATGTGATGTTTCATTTTTAACATTAGGATGCGTTTATGAAAAAGCTATTTTTAATTGCGATTGTCATTTTCTTAGTATGTCTTGTTGGGCCGGCGATCTTTATCGCTAAGTTTAACATCAACTCCTATAAACCGCTTATCACAAAACAGCTTGAGGTTGCCTTGGGTAACCCGGTCGAGATAGGAACGCTTTCCTTAAAGTGGAGCGGCGGGCTGACCCTGGGCGTTGATAGCTTAAAGATATTCACCCAGGAAGGCGACAAGCGCGATATCGCTATATCCGCCGATAATATTACCGCGAAACTCCAATTACTCGGATTGCTGCAAAAGAAATTTCATATATCGGCACTCTCTTTTGAAAACCCGGTCCTTAGTATAACAAGGACAAAAGAAGGACTGGTTAAAGTTCGCGGCGTGGAGCCTAAGGAAGCGGCGCCTGCCGGGAAAAAAGCAGAAGCGGCTCCGGTAGTGCCATTTCTTGTAGACCGTTTTGAAATTAAAAGAGGCAATGTGCGTTTCGAGGACATGACAATGACGCCCCCTATTAACATGAAGCTTGATAAATTGGACGTCCTCTTAGAGAACGTATCGCTTAGAGGACCGGTTGCGCTTGATATAAAAGCCGCGCTTTTCAGTAATATCCAGAACATAGCTATGAAGGGGAGTATCGGCGGCTTTTCGACGGCTCCTATGTATTTTAAAAACCTCTCTTTAGACCTAAATCTCGATTCTTTGGATTACCAATCGCTTGTTAAAGCGGTCCCTTCTTTACAGGCGGCACAATTGGGTGAAAAATTTTCCGGGGATCTAAAAATTAACATCAATGATCTTAAAATAAATACGGGTAAGATCACTACCCTTCAGGGCAAAATAACATTCGATAAGGGCTCTCTTCTCGTAGGCGCTCAAAAAATACCGATAGAAGATATCGCCCTTAACGCCGATCTCGGCGAAAGCCGGATCACGATCAATAATCTTTCGACGCGAATAGTGAATGCGCTCATCAAGGCGAGCGGCACGATCGATAATTACCAGGAAATCCCGAAGACGAGTTTAAAGTTTTCCGCAGAGACGCCGCAGTTAAAAGAAGTGCTCATGTCGATTTTAGGAAAAAAGGGCTATATCGACGGAAAATTTGCGCTTAATTTCGAAGGCCTTATGAACGGCAAGACATGGCCCGACATATCGCAGAGCATGACCGGGGACGGTTCGTTTTCTCTTGAGAACGGCATGCTTTTAAATATGAATATTGTAAAGCAAAGCCTTGAAGCCCTTCCGATGTTCCCGGGCCTGTTAGGCCTTATCGAGCAGCGTTTATCTCCGCAGGAACAAGAGGCGCTCAGTAAAGAACATACCATTTTAAAGCCGATCAAGCAGACCTTTACTATTAGCGATGGGAATATTATTCTTGAGAACTTTAATATGTCGAGCGATTTCATAGATTTTGAAGGGGCGACAAATATTTCTCTCGGAGGCACCATATCGGGTAAAGGAAAACTGCTTTTCAGCAAGTCGTTTTCTTCGGCTATGGTAGCGGTGGTCGAGATGATCGGAGTGCTTGAGAATGACCAGGGCCAGGTTGAATTTCCGATCTCTTTTACGGCCGGGCCTGAAGGAAGCATTGTAGCGCCGAATATTAAGTATATAGCTTCGAAAATCGCCGTTACAAAAGGCGCAGAACTTATTTCGGATCTTATGAAGCGGCTTGACCCGCAGACGACAGAGGCGCCGGCAACGACAGGAACGCCGGTAACTACAGAGACGCAGCAGGCGCCGCAAGGCAGCACGACTGAAACGACTAATCCGCTGTTGCAAAAGATTTTCGGGCAGTAAATTCATTACCTATCCTAAAGGCGCATCCATATAATCTCCACACCAAGGCTGATGTACCAAATTGTGGCGAAAGCGACGCACCCTCCCTCGATAAGAAGGTTATGGCTGTAGTAAGCGTAAGTTTCGCGATCGAATAAACGGGCTGTAGAATAAATCTTATGAAAAAATTACCCAAAAAACGATGGTTAGGCGGAATAGAGATAATCTATGAAGATAAGGACATCCTCGTTGTGGATAAGCCGCCCGGGCTTCTTACGATGGGAACAGGCCGCTTAGCCGTAAAGACCGCGTACTATATCCTTACCGATTATGTGAGGAAGGGCTATTCCAAGTCAAGAAACAGGGTATATATAGTTCACCGCTTAGACAGGGGTACTTCAGGTATCCTTATTTTCGCAAAGAGCGAAAAAGCTAAATTATCTTTGCAGGCGCAATGGGGCAGCACAGAAAAGAAATACCTTGCAGTTGTCCACGGACAATTTAATGATAAAGCCGGGACCATTACATCATATCTGGCAGAGAACAAAGCCTACGTTGTTTATTCCACCAAGGACGCTAAGGAAGGAAAATTATCCCACACCGCTTATAAAGTTATTAAAGAGACAAAACGCTTTAGCCTTCTCGAAATAAACCTTATAACCGGCAGGAAGAACCAGATAAGAGTGCATTTAGCGGATAGGGGGCATCCTGTCGTGGGCGATGAAAAGTACGGCAAAAAGGATAATATCTATAAGCGATTGGCGCTTCATGCCAAATCGGTTTCATTTAACCATCCTTATAGTGGTAGGCGTCTTACTTTTGAAACCAAGTTCCCGGGGTATTTTGGGTACTTGCTTAAATAGGGAAAATCAATTATAATAAAGTTTAAGGTTGGGTTTCATCCCTCGTAGCCTGAGTTAAGCTAGGGCTACTCGGGACAAATTGCCTGCAGTTTTAATGCGATAGCAATTTGGAGAGTTGGCAGAGCGGTTGAATGCGGCGGTCTCGAAAACCGTTAGGCGGGTAACTGCCTCGGAGGTTCGAATCCTCCACTCTCCGCCATTTTTCGGTCTCCGGCAAACGCACTTTATAAAGGTGGCGTTTGCCTGCGACCCACAAAGAGTTACACTAGGGTGGGGCTAGCGCCCGAATGTTTTTAAAGCGGTGACTTTATTTTAAACATGCAAAACACACCCCTAATAATCAGGCTGCCGTTTAGAGGTCTCAGGTTTCTTATCGGCGGGCTTTTTGGGTTAACATCTATTGCCCTGGTGATCGGCCTGTCAAAAGGGGTCATTACAGTTTTACCCAGCTTGATCTCGGCGCTTTTCTTAGCCGGAGTAAGCCTGCTTTGGTTTGGCCTGGAACATATAATAGTTATAGCGCCCGGCACCAAACAATTTAAGTCTTATTGGTGTTTTTTTAATATTCCTACCGGAAATGTCCGAACATGCGATCTGAACGGTGCAGACCGTATTAAAATACATAAAAAAAGATGCTTTATCTCCGTTCCGAACGTAAAACCTTTACACAGGATTTTACATATCCGGTGTATGTGATGAACAAAGACGTTATTTTGACATATATCACCGGTTGGCCCGAGAAAAAAACTGATAGCAGGTTCTATGTCGACAGTACAAGCTTGCCGAACTGCGCCCATTTCCCGACTTATTCTCAATGGGTGGCAGCGCATGCGGCCGCTGCGCTCGGGATCCCTCTAGAAGACGAACGGAGCGCGAATATCTACGCCCCCGGCCAAATTCCCAAGGAATGGTTCGATGCCTCCAAGATACGCCTGGCCATCACCATGAGCCCCACTTTCAGATGCTAATGTATTAGCGAGCAGTGTACGGCGAAAGAAATATTAAGGGCATAAAATTTTTTTTACTTTTTTCTTTACAAAGCAATTATCAAGTGTTATAATGATACAAAATTCGGAGGAAGGCGCGACTGGTGATGCATGGGTAACCATGAGGGAGCGCTGAACTGGTGAAACAGAAAAAACCGTACACCTGGGTTTTTAAAACCCAGGTGTTTTTTATTTTATGGAGGTTGATATGTTTACAAGAGGAAGATGGGATAAAACAGTAGATGTAAGAGACTTTGTTAACAGGAATTACACGCCCTATGACGGAAGCGAAGAATTCTTATGCGCTCCCACAAAAAGGACGAAAGCGCTGTGGGCTAAATGCCTCAAGCTTTTTGAAAAAGAAATGAAACGGGGCGGCGTGCTTGACGTGGATACCGATACGGTCTCTACCGTTACAAGCCACAGGCCAGGTTATATCGACAAAAAACACGAAATAATCAAAGGCCTGCAGACCGATGAACCGCTTAAAAGGGCTATTAAACCGCTTGGCGGCATAAAACTTGTTGAAATGGCCTGCAATGATTACGGGTATAAACTCAGTGATAGAATTAAGGAAATATACACTAAGTATCGCAAGACGCACAACGACGCTGTCTTTGACGCTTATACGGACGATATTTTAAAGGCAAGGCACGCCGGCCTGATCACGGGTTTGCCGGATAATTACGCCAGGGGCAGGATAATAGGCGACTTCAGGCGCGTGGCGCTTTATGGAATAAAAAAGCTCATAGCGGCTAAAAAACATGACAAGAAATTACTGGAAGATTCAGCCCTGCCGGAGGCTATCAGGCTAAGAGGAGAAGTAGCGGAACAGATAATTGCCCTGGAAGATATCCTGAAATTGGGAAAAATGTACGGTTTTGACCTGTCAAAGCCAGCCGGGAACGCGGTCGAGGCTATACAATGGGTATATCTCGCGTATTTGGCTGCCATAAAAGAGCAGGACGGCGCCGCGATGAGCCTCGGAAGTGTGAGTAATTTTTTTGATATCTATATAGAAAATGATATGAAAAAAGGCCTTCTCACAGAGGAAGAGGCGCAGGAGCTTATTGATGATTTTGTGATCAAACTGCGTCTCGTAAGGCATCTCAGGCCAAAGTCGTATTCGGAAATATTCGCCGGAGACCCTGTTTGGATAACGGAAAGTATCGGCGGGGTAAGTATCGACGGCAGGCATAAGGTAACGAAAACTTCCTATAGGTTCTTACAGACGCTCTTTAATCTTGGGCCCGCGCCGGAACCGAACCTCACGATCCTCTGGTCAACGAGGCTCCCGGATAATTTTAAGAAATTTTGCGCGGAGGTATCAATAAAGACAAGCTCCGTCCAGTACGAAAACGATGATATGATGAGGCTTATCGGAGGCGATGATTACAGCATATCCTGCTGCGTCTCCCTTCTTAAAAACGGAAGCGAAATGCAGTATTTCGGGGCGCGATGCAACCTCGCGAAAGTCCTTTTATACGCCCTTAATGAAGGCAGGGACGAAATGACAGGCGAAAAAGTCATTCCCAATATTGCGCCTATCCAAAACGACCCGCTTGATATCACTGAAGTCAGGGAGAAAGTAAACCAGGTATTGCGCTGGACGTTAAAGACCTATGCCGAGGCGCTTAATATAATTCACTCATCGCACGATACGTATTATTACGAGCGGGCGCAGATGGCTCTTCTTGATACCGAGCTCACGCGTTATATGGCCTTTGGCATCGCCGGGCTTTCGGTGGTCGCCGATTCGTTGAGTGCGATACGTTACGCGAAGGTATACGCCCTAAGGAATAAGAAAAGGCTCACGACAACATTTAAGATAAAAGGGGATTTTCCGAAATTCGGGAACGATGATGACAAGGTTGACGGCAGGGCCGTGGACCTGGTGAAAACATTTATAACGGAACTGAAAAAGAATAATTTTTACAGGAATTCTATACCTGCGGTCTCTATTCTCACGATAACTTCCAACGTGATGTACGGTAAAAAAACGGGCGCCACGCCGGACGGCAGGGAAAAAGGCAAACCTTTCGCTCCGGGCGCCAATCCCATGCACGGCCGCGACGAGAACGGTATAATAGCGTCCCTTAATTCCGTCGCGGCTATTCCCTACGCGGACTGCAGGGATGGAATATCGAATACTTTTACTACGCTCCCTTCGGCTCTCGGACGAACAGACGAAGACAGGATCAATAATCTCAAAGGAATGCTTGACGGTTATTTCACTAAAGGGGCACACCACGTGAATATCAACGTGCTCGATAGAGAGTCCTTAAGGGATGCCGTGAATCATCCTGAAAAATACCCCCAACTTACTATAAGGGTGTCAGGTTACGCCGTCCATTTCACCAAATTATCGCGGGAGCAGCAGAAAGAAGTGCTGGCCAGGACTTTTCATGAAAGCATGTAAGAAAAAAGAAAAATTAGCGCGTGTACATTCTATAGAGACCTTTGGAGCGCATGAAGGCCCGGGCATAAGATTTGTGCTTTTTTTGCAAGGGTGCCGCGCAAGGTGCCTCTATTGCCAGAATCCTGATACGTGGGGCCTTAGATCAGGAAAAGCGATGACCGCCGCGGAGATATTCGCCAAACTAAAAAGATGCCTGCCTTATATAAATTCTTCTAACGGCGGTGTTACCATCTCCGGAGGGGAGCCGCTATTGCAGATGGATTTTTTAACGGATTTCTTAAAGCGCTGCAAAGATAATAAAATACATACTGCGATAGATACAAGCGCCTTCTATAATTTAGGCGACAAACCGAAATTAAAAAGCCTTCTTTCGGTTACGGACCTGTTTATAGTGGATATAAAAGCGGCTTTTGAAGGCCTGCACGAAAAGCTGACCGGAAGAAAACTCGGCCAGGTCATCGAATTTTTGCAGATCCTGGAGAAAAACAAGAAAGACTATTGGATAAGGTATGTGCTCGTGCCGGGCCTCAATGATTCCAAAAAGGATATGGAAGGATTAAGGAATATTCTTAAAAATTTAAAATTCTGCCGGAAATTCGAATTTTTACCATACCACACTCTAGGAAAACATAAGTGGGAATATTTGGATCTTAAATATCCCTTAGCCGATGTAAAGCCGGCAACCTCCGAAAATTTAAAAAACGGGTATGAGCTGTTAAATTATATCGCTTAATCCCTTGACATAGAATAAGTTATGCTATAGTCTATTTGCAAGGCAGATACTATAAACCCTTCCTAAATTAGATGATAAGCGTAGATTATTTTATAGAAAGCTTATCAAATAAAATACTTTTCAAAGACCCATTTTTTGTAAAGAATCTGCATACACTCGCCTTAAAATACGGGACAGACAAATCCGGCCATCAATATACGAAACCTTACCGGAGGAATTATGCTTAAAAGGTATCAAGTTGTATTCAATACTTGGCTGGCCGATCATCTTAAGGGCATATCAAAAAAATACGATATAAGCTTTTCCGAAGCATTAAGACTTGTGGCGTGCCTACAGGTTCCAAAGTTAATTTCAGCAGCTTATCCCAAGTACAAGCCTGTTGATCTAGAGAAGGATTTTGTAAAAATGATAAAAAAATATAGCAGAGCTAAAGGTGGCAGATCCGATCTTCACAGGCTTTTTTCAGATGTTTATTTTGAAGCGCGCAAGGCAGTAGAATTTTGGGAAAACGAGGAAAAGAAGAGAAAGAAAAAAAAGACCTGCCAGTGAAAAACTGAATTAAAAAGATCCAGCTTGAGACTCAGTGAAAGTTTTAAAAATTTTTATTTTAATCTGAAATAACTAATTAATTGACATTGTATATATTGTATTATAAGCTATTTATCAAAGAATAGTTATGAGTGTTATGAAAAAACGAACTATTTCAGTTTTTTTATATACTATTTTACTTTCAGTTATAATTTTCCACCAGACTGCCATACACGCCGAACAAGATTCAGCTATCTCGATAGAAAAAATAGTTGAAGAAACGCTTAAATCAAACCCCGAACTTCTTGCCGCGCGTAGATCATATGAAGCCGCAAATGCTAGAATACCTCAGGCAGCCAGCCTTAATGACCCTGTTTTAGAATTTGAATATGACAAGATAACTGCTGACAGAATGTTGTCCGGGAATCCGATGAAGACATTCTCTATTTCACAGGAGATCCCATTTCCGACAAAACTCTATCTGCGCGCCAAGATTGCGGCAAAATTGGCAAAGATGTCTTACGAAAATTATAATACAAAAGAGAAGGATATCATATCGCAGGCGAAAAGCGCCTATGCGGAACTTTTTCTTATTTATAAAACTATCGACATAAATAAGGAGAGCAAAAGCATTCTTGATCAATTCGCCGCAAGTGCCACTAATAGGTATTCGACTGGAATGGGGGCGGAAGGAGATGTGTTAAAAGCTCAGGTTGAGGTCGCAAAAACCGATAATGAACTTATTACGCTGGAGCAAAAAAGGCTTACAGCGCAGGCCAAACTCGATGTTTTGATGAATAAAGATCCTGAAAATGAAATAGGTATTCCCGCCGCCGAAGCGCCGGTTGCGTCTATACTGCCTCTTAAAGAATTTTATGTTATTGCTAAAGAGAATAATCCTGAACTTAAAACATACAGGTACGCTATAGATAGAGGGCAGGCCGCGTACGATCTTTCAATCAATGAATTTGCCCCTGATTTTATGGTAAAGTTCAGGCAAATGGCTGACGACGGCGATTTTAAAAGCGGTTCATGGGCCGGAATGCTGGGAGTCACTGTTCCCCTTTGGTTTTTTGAGAAGCAGGCTTTTGGAGTGAAGGAGATGAAATCAGAACTGGAAATGTTAAAAGCCGAATATGACGCAAAAGAAAAAAATATCTTATTAGATATAAGGGATGCCTACGCAAGAATAGAAGCGAATAAAAAAATGATAGAATTATATGAAACCGCATTTATTCCTCAGGCAGACGAAGCCTTGAAGGCGTCTATTAAAGGTTACGAATCCGGGAAGACGGATCTTTTTATATTTTTGGACAGTCAACGAACGTTGATAGAATTTAAACTCGACCACTATAAAGTTATTTTGGAATTGAGGCTTGCCTTGGCAGATCTCGAGAAAGCTATAGGCGTGAGTTTGAACGAAGTATTAAACAGAGGCGGTTATGGAAAAAAATAAAAACATCTCTATAATTTATTTATTGTTGGTTTTTTTAGTAATGATGACTGTTTCAGGATGCGGACAATCGCAAGACCCCAACATTGTTTCACAGAGCAAAATTACTTATCATTGCCCTATGCATCCGACGTATACGTCTGATAAGCCCGGAGATTGTCCGATTTGCGGGATGAAGCTTGTTAAAGCAGAAAATGATTCTTCGGATAAGGCATCCGCCCAGGAAATGAATATGCAAGCGCCATCCAAAGAAAAAACATTGGAAGAGGTTTGCGTTACCTATAAATGCACTATGAAAGATTGCCCGATGTCAATTAAGGCGCATATTAAACCGGGAGAAAGACTCATCTGCCCCGTATGCGGCGAGGTCATTGTTACTACGAGCGGGAAAGTGGTGGAAATACCTAATGACAAAACACCGCAAGGATCCGTTTCAGCAGAAGGTAAAAAAGAACGAAAGCTCCTTTATTATCGAAACCCGATGAATCCCCAAGCTACGTCACCAGTGCCTATGAAAGATTCGATGGGAATGGATTATGTTCCTGTATACGAAGAAGAAGCACCGGCAGCGGCCTATGGAGGGCCTACTGTTACCATAAGCCCTGAGAGACAGCAAATGATCGGTGTTAAAACAGAGCCGGTTAAGATAATGGATCTAACGAAGGTTGTGCGCGTGTCCGGCAAGATCGCCTATGACCCCGAACTTGCCATAACACAAGAAGAATTCATTCAGGCGCTGGATACGCAGGATAATGTCAAAGATTCCCCCCTTCAGGATGTCATTGATAGGGCCAAAAGCCTTACAGAAGCCTCGCGAAATAAATTAAAACTCTTAGGCATGAACGACGATCAGATCGCTGTTCTTGAAAAGACGCGAAAAGCCGAAACAAATCTATATCTTCCCGGCAAGGGAGAAAACGTTTGGGCTTATATTGATGTGTATGAATATGAAATAGGATTTATTAAAATTGGCGATCCTGTGGACATTGAGGCTGTTGCCTATCCCGGAGAGAAATTCCCCGGCAAGATCGTATCCATCAATCCTGTATTAGATCCGGCCACACGGACAAATCAGGTGCGTGTTGAAGTGCCGAACCCCGAAAATAAGCTCAAGCCGGAGATGTTTGTAAACGCGTTAATTAAAGAAGACCTGGGATCCAAATTAGCGGTTCCTGAAACAGCCGTCTTAGACACTGGTTTAAGAAAGATCGTGTATCTTTCCGAAGAAAATAACGTGCTTGAGTCCCGCGAAGTAACACTTGGGCAAAAGGCAGAGAACTATTACGAGGTTCTGGGTGGTATTAAAGAAGGAGATGTTGTAGTTACAAGCGGGAACTTTCTTGTTGATTCCGAGTCAAAATTAAAATCTCCTTCTCAAGGAAAATAGCATGATCGAAAAAATCATCGAATTTTCGGCAAAAAATAAATACATCGTTATTATTTTTGTCATAGCGGCGATGATAGGCGCGGTATATTGCATTAAAAATATCCCCTTAGATGCCATCCCAGATCTTTCCGATACGCAGGTTATTATTTATTCCCGATGGGACAGATCTCCCGATATTATCGAAGATCAAGTGACGTATCCTATTGTAAGCGCGATGCTGGGAGCGCCCAACGTCAAGGCGATTCGGGGATTTTCTGATTTTGGATTTTCCTACGTTTATGTCATTTTTAAAGACGGTACGGATATTTATTGGGCGCGCAGCCGTACACTTGAATATCTTAGCAAGATCATCCCCAAACTACCCGAAGGAGTCAGGACCGAGATGGGGCCGGACGCAAGCTCCGTCGGCTGGGTTTATCAATATGCCCTTGTCGATAAGACCGGTAAAAACGATTTAGCAAAACTTCGCTCCTTTCAGGACTGGTACCTGCGCTATTGGCTTCAGGGTGTTCCCGGAGTAGCCGAAGTAGCTTCTGTGGGAGGATTCCAGAAGCAATATCAGGTGAATGTTGACCCTAACGCGCTGCTTTCTTATAAGATACCGCTTACCAAGGTTGTTGACGCGATCCGTGATAGCAATAATGATGTGGGCGGCCGGCTTGTGGAGTTTTCCGGAGCTGAATACATGATCCGAGGCAGGGGTTATGCGAAATCTACTCAAGATATCGAGAATGTTGCCGTTGGCTCCGACGCATCCGGTACGCCTGTACTCGTAAAAAATATAGCCAAGGTTGCCCTGGGCCCGGATATGCGCCGCGGGGTGGCGGATCTCGACGGTGAGGGAGATACCGTTGGCGGTATTGTCATTATGCGCTACGGCGAAAACGCCCTTAATGTGATTAACCGCGTGAAAGATAAGATCGAAGAAATCAAACCATCTCTTCCCGAAGGCATCGAGATAGTCACAACGTATGACAGATCAGAACTTATTAAACGTTCTATAGAGACGCTGAAACATCAGTTGATTGAGGAAATGATCATTGTCAGCTTTGTTATTCTTATTTTTCTCTGGCATTTTCCGTCTGCAATTATTCCGATCGTTACGATACCTATAGCAGTGTTCCTTTCCTTTATCCCTATGTTTGGGATGAGACTTACTTCAAATATTATGAGCCTTTCGGGTATCGCGATCTCGATCGGCGTGCTTGTCGATGGGGCTATTGTTGAGGTGGAGAATGCCTATAAGAAATTACAGCTTTGGGAGGCCGGAGGACGTAAAGGCGATTTTCATATCATAAGGCTCAATGCGCTAAAAGAAGTCGGCCCTTCCGTATTTTTTTCGCTCCTTGTGATCGCGGTTGCTTTCCTGCCGGTGTTTACTCTCGTGGATCAGGAAGGGCGGCTTTTCAGGCCGCTTGCTTTTAGCAAAAACCTTGCGATGGCAATTGCGGCACTTCTTGCCATTACGCTCGACCCTGCCATGCGGATGTTGTTTACGCGGATGGACTACAAGCATTTCAAACCGCGCTGGCTTTCAAATCTCTTTAATGCGGCGACCGTCGGTAAATATTATCCTGAAGAGAGGCACCCTATCAGCAAGGTGCTCTTTCGTATTTACGAGCCAGCCTGCAAGTTTGTATTAAAGCATCGCAAGACTACGATCATAACTGCGGGAATACTAATGCTTTCCGCCATTCCTGTTTACCTTCAGCTGGGGTCAGAGTTTATGCCCCCGCTTAACGAAGGTACGATACTTTATATGCCTACGACTTTACCGGGCATTTCGGTAACGGAGACGCAGAAACTGCTTCAATCGATGGATAAGATCCTAAAAAGTACTCCTGAGGTTGAAAGGGTCTTTGGCAAGGCGGGCCGAGCAGAGACGTCTACTGATCCGGCGCCATTTTCTATGATGGAAACAACAGTTGTGCTAAAGCCCGAGAACCAGTGGCGAAAAGTTCACCGGTGGTATTCATGGATGCCGGATTTTATGCAAACACCGTTTAGGCCTATTTGGCGCGACCGCATTACATACGAAGATCTGATAAATGATCTAGATCAACAAATGCAATTCCCCGGAGTATCGAACGCGTGGACTATGCCTATCAAGGCGAGGATCGATATGTTGTCGACTGGGGTGCGCACGCCGGTCGGAATAAAGATATATGGCGCTGACCTAAAAGAGATCGAAAAGATCGGCCTAAACCTTGAATCAACCCTGAGAGATATTAAAGGCACACGTTCTGTTTTTGCCGAACGCGTGACCGGAGGATATTTTATAGATTTTGATATCAAGCGCGAACAGATCGCCCGCTACGGTCTCACGATAAAAGATGCGGAAATGATCATAACATCAGCCATCGGCGGTGAACCGGTCACAACAACGATTGAAGGCCGGGAGCGCTACACCGTTAATGTACGTTATGCAAGAGAATTTCGCGATGATTTGGATAAGTTAAAAAGAGTGCTTGTGCCCACGATGTCGGGCGCCGAGATACCGCTTGAGGAATTAGCAGATATTCATTTGTCTTTGGGGCCCGCTATGATCCGGGATGAAAACGGCATGCTCGCAGGATATGTGTATGTCGATATCGCCGGACGTGATGTGGGGAGCTACGTTACAGAAGCAAGAAAAATCGTTCGCCAGAAAATTCAACTGCCTGCGGGCTATGCGCTCGCGTGGAGCGGGCAATACGAAAATATGCTTCGGGTGCGAGAGAGATTAAAGCTTGTTATACCCATCACGATCTTTCTCATCTTTATTTTGCTGTATATGAATACCAAATCTCCTATTAAGGCTTCCATAGTCATGCTGGCGGTTCCGTTTTCTTTGGTCGGAGCCGTATGGTTCTTGTATCTTTTGCACTATAACATGTCGATCGCGGTTTGGGTTGGGATGATCGCCCTTATGGGGCTGGATGCCGAAACAGGGGTATTTATGCTTCTCTTTTTAGATATGTCTTATTACGATATGGTCCGGCAAGGAAGAATGAAAACAAGAGAAGATCTCGACGAGGCTATTATTCACGGTGCCGTAAAGCGGATACGGCCCAAGATGATGACGGTGATGGCGATGTTTATGGGTTTGCTTCCTATTATGTGGTCAATGGGCGCAGGGGCCGACATGATGAAACGAATTGCCGCGCCGATGATCGGCGGCATATTCACGAGCTTTATTATGGAACTTTTGGTATACCCGCCTATTTATTCGATATGGAAATGGAAATATGAAATGAAGCAGGGGGGCGTCAGGATTATCCCCGCCGAGGAAAAATGAAAGAAAAAATACTGATCGTAGAAGACGAAAAAGATATAATTAAGATGCTTGATTATAATCTTAAAAAGGAAGGTTTTAAAAGGGTTTCAACCCGCGATGGCGAAGATGCCGTTGATCTGGTGAATAAAGAACGGCCGGACCTTATCATTTTGGATCTAATGCTTCCCGGAATGGATGGTTTTGAAGTATGTAAGACGCTAAAAAATGAAAGCAAAACCGCAGCTATTCCTATAATTATGCTTACGGCAAAAAGCCAGGAATCGGATAAAATAGTAGGGTTGGAATTAGGCGCGGATGATTATATGACTAAACCTTTCAGCCCAAGAGAATTAATCGCCAGAATAAAGGCCGTACTGCGCCGCGTAAAAGAAAAAGATAAAACGCCTGAGGTATTAAAAATAGGTGATTTGGCGATCGATTTTTCTAAGATCGCAGTAACGGTAAAAGATAAACCCGTAGAACTTACGGCGAAAGAATTTGAACTATTAAAAACTTTAATAAAAGCCAAAGGCAGGGTTTTGTCTCGGGATCATCTTTTAGACACAGTTTGGGGAATTGATCATGCTATGGAGATCCAGACCCGCACGGTAGATGTTCATATTAGAACGCTGCGCAAAAAGTTGAAAAGCGAGTCAAAATACATTATTACCGTGAAAAATTACGGATATAGATTTGAATATGAAGATTAGTTTTAAACTAAAACTGATTTTTTCTTATATTTTTGTAATTTTAGTTTCCTTCGGATTTATAGCCTTCTTTTTAGATAAAAATTTAGAAGAGAACTCCATCCGCAACATTGAATCCTCCCTAATTACTCAGGCTAATTTGATCGAAAGCCAGATTTTCCCTGAGCGCCTGAGGCAGGAAGATACCCCGTACTTAGAATCTCTAGTGAAGGCCTCGAGGCTTAAGACAAAATGCCGTATTACTATTATTGATAGCAAAGGCAGGGTTTTGGCCGATTCCGAAAAATCACAGGAAGAAATTCCTCAAATGGAAAACCATCTTTACCGGCCGGAAGTAAAAGTTGCTTTAACCGGTGTCACCGGTATAGATACGCGTTATTCATCTACCCTAAAGATAGATATGCTATATGTTGCTGTACCTATTAAAAATAAGACCGCAATCCCAGGAATACTGAGATTGTCCCTTCCTTTAGAGAGCGTACAAAAGACATTATTCGCGATTAGAAGAATAGTCTTTATTGGACTGCTTTTTGCGCTTGTGTTCGCTTTTATCTTAGGTTCTATTGTTGCACGCCGCACTATTAAACCGATCAACAGGATGATCCAGATTTCACGCAAATTTTCAGAGGGCGATTTTAGCCGCAGAATAATCCATAACTCTAAAGATGAGATAGGTGAGCTCGCTAATACCTTAAATAACATGGCGCAAGATATAGAGGATAAGATCAAAGAGATCGAAGCCCAAAACCAAAAGGTAGCGGCAATTTTTAATAGCATGATCGAAGGTGTGATCGTTGTAGATAAGTCCGCTCGCGTGATTTCCATTAATCCTACCGTTGAGAAGATATTCGGTATCTCCAAAAAATACGTGGAAGGTAAATTGTTGTTAGAAGCAATACGTAATAATGATATCTCGGAATCTATAAACGATGCCATAAAGAACGGTAGATCCGTCTCGGGTGAAATAAGCCTTGTTTTGCCTGTGCGTAAAATATTTCAGATCAACGCCGTTCCTATTTTTGACAATGATAGCATAAACGGGTGCTTGGCGGTCATACATGACATAACCGAAATGAGACGGCTTGAGACCATGCGCAGTGATTTTGTTGCTAACGTTTCGCATGAGTTAAAAACACCGCTTACTTCCATAAAAGGCTTCGTGGAGACGCTACTTGAGGGCGCTTTGGATGATAAGGAAAATAACCGTAATTTCTTGAAGATTATATATGACCATACTGAACGTCTTAATAACTTAGTTGAGGATTTGCTTTCTCTGTCACATCTTGAATCAAAAGAAATAATACTTAATAAGAAAAGCTTTAATTTAAGGCAACAACTTGAAGAAGCCATCTCAACATTTAAGGCTCAACTGAAGAAGAACGGTATAGAGGTTAAGAATGAGTTGCCTATAAGTATTTCGGTAACAGCCGATCAAGATAGAATGGAGCAGGTGTTCACTAACCTTATTGATAATGCAATAAAATTTAACAAAGAAAAGGGCGCTATTCGGATATATATCCAGGAAGTAAATGGAAAAATAAAAGTTTTTGTAGAAGATAAAGGAATCGGCATTCCAGAAAAAGACATTCCCCGCATTTTTGAGCGTTTCTACCGTGTAGACAAAGCGCGCTCGCGCGAACTCGGCGGAACCGGCCTTGGGCTTTCTATCGTTAAACACATTGTCGAGCTTCACGGCGGCAATGTAGGCGTAGAAAGCGCTGAAGGCCTCGGCTCGAAGTTTTGGTTCACTATCCCGAAATAGTCCAAAAATCCACCAAAATAATTTTACCCCTATTTAACATTCCTTTGAAGCGCATTTAATATCCCCCTTGTATACTTGAATTGAAAAAAAGAGGTGAGATATGAAAAGCGCGCTAGTTAAAATGATCCGTTTAATAACAGGCTTCTTCAACCGCATTATAGATAGGGAAGCAGAAAGAGTCAATGGATTTAACCAGCAGTATTTTAACGAGGATTGGACATAGGTAAAAAATAATGAAGGGGGGATATGAAAAATATGATTATCTGGATATACAAACTTGCATCGATCATTACGACAAGTGCAAAAAATATCATTAATGGCGAAATCGAACAAATGGACAGATATTACAGGCGATGCGCCTGATATAAAATAAGGAAGGAGTGAAAGAATGAAAAAGTTGTTTAGGTTTGCGGTATTTATGGCTGTATTTATGTGGATAGGTATAGGATATTGTTTTGCCGGCGAAATTGACACGCTGGTCAATAAGCTCATTGAAAAGGGTGTGCTTACTCCGGGCGAAGCGCAGCAGATCATTACGGAAACAAAGGAAGAGGTTAAAAAAGAGATAGCTGAAGGCAAGAGTTCTTCTTTGCCCCAATGGGTTCAGAACACTAAGCTGAAAGGCGATTTTAGGTTAAGATATCAACGTGACCATTCAAAAAGTACAACAAATAATTCAATTTATCGCGATAGGGTCCGCATTAGAACGAGGTTGGGGCTCGAGTCAAAGGTGAACGATAAGATTTTGGCTGGGATCGGCATAGCAACCGGCCTGTCTGACGGTTCAGCAGATGCCGCAAGATCGACTAATGCGTCGCTTGAAAAAGGTTTCAGCAAGAAGGCTATTGCTTTTGATTATGCCTATGCGCAATATGCGCCTTTTTCCTGGGCCACTTTTATAGGAGGCAAATTTAAAAATAACCTTTGGGAACCGGGAGATCTTGTTTGGGATACAGATATCAATCCGGAAGGCGGCGCTGTTAAATTGACCAAAAAAATCAATTCTGAGCTTGACCTTTTTTTGAATTCCGGAGTTTATGTAATAGAGGAACAATCAGCATCCGATCATGATCCCATGATGTACGCGATACAGCCTGGTTTTAACCTTGCGATCAATGATACGACCTCTCTTAAGGGTGCGATTTCTTACTATCATTTCGCAAATGCAAAAGACAACTTATTGTCCGGCACAAAAGGTACTAATACCGGTTATACTGTGAGCGGCAGTACTGTCAGCGGACGTTTGAAGTATGATTATAGGGAAATCATACCGGCCCTCGAGCTCAGTTTTAAAGAGCCGTTTAAGCCGATAGGTTTGGATTTACCGTATATAGCCCTGTTCGGAGAATATGTGCAGAATGTCGATTCAGGTATTAAATATAATAAAGGGTATATGCTTGGGTGTAAACTGGGAGCCGAGAAGGTAGAAAAATGGGCTGATTGGCAGGTGCGATATAACTATGCCGCACTTGACAGAGACGCCATTCTTGATACACTGCCTGATTCAGACCGTTATGACGGCAAGACCGGAATGAAAGCGCATGAAATTATGTTCGATTGGGGTTTAGCCAAGAACACATGGATCGGTTTTGATTTTTATCAGGCTCAAAAGATTAAAAGCCAGTTTGGCTCTACACAGTCTAGTCCGGCTATTGTTGCATAGGTGGATTGGAATATGAAATTCTAGCAAAAAATTAATTTTACATAGATTTTACATTGGTATAACATAAATATTACATGACTAAAGTATAATTTAAGAAAAAAGGAGGAATTTATGTTCAAGAAGGGGTTAATTATTTTAATGGCGCTTATGCTCACGGGTCCGGCTCTTGCCAAATCGGGGAAAAATTCAATACAGGTTAAGGGTTCGGATACTATGGTGAATTTGGGCCAGGCATGGGCAGAGAAGTACATGGAAGAGAACCCCGGAGAGTTTGTTGCGGTTACGGGCGGCGGTTCGGGTACGGGATTTTCCAGCCTTATAAGCGGGACTTGCGATATTGCAATGGCTTCAAGAAGTATTAAAGGAAAAGAAATATCGCTTGCTAACCAAAAAGGTATAAATCCAACAGAGATCAAAGTAGCTTTGGACGGCCTTGCGGTAGTAGTGAATCCGGCCAATCCGGTCAGCAAACTTACCTTAGATCAGCTGGCAGGAATTTTTACAGGTACCATTTCCAACTGGAAAGATGTAGGTGGTAAGGATGAAAAAATCGTAATACTTTCACGTGAGATAAATTCCGGCACCCATGTTTATTTTAAAGAACACGTTTTGAGAAAAGGCAATGCTGACGGTAAGGAAGAGTTCGCGCAAAGCGCGCTTCTTCTTTCTTCTTCACAGGCAATCGCCGATGAAGTCGCAGGTAATGCGTCAGCGATAGGATATTATGGTATGGGGTATATATCCGCAAAACAAAAAGCAATAGCCGTTGCCAAAGACGCGAGCTCAGAGTATATTACGCCGACGATCGAAAATGTCGTAGATGGGAAATATCCTATATCAAGACCATTGTTTATTTATGTCAATGGCGCACCCCAGGGTTTGGTGAAAAAATTTATAGATTTTGCGCTTTATAAAGAAGGCCAGGACATTGTTTTAAAAACCGATTTTGTTCCGATCATAAAATAAATTCGATGCGCAAACTTAAAGAGTTTATTATTGAGAAACTCATATTAATATGCGGATTGGCATCAATATTTTTTGTGGTGCTGATCTTTTTGTTCCTTCTCAAAGAAGGGCTTGCGGTATTCAGCACCGTAAGCCCTTTTAAGTTCCTTTTCGGTAAGAATTGGTATCCTATTTCAGACCCGCCTCAATTGGGAATACTCCCTCTGATCTTAGGCTCGCTTTTAGTGACTTTAGGCGCCGCGATCATCTCTATTCCTATCGGTGTCGGTTGCGCCGTCTATATCGCGGAGGTAGCTCCTGCAAATCTAAAAGAGATCCTTAAAGCGGGAATAGAGCTGCTAGCGGCTATACCAAGCGTAGTTTTGGGATTTATTGGTATGGTGACACTCGTGCCGTTCGTGAAAACCTTTTTTCATTTACCGACAGGTCTTACCGCGTTATCCGGCTCTATAATGCTTGCGTTTATGGCCATGCCTACGATCGTCTCGATCGCTGAAGACGCGCTTTACTCTGTTCCGAAGACTTATAAAGAAGGCGCATTTGCTTTGGGGGCGACTCACTGGCAGACGATTCATCGCGTGATGCTTCCCGCGGCGTCCAGAGGTATAGTTGCTGCCATTATGCTGGGGATCGGAAGGGTGATAGGCGAAACCATGGCTGTTATGATGATTACAGGTAACGCTGCCGTTATGCCGAATAGCATATTTGCGCCTGTGCGGACTTTAACGGCTACGATCGCCGCCGAGATGGGCGAAGCGGTAGTGGGGAGTGAACATTATTTTGCGCTATTCGCTATAGGGATAGTTCTATTTATAATTAGTTTTGCGATCAACGTAACGGCAGATCTGTTTTTACACAAAAGGCAATGATGACCCATTCGGCTTCGCTTGAGGGTCATCCTGAGCGACTAAAAGGAGTCGAAGGATGAAAAATCCGCACATAACACAGAATATAGCCTTTTTCTTTTTATTTCTCGCCACACTTTTAATAGTGGTGCCTGTTGGTTTTATCGTTTTTGTGATCATTCAAAAAGGACTGCCGGCTATTGACTGGCAATTCCTTTCCGATATACCAAGGCATGGGATGCGCGCAGGCGGTATTTTCCCCGCTATTGTCGGAACAGTGTATTTAGTTACAGGTACCATTATCTTCGCCTTGCCGATCGGTTTATTGGCGGCGATATACCTTAGTGAGTATTCAAAAGAGAATCTGCTTATGCGGCTTATAAAATTGGCAATCGTTAATTTGGCAGGCGTACCGTCAGTAGTTTATGGGCTTTTCGGTTTGGCGTTATTTGTTATATTTTTCAAATTTGGAGCTTCGATCCTTTCGGGTTCGCTGACTTTAGGCATTATGATACTTCCTATAATCATTACTACTTCGCGCGAAGCATTGGAAAGCGTACCGTATTCCTTCCGCGAGGTAAGCCTGTCTTTAGGAGCAAGCAAATGGCAGACCATAAGAAATATAGTTTTACCTAACGCCGTACCCGGCATATTGACCGGGACTATCTTAGGATTGGGAAGAGCGGCCGGAGAGACCGCGCCGATCCTTTTTACCGTAGCGGCTTTTTATCTGCCTCAGCTTCCTTCGTCGATATTCGATCAGGCTATGGCATTGCCATATCATCTATATGTTATTTCAACACAGGTTCCTAATGTTGATGAAAAGATAAGATACGGGACGGCGTTTGTTTTGTTGGCGCTCGTTTTAATCATGAATTTAGTGGCTATAATAATACGTTATAAATTTAGGAAAAGAAAGAAATGGTAAACCCCGTTAGAAATAAAAAATTAGAAGAAACCTCGGGAAGAAATAATCAAGAAACAATTTCTAACGGGGTAAAATTTGAGATACACGATCTAAACATATGGTTTGGCCCAGCGCAGGTCATAAAGCATGTCAATATGGAGATCCGATCTAATGAGATCTTAAGCGTGATAGGGCCGGCCAATAGCGGAAAAACAACTTTTCTTAGGGCGCTTAATCGCCTTAATGAGCTTAATACTAATTATAGAATAACCGGAGCGATAGAGCTTGAAAGAGAAGATATTCGCGGGATCAAAGTGGAAGAATTGCGCCGTAAAATAGGCATGGTTTTTGCGCTGCCCCTGCCTCTTCCGTTATCCATATTTGATAATGTAGCCTATGGGATAAGAATGCATGGTGAAAGAGGAAAGAAAAAATTGGAGGAAAAAGTAGAAGAAACCTTGAGACAGGCATATCTTTGGGAGGAAGTTAAAGACAGGTTAAGCGAATCGGCTTTTAAATTATCGGGAGGGCAGCAGCAGCGTCTTTGCATCGCAAGGACATTAGCGGTAAGGCCCGAGGTGGTCTTGTTTGATGAGCCTTGTTCAGGGCTTGATCCTATCTCCACCGCTAAAGTAGAAGATGCAATGGTTAAGTTTAAAGAGAAATTCACCATAGTTTTAGTAACCAACAATGTAAAGCAGGCTGCAAGGGTTGGGGACAAAACAGCGTTCTTCTTAAACGGTGAACTCGTTGAATTAGATAAGACGGATAGAATATTTACCGCGCCGCAAGATAAACGCACGGACGGTTATGTCAGGGGGAAATTCGGATAATGGCAAAAATTACAACTAAAAATCTAAACCTTTGGTATGGTACTTTTCACGCCTTAAAGAACATAAACTCAGGCATAGAGGCGAATAGGATTACAGCCATAATCGGTCCTTCGGGATGCGGCAAATCGACTTTGCTTAGAGTTTTTAACAGAATGAACGATCTGATCGATGGCGTGCGGACGAACGGTGAAGTTTTGATCGATGGTATGAATATTCTTAACGGCAGTAAAGACCTTGTGACTTTACGCAAAAAAGTGGGAATGGTTTTCCAGCGGCCCAATCCGTTCCCGTTGTCTATTTACGAGAATATTGTTTTTGGCGAAAAGATACACGGGGAGAGAATAAGACGGGATAAATTAGACGAGATCGTTAAAGAAAGCTTAGAAAGCGTTCTTTTGTGGGATGAATTGAAGGATAAATTGGATAAACCGGCCTTAAGCTTATCGTTAGAGCAAAAGCAAAGGTTGTGTATTGCCAGGCTTATTGCTGTTAAGCCCGACATATTGCTGATGGATGAACCCTGCTCGACTCTTGACCCGCAGGCAACGGCGCGGATAGAAGAATTAATGCGTGAATTAAAGGACAATTATACTATAATAATAGTGACGCATAATATGCAGCAGGCTGCACGCGTTTCTGATAATACGGGTTTTATGCTTTTAGGTGAATTAGTAGAATTTGGTAAAACCGAGAATATATTTACCGCGCCAAGCGATAAACGCACGGAAGACTATATTACCGGGAGATACGGATAATTATTAGCGTATAGCGAATAGCGTCTAGCGTATAGAGAAACTAAACGCTATGCGCTAATCGCTAAACGCTAGAAGTCAAAATAAGGAGACAAGTATGGAAAGACATGTTGATCAAGAATTAAAAGAGTTGAATAAAGATATATTAAAGATGGGGGCTTTTGCCGAGGAGGCGATCTATAAATCGATCGAAGCGCTCAAGAATCGCGATAAAGAGATGGCAAAAAAAATAATAGAAAATGATGACAAAATAGATGAGCTTGAGTTGCTTATAGACGAGAAATGCATAGATCTGATCGCTCGATACCAGCCTATGGCGAAAGATCTGCGATTTATCACGACAGGGATGAAATTGAACAATGAGCTTGAGAGGATCGCCGATATAGCCATGGACATAGCGCAGCGCACGCTTGAGATCATAGACAAACCGCTTTTAAAACCGCTTATTGACATTCCTAAATTAAGCGAGATAGCACAAAATATGGTGAAAATGGCCATAGACGCGTTCGTAAGATCCGATATTCAATTGGCTAAAAAGGTTTTATTATCAGACCCGGACGCCGATAAACTGAGAAATTTAATACAGAAAGAACTTGTAGAAGATTATATGGTGAAGGACGGATCTACGGCACCAAGGGCTGTTCAACTGTTGCTGATAGCGCGTTTTCTAGAACGTATATGTGATCACGCTACAAATATTGCTGAGGACGTGATCTATATGGTTCAGGCAGAAGTGGTCAGACACCATCCTGAAAAATTGAAGGACGGTAAATAATTTATTCGGATTTTTTTTCTTGACAGAACAATATATAGGTGTTACAATTTTTACATTCGTAATACAAGAGGAAGGGTGATATGTCACCAATAGCAAGATTCGGAGTTTCTTTAGACAAGGAGCTTCTTCTAAAATTCGATAAGCTTATCAAGGCCAAAAGTTATACCAATCGCTCCGAGGCGTTCCGGGGCCTGATCCGGCAGGAACTGGTCAAAAAGGAATGGAAAGACGCGGATGAGGTCATAGGCGCGGCTACGCTGATCTATGACCATCATAAACGCGAATTAGTGAATAAGCTTTTGGATATCCAGCATAAATTCGGTTCTTGCATTATTTCCTCACAGCATATTCATATGGATCACGATAACTGCCTCGAGATACTTGCCTTAAAAGGCAGTCCGGAAAAGGTTCAGCACCTGTCAGACAGCCTGAAGGCCGTAAAAGGGGTAAAGCATTCAACCCTTAGTATGTCAACAACAGGTCAGGGCATAGTGTAGGCATTATTTTTTTATCCAGTAGTAGCACGAAAATAATTTTAGTAGCAAGATAAGGAGATACGCATGCGAAAAGTTTTTCTTTGGGTAATATTTATTAATCTCATTTTCTTTGACCCGGTGCTCGTTAGCGCCGATGCCGGTCAAGAAGAATGGAATCCGTCTTCAGCAGGTCCTATTACGGCGTGGACAGCGCCTTTATGTGGTAAAGGTAAATTTGTGGTTCAGCCATTTTTACTTTATAACAGGACAAGAGGCGCTTTCAATTCGGACGGACATTATGATCCTTTGCCTAAAGGGGACAAAAAATATCAGTTTCAGGAACAGCTTTTCGCGCAATATGGCATTACTGACAGGCTTGAGCTTGACGCTCAAACAGTCTATCAGGAGAATTACGTAAAGCAGGACTCTTCCAGCGCCCATGCCGATGGTTTTGGCGACAGTTATCTTTTTATGCGCTATTGCGCTTTAGAAGAAAAAGGGTGGTTTCCTCATATAACAGGATTATTTCAGCTCAGAATGCCTACGGGCAAATATGAAAACGCCGATCCTGATAAATTAGGAGCAGATTTAATGGGGGACGGCTCATGGGATCAGGGTCTTGGCATTAATCTTGCTAAGAAGTTGAAACCATTCATACTTTATGCCGATGCCACATATAGCATTTCGCAACAAGTATATGTTGATGGTATCAAGACGCGTTACGCGGATTATCTTAACTACGATTTCGGCGTAGAATATTTTCTGCCGAAAGGCTTCAACCTCATGTTCGAGGTCAATGGATTTTTGCAGGGAGATAGAAGAGAGGATGGGGCAAGAACCCCAGGATCGGATGTTAATTATCTTACTATCGCTCCGGGTATCGGATGGTCAAATGACAAAATTCAGACCTTAATTACCTATCAGCGCATATTAACAGGGACCAATACAGACGCAAACGATTCTATTGTCGCGACGTTTGTCTATACATTTTAAGAAGGGGGAGATTTATGCATATACCTGATGGTTATTTAGGGCCGGCAACATGCGGGATTTTTTACGCGATCATGCTGCCTATATGGACAGCCGCTTCACGCATCGTTAAGAAGACGCTCAAGGCAAGACAAGTCCCTTTGCTTGCTATAGGCGCCGCATTTAGTTTTGTGATCATGATGTTCAATGTGCCCATACCGGGCGGTTCCACGGGACACGCTGTAGGCGGAGTTTTGGTGGCAATATTATTAGGGCCCTGGGCAGCCTCTATTGCCATAACGGTTGCCCTGGTGGTCCAGGCATTATTATTTGGCGACGGTGGTATTACCGCGATAGGGGCCAATTGCTTTAATATGGCTTTTGTGCTGCCGTTTACGGGTTATTACGTCTATAAGGCAATCAGCTATAATGCCTCTGCAGATTCAAGCAGGAGAATGTTAGCGGCAGGCGCAGCCGGATATATCGGTATTAACGTGGCGGCTTTTCTGGCAGGCGTTGAGTTTGGGTTACAGCCATTATTATGCCATACCGCGAACGGCCAGGCTCTTTATTGCCCTTACGGATTAAAAATCGCGGTACCGGCAATGGCGGGTGAACACCTCTTGATATTCGGCTGGGTGGAAGCCGTTGTTACCGCCTTAGTAGTCAAATATCTCCAAAAAGAAGCTCCCGAAGTTATCGAAGAAGGGGGGATGTAGTTATGAAAATTACTACGAAATTATGGATAGGATTAGCAATATTGATCGTGCTCTCTCCGCTTGGGTTGTTGTTGCCCGATCATTTTAAGGCAGGTGACGCCTGGGGCGAGTGGGGAACGGATACGATCAAGGAATTAGTCGGATATATTCCGAGAGGTCTGGAAAAACTCTCAAGCCTCTGGAGTGCGCCCATTCCTGATTATGCCTTCAGGGGTTGGGAAGAAAAAGGCTTGCCGCGTTTAAGTTTTTCCTATATTATATCAGCGGTTGTAGGGATAACTGCAACAGTTATCGTAGTATTGCTTATCGGTAAAATATTGGCAAAGAAAGACGATTAAAAAATGCTTAAGAATAATAATTTTATAGAACGCTCGATCATGGGCGCTCTATCCTTCTTAAAAGAATCTGTTTTCGCGGATGAATACGCTTTAAGAAAAGGATTATTGCAATCATTGGATCCGAGAATAAAAGCAGCGACTTTTCTTCTGTTCATCATCCAGGCAATTCTTATAAAAGATATCCTTATTTTATTATGCCTGTACGCGCTATGTTTATCGTTGGCCTGTCTTTCTAAAATTAACCTGGGTTTTTTCTTAAAGCGCACCTGGATTTTTATTCCTTTATTCTCGCTATTTATCGCTATTCCCGCTTTATTCAGTGTCTTTACCCCAGGGGAAACATTAGCCGTGATCGATCTGCTTGGTTTTAAACTTATTATTACGCGTCAGGGCTTCTTCGGGGCGCTGTTATTTGTCACGCGCGTAATAACTTCAGTGTCTTTTGCTGTCCTGCTCAGCATTACCACGAAACATTTTGAGCTCTTGAAAGCCTTGCGCATCTTCAAGGTGCCTCAAATATTTGTTATGATACTCGGCATGTGTTACAGGTACATATACCTTTTTATGGAAATAATCGAAAATACTTATACGGCGATAAAAAGCCGCGTGGGACTAGAGGTACATTATAAAAGAGGCCAGCGCATAGTCGCCTTAAATATAGCTTTTCTATGGTACAGGTCCTACCGTTTGAATGAAGAGGTCTATAATGCCATGCTTTCGCGGGGATACGACGGAGAACCTGTCATATTGCATGATTTTAAAACCAGCGCAAAAGACTGGCTGTGGTTATTTTTTGTAATAATTTTGTTTATGGGACTTACTTATTTGGGCGCAAAAGCGAGAGTTTAAGGCATTATGGCTAATACGATATTTGAGTTAAAAGATGTTCACTTCTCATATCTTGGAAAATATCCGGCTTTGCGCGGGATAGATATTAAAATAGAAAAAGGCCAAAAGATAGCTGTGATAGGCGCAAACGGTTCAGGTAAGTCAACTCTTTTACATATGCTGGACGGCCTCATTTTTCCGGAACGCGGCAGCATTACGGCTTTTGGCAGCGCGTTGAATGAGGATATTTTTAATGATAAGGTTTTTTCCAAGGATTTTCGTAAAAAAGTAGGCTTAGTTTTTCAAAATCCCGATGTTCAGTTATTTTGCCCCACCGTAAAGGATGACATTATTTTCGGTCCCCTGCAGCTTGGGATAGAGGAACAGGAGATCGAAAAGCGTCTCGAGAGGCTCCTCGCCATTTTAAATATTAAAGATCTCGTTAATAGGCCGCCGCATCAGTTAAGCATAGGCGAAAAGCGAAAAGTGGCTATAGCGTCCACCTTGATCATCGAACCGGAAGTCCTCATTTTAGACGAACCTACCGCCGGCCTTGACCCATTGACCACCAGGCACATCATTGACCTGCTTATAGAAGAGAATATTTCAGGTAGAACTATAATCACCTCTACGCATGACCTGCATATAGTTGAGGAGATATCTGACACTGTCTATGTGTTTAGCCATAATAAACAAATAGTCAAGTCCGGGGAGCCGGACTCGATATTGAAAGACGCCGCCCTTCTTCAGGCGAATAACCTTGTGCATATCCATAGCCACAGGCATAAAGACAAAATACACATCCATTCCCACATACACCTGGACCATCACGCCGAAGGTTAAAATCCTAACTAATTGATAATAAAGAAGTTATGTCATAACGTTTTTATTATACAGTTTTGTTTGAATTAAGGAACTTTTTGGCGATTACTTTTGTCTAACTATCTGAAAGATTAAAAACCAGGATGTTGTTATCCAGACTAAAGGGAGGTGCGTTATGTTGAGCAGCAGAAGCATAAAGAAAATAGTAGTGGTTTCTTTTTTGGTTTTAGCATTCTTAAGTCAATCGCAACCGGCTGATGCGCGCGGGTTTGAAGGTCCGCGGTCCCACGATTTTCATAATTATCCCCCGCACGGCAGGGCTTATCACTCTTTGCCTTACGGTTTTTTCAGGCTTATAATCGGAGGGTCGAATTATTATTATTACGAAGGCACATACTATCAACGCTCGTCGGATCGATATGTCGTTATCCCTGCGCCAATAGGAGCGGTTGTTACAACAATTCCTGCGGGTTATCAGCCGGTTATTGTTGATGGGGTTCCCTACTATACGATTAACGGTACCACTTATATGTATACGAATTATGGATATCAGGTTGTGCCTCCGCCGCAGGTGATCATTATTAATA
Organism: Candidatus Aquitaenariimonas noxiae; assembly: GCA_002780005.1. Taxonomy (GTDB): domain Bacteria; phylum Omnitrophota; class Gorgyraeia; order Aquitaenariimonadales; family Aquitaenariimonadaceae; genus Aquitaenariimonas; species Aquitaenariimonas noxiae. The sequence goes on along the minus strand of PEWV01000060.1, from coordinate 25,440 downwards.
AAGACCTCAAATCCGAGCAGGATGCCGCTTTCAAAAAGAAGGTTGCCGACCAGGTAAAGGCCGAAGTGGGGGTTCCGGCAAAAAATACAGAAGAATCTTTTACCGTGAACGTGCCCAACTCCAAGGGCGGATATACTGCCGTTGCGTTAAAAAGATCGGGGAACGGTTTTGTCGGTCCCCAGGGCGAATACTATACGGAATTTCCCAAGATCGAACAGTTAAAAGTCATGTACGCGAAATAAAAAGCAGGGCTATTTCCGTGGTTTATTATTGACAAGGGATTTGATTTAATATAGCATACTATTAATAATAAAAAAACTTAAACTAAAAAAATATGACTAAGCACATAAAATTTTTTATTACCTTCCTATTATTCTTTAATATGTTTATCGGGAACGCATTAGCCGAGGAGGTTCTTGCGTGGCAGGACTGCATTGGAGAGGCCCAAAAGAACCATCCAAATTTGATCTCTGCCCAAGAAAGCATAAAAGAGAAGGAAGCCAGCAAGGCAATAACAACAAGCGGCCTGCTTCCCCAGATTACCGGAAATGCCAGCGGCAGAACGGCGAAGACAAGCACGAGAACCGACGATGAGATGAGGAGTTCCACGAGCAATAGCTACTCATACGGTGTCGCCGGCACCCAGTTAATATTTGATGGTTTTAAGACGATAAACGACGTAAGGGCCGCTTCGGAAAATATAAAGGCCGCATAATATAATTATAAATTTACCTCGTCCGAAGTAAGATTAGACCTTCGTACCGCCTTCATTAATTTATTAAAGGCACAGGAGTTAATAAATGTAACCAATGAGATCGCAAAGATCAGAAAAGACAATCTGGATCTGATAACTTTACGGTATCAATCGGGGTTAGAGCATAAAGGAGCGTTCCTGACAGCAGACGCGAATCTTGCGGAGGCGAATTTTGAGCTTTCGCAGGCCAAAAGAGACGTAGAACTCGCGCAAAGACAGCTAACGAAAGAAATGGGGCGCAGGGAATTTAAGCCTATGAGTGTGAAGGCGGATTTTACAGTACGCGATCCGGCCAAAGAAAAACAGGATTTCGAAACTTTGGTAAAAAATAACCCATCCTACCTCAAGCTGGAAGCGGAAAAGAACGCGGCTTCTTTTGGGGTCAAATCCGCGTATTCGGAATTTTTTCCGACACTTTCAGGCACTGCGGGAGCCACTAGAAGCGATTCTCGTTGGCCCCCTGAAGGCAATGGGTGGAGCCTGGGTTTGAGCGCAAGCGTGCCTATATTTGAAGGTGGATCAAAAGTAGCTCAAGTCTACCAGGCCAAAGCCCTATATAATCAGGCAGAAGCCAATGAAAGAAGCACGAAGGACAGCGTTGTTGTAGCGCTCGAGCAGACATGGACGGCGTTGCAGGATGCCCTTGAAACGGTAGAAGTACAGAGCAAGGTGCTTAATGCAACCGAGGAGCGCTCAAAAATAGCGCAAGAACAGTATTCAACAGGTTTTATCACATTCGATAACTGGATCATTATCCAGAATGATCTGGTAAGCGCCAAAAAGGCATATTTAAACGCTCAAGCCAATGCTTTACTTGCCGAGGCGAACTGGGTTCAAGCGAAAGGAGAAACAATAGAATATGCGCAATAAAAAATTGAAGATCATTTCTATATCTTTATGTATACTGGCGGCCCTGATCTTTCTGCATGCGAAATTGTGGCATCCTAAGCAGAATACCGAAATAACCGAAGAGATAAAACCGGTTGTAGGGAACATCGAGAACATCATTTCCACTACCGGTACGGTATTGCCCAAGAACAGGCTTGAAGTAAAGCCGCCTGTTAACGGACGGATCGTGGAAATGCTGGCTAAGGAAGGGGAAGTGGTTAAGACCGGACAGATCTTAGCGTGGATGAGTTCGACCGAACGGGCCGCGCTCCTTGATGCCGCGCGCGGGCAAAGCGATGAATCGTTAAAATACTGGAAAGAAACGTACAAGGCCATTCCGTTAATTTCCCCGATCGACGGAGAAGTTATCGTCTCGGATACTCAGCCGGGCCAGACCGTTACCGCATCCGATGCTATAGTGGTATTGTCGGACCGCCTTATCGTGCGGGCGCAGGTAGATGAGACCGATATAGGCAAGATCAAGCCGGATAATAAGGCCGTTATCAGCCTGGAAGCCTATCCGGATACAAAGATACGCGCATCCGTTGAGCATATTTATTATGAATCGGAAACCGTTAACAACGTTACAGTCTATAAGGTCGATCTTATGCCCGAAGAGGTGCCGTCATTTTTCCGTTCAGGCATGAATGCGACGATTGATTTTATAGAACAAAGTAGATCCGGCGCCTTACTTCTTCCCGTGGACGCCGTGCTTAATGAAAAAGACGGAAATTACGTATTGGTTAAAAGAAATAAAGATAAAAAACCTGTTAAAACAGCCGTTACGCTCGGCATGTCCGATGATAAAAATATAGAAATTCTTTCTGGCCTGACCCAGGACGGCAAGGTAGTGATAAAGACACAAAAGTACTCTCTTCCGACAAGCACGACAGGCACTAACCCGTTCATGCCCAGCCGCAAAAAACGATGATAGAATTAAAAAATATCTATAAAACCTATCAAATGGGCCAGGTCGAGGTAAAGGCCCTGCAGGACGTTTCCTTAAAGATCGCTCCTGGGGAATTTGTCGCGATCATGGGGCCTTCCGGCTCGGGCAAATCTACGCTTATGCATATTTTAGGTTTACTTGACAGGCCCAACGCGGGAGAATATTATTTAGGGAAAAGAAAAATCAATGAGCTTTCAGATGAAGAATTATCAGCGATACGAAACCGTTTAGCCGGTTTTGTGTTTCAACAGTTCCATCTCTTGCCGAGAATGAGCGCCTTGGAGAATGCTGAACTTCCTTTAGTTTATGCCGGAAAGCGGCATTTAAAGGACCGGGCTAAACAAAAGATAGAGGAAGTAGGTCTTGCCGAAAGGATAAACCACCAGCCGAATGAGCTTTCAGGAGGCCAGCAGCAGCGTGTCGCGATCGCCAGGTCATTGGTTAACGACCCTTTAATTATCCTGGCCGATGAACCGACGGGTAATCTTGATTCAAAAAGCAAAGAAGAGATCATTTCGATCCTGAAGGATTTAAATCAAAAAGGAAAGACTATTATTATTGTTACGCATGAACATGAAGTTGCCGCGCACGCCAGGCGCGTTATTCGCATGGTAGACGGCCGGGTTATTTCTGACGAGAGATCCGGGGTTTTACCGGTATCAGTTGAAGAAAATGAGGCGGACAAGATAATAGATTTCGTTTTATCCAAATCAGAGAGGATGAACAGGGAAACAAAATTTTTTGATTATCTGAAACAGGCAGCAGGCGCGATGGTGTCGCATAAAATGCGTTCATTTTTATCTATTCTCGGCATATTGATCGGCGTGGCAGCGGTTATAGCGATGCTTGCGGTAGGGCAGGGGGCGAAAGAGTCGATAGAGAAACAGCTGGCGTCTTTAGGCTCTAACCTGCTCGTGGTGAGGCCCGGCTCTTCAAGGGTCCATGGAGTAGCCTTAGAAACAGGTTCTGTGACGCGTTTTACCTTGCAGGATGCGGACGCCATTAAAAAACTTATCGGCGAAGTGAAGAGTGAGAGCCCTTCGGTGACAGGCAGGGGGCAGTTAGTGTATGGAAATAAAAATTGGAATACACAAGTTGAGGGTGTCGGGGTTGATTATGCCGGACTCAGGGCCTCGTATCCTGCCGTAGGCAGATTCTTTAACGAAGATGAAGAAAAGATGAGGGTAAAGGCCGCCCTGCTCGGCACTACGCCTGCCAGGGAACTCTTCGGTGACGCAAATCCTGTCGGGGAAACGATAAAGATAAACCTTCTTAACTTTAAAGTAATAGGAGTGCTGCCGTCAAAAGGGGCGGCCGGTTTTCACGATCAGGACGATACTGTGCTTATTCCCGTTACCACGGCCATGTATAGGGTTTTTGGAAAAGAATACATAGACTCCATTTATGTAGAGGTAAAAAGCCCTCAGTTGATGGATGCGGCGCAGGATAATATATCCAAGCTTATTATTAAAAGACACCATATCAATAAAAAAGATGTTGATGACTCGTTTCAGATCCGCAACATGGCCGACATAAAGAATGCGCTTGAATCAACAACCAAGACAATGTCTTTATTATTAGGGTCAATCGCGGCCATTTCACTCCTGGTGGGCGGGATAGGGATCATGAATATTATGCTTGTTTCAGTGACCGAGCGCACGCGCGAGATCGGGCTGCGTAAGGCGATAGGGGCGAATAATAAAGATATAATGGTCCAGTTCCTGATCGAATCCGTATTGATGTCGCTTATAGGAGGCATATTAGGTATTTTGTTGGGCGGCGGAATATCAATTCTTATAACACTTTTAGCCGGATGGTCGGTAAAGGTTTCAACATTTTCTATACTTCTCGCGACAATATTTTCTCTGATCGTAGGAGTAGTTTTCGGCCTTTGGCCGGCGCAGAAGGCCTCCAAACTCGATCCTATCGAAGCGCTAAGATATGAATAAAATTTGAGGTGATAAAATGATAAAAAGGGGAATATTTATTCTTACGTTATTATTCACGATGTCATTAAGTATTATTGGTTATTGCCAGAGCCCCGGCAAGACGGAGCAGGCAAGAAGTGTTTCAGGCACGGTAGTAGATACGGATTGGGTCGGGAATAAGCTTGTTGTGCGGGCGCTGGATAATGATGATATGACATTTGTAGTTTCTAATGATACGAAAATAACCAAAGGCGCTCATGATATCGATTTTAGCGAGATCGGTTTATCCGATGCGGTCAAGGTTTACTATTACGCGAACTCCTTTGCCGGCTTGAAGGCCGCAGAAATTACAGTTGAAGAATAGCGCCGAAGAATAAGGCACAAAGACTATAAATCAAAGATCTCTTCAGAGTGAGATATCAGTATATTTTTATAGGTTTCATTGATTTTTAAACGCTTGCGAATGGAGCCAGCCTTTTTAAGAAGCTCATCTATTTCCCGTTTCGCATAATTAATTGTCCCGGTCTTATCGATTATTTTTTGGATCGCTGACAAATCAAGTCTATTAATATGATCCTTTTCTAGTATTGATTTTATTTTTAATTTATCCTTTTTATCGGAATTATTATACGCATGCCATATAAGTATTGTCCTTTTTGAACTGCGCAGGTCCGAAAAGGCAGATTTCCCGAGCCGTCTTTCTTCAGGAACCATGTCTAAGAGATCGTCTTTTATCTGAAATGCCCTGCCTAAGAATATCCCGTATTTTATTAATTTATTGACATCCCTCTTTTTTGCCCCCGCGAGTATCGCGCCCAGCGCTAGAGGGCAGGCGAAGGAATAATTGGCAGTTTTTAAATCGTATATTTTATAAATATTATCTTTTGTTACTCTGTTTAATTCTTTGGTCTCCGAAAGAAGTTCCAGGAACTCACCGGTGCCGGTATATATCGCGGTATTGATCAGCTGTTTAAGCGCCGCTTCTTTGCGTTCAGGGTTTTCTTTTATACTTAAAAAGGCGCCTATTCCCATAGCGTAGATCACATCGCCTGTTATGATCGCCAGATCCGCGCCGTTAAATTTAATATTTTTATATTTTGCCACATATTTATCCAACATGCTGTGCATGGAGGGCCTGCCCCTTCTAACGTCAGACTTGTCGATTATATCGTCATGGACAAGCATAAAATCGTGAAGGATCTCGACCGATAGGGCGCTCCTGTATAATCCGGAGGCCGGTTTCCCGGTAAAACCAAGGTAACCGATAGCAAAAAGTACCGGCCGTATTTTTTTACTATCTCTTAAGAGGAATTCCTCTATGTGCTTAAAAAGTGCGGGGGATAACTTGCTTGAGGAGTATATATTTCTTAGATCGCGTGTATACTTCCGTATTTCCGAAAAAATCCTGTTTTTTATTTCATTTAGCATGAGAATATGCTAACATATGGCCAATGGCAAGACAAACGAAATTTTGCGTTAAAGATCTTGCAAGGGCATTAAGATTGCCTTTTGCCGCCGCAACCGCGCTCCCTTTTATTTTCGGTTCATTGATCGATAAACAGCACTTTGATCTAATAAAATTTATACTCGGAATAACCGTCGCCCTATCCATGCATTTAAGCGCGAATCTTATAAATGATTATGCCGACTCTAAGAGCCTGGCGGATTGGCAGGACCTGGGATTCTACAAGTTTTTCGGCGGATCTAAACTGATCCAGGAGGGTGTGCTTTCAGAGGTATTCTATTTATGGCTAGGCGCATTCTTTGCCCTTATTTCAGCCGTTTCGGCGGTCGCGCTCGCCTTAATTTCAAATAGTCTATTAATAATAGGCATCTTTTTATTTATATTTTTTTTGAGTTGGTCATATTCGCTTAAACCGCTTCAACTTTCATACCATAGAATGGGAGAGATCGTAGTCTTTATTCTTTTTGGCCCGGTCTTGGTTATGGGTGGGTATTTTATTCAAACAGGAATATTTCCGGACCTTAAAAGCTTTATACTTTCGCTACCTTTCGGATTTTTCACAACGGCTATTTTATATGGGAACGAGATCCCGGATTTCGAGAACGATAAAAAGTCGGGCAAGCTTACCTGGGTGGGTATTTTAGGCAATGACAGGGCGTATATAATTTATTTGGCACTGGTATGTTTTGCTTTTTTGTCCATATTATTTAGTGTCACTTCGGGGTATATTTCCCCGCTGGCACTTTTTACTTTCGTTCTTGTTCCTGTCGCGGTCAGATCGGCAGGAATATTTAAAAAATACCCTAAAGAAAAAATAAAATTAGTCGAGTCGGCAAAACTAACTATTGCCATGCACGTTTTTGCAAGCGTGATCTTGATCATAGTGGTGATCTTATGAGAAGAGTTGTTATAATAGGCGGAGGATTCTCCGGCTTATTCGCGGCAAGAAGGCTTCGCAAGTCTGATCCGAACATTGAAATAACACTTATCGACAAGAAACAGGGTTCAGACTTTTTGCCTACCCTGCCTGACTGTTTAGGCAGGGGTATAGAGCCTCAATATTTAACCTATGATATAACAGACATGGCGCAGAGACTGCGATTTCAGTTCATAAATGACGAGGTAACAGCGGTAGATTTTTACAAAAAAGAAGTAACGCTTAAAAACAGGGTCTTAAGCTATGATTTTCTTTTGATCGCCAGCGGCAGCGAAACTAATTTTTATGGCAATGAAAATATACAAAAATACGCCTATAAACTCGATGACGCAAATGATGTCAGAACGATTTGCAGGGTATTAAAGGGGGATGCGTACAGCGCGTACATCATCGGCGGAGGAGGATATACAGGCGTAGAGGTCGCGACTAACTTGAGGTGCTTTCTCGGAAAAGATAAAAAGGCAGGTAAAGTGGTCATTGTCGAGCGCGCGCCTTCGATTCTGGGCCCCCTCCCGGAATGGATGAAAAAATATGTATCCGATAATCTTAAAGTTTTAGATGTGGAGGTATTTGTTGACAGCGCGATTGAAAAAATAGATGGGGAAAAAGTTTATGTTTCAGGCGCAAGGGTTTTTGATAACGCCGTTGTGATCTGGGCAGCAGGCGTGAAAACAGCCGCATTTATACAGAACTTAACGGTAGATAAAAATCCCCAAGGGAGGATAAAGGTAGATGAGTTTTTAAGATTGAACGAGAACTGCTTTGCGGCGGGTGATGCGGCGTTTTTTTCATATAATAACGCTTATTTAAGGATGGCTATGCAATTTTCCATAGTAGAAGGAGATCTCGCGGCCAAAAATATAATAAACAGTATAAAAGGCCGTAAGCTTAAAAAATATCGCCCGATAGACATGGGTTATATTATCCCTATGGCAAATAACAGGTCCTGCGGCGTAATAATGGGTTTTAATTTAAAAGGCCTTTTGCCTACTATCTTTCATTTCATAATGTGTGTTTATCGTTCTTTCAATTGGAGGAATAAATTTGGTATAATAAAAGGGTTAATAAAAGGGTTAATAAAAGGAGATGAATAGTATGGATTGGGGAATTTTAATTTTGAGACTTGGGTTAGGTATCATGTTTACGGCTCACGGATTACAGATGGTATTCGGATTATATAAAGGACCTGGCGTTGGTGGCTTTTCAAAAATGTTAGGGGGAATGGGTTTTATACAACCACTATTTTGGTCGATCCTCGCGTCCTACACATGTTTGATAGGCGGCTTATGCCTGATATTGGGATTGATTACAAGGATAGCATGCGTTCCGCTCATCATCTTTATGCTAGTCGCAGTAGCCACAGTTCACCTTAGCAAAGGCTTTTTTATCACTAACGGTGGATGGGAATACAATTTTGTTATTTTATGCGGGCTTATTTCCTTACTCTTCATGGGTTCGGGAAAATTCAGCATTACCAAGTTATTCGGCGCGTAGTAGCCTATATTTATAAAAAACTTATACTTAGGATATATTAAAAATTATGCTTCCAATAGGGCAATTGATGATAGAGCATAGGATTATTGACCGCATGGTCTCTTTGTTAAAAAAGGAGTCCGAAAGGGCAGGATCCAAAGAGCAGATTAATATAAACCTTATCTGCGTTGCTGTGGATTTTTTTAAATCCTATGCCGATCGATGCCACCATGGGAAAGAAGAAGATATTATGTTTAAAGACCTGGGGACTAGGCCGCTTTCTAGCGAGCATAAAAAAATGATGGCAGATCTAATGCAAGATCATGCCCGCGCAAGAGAGTTGATAGGGAAGTTGGAGACTGCAAAAACAGGATGCCAGAGGGAAAATCCTGATACGGTGCGCGAGATCAAAGAATGCTTGAAAAAACTAGTTGATTTATATACCAGCCATATTAAAAAAGAGGATAAACAATTTTTTGTTTCATCGATGACCTATTTTACCAAGAATGAGCAAGATGAGATGCTTTCCAGATTTGAAGCATTTGATCGAACGCTTATTCATGAAAAGTATAAAAAGCTGGTTGAGAAAGCCGAAAAGGAGTATTTATAATGAAAGCTTCTGTTGACCCGGAAATATGCATCGGATGCACTCTATGCACTCAAACCTGCCCGGGAGTGTTTAAAATGAAAGACGGTAAATCCATAGCGTATAAAAATCCTGTTCCGGATGCTTTTAAGGAGGCTTGTAAAAATGCAGCCCAAGAATGCCCAGCTAGTGCTATAATGATAGAGGAATAAAGGGGCAAGATTCAGGGCTTGAGGGCTATGAACGAATTTACTATAAAAATAGCCGGTGAAGCCGGCCAAGGAATGCAAACTATCGGCGCGGCATTGTGCCGGATATTTAAAAAAGCCGGGTATAATATTTTCGCGAACCAGGATTATATGTCCAGGGTGCGCGGAGGCAATAATTTTTTTCAGCTCAGAGTTGCAGACAGTCAAATTTTTTCCCTTCGAAAAAAATCCGATATCGTTATAGCTCTGGACAAACAAAGTGTCGCTATACATAAAGCAAATTTGAACGAGGGTGGGATAATAGTCTTAGATAAAAAGAAATTTGATATTCCCGAAGACGACAAAACCTTTTTCGATGTGCCCTTGTACGAGCTAGCGGTAAGCGTGGGCGGAAGCGATATTTTCATAAGCACGGTTTCTTGCGGAGTTATTGCCGGAATAAACCGATTAGAATTCGCATATCTTGAAGAGGCCATCAAAGATATTTTTGCCGGCAAGGGTGACGAGAGCATCAAAAAAAATGTTTCCGCGGCAAGAGCCGGTTACGATTTCGCTAAAAATAAGCCCGGCAAAGAAAAAAATAAACCAAAAGCTTCCTCAGCAAAAAATACATTGTTGATAGACGGCAATGAAGCGATCGCGCTGGGGGCCATAAGGGCAGGCTGCAAATTCTACTCTGCATATCCCATGACGCCTTCCACGAGTATTATGAATACTATTGCGCATTATGCCGGAAGATTTAATATTGTGGTAGAACAGGCTGAAGATGAGATCGCCGCCATAAATATGGCATTGGGCGCTTCCTATGGAGGATCGCGCTCTATGACAGCTACATCCGGAGGCGGGTTCGCGCTTATGGTAGAAGGCTTGAGCCTTGCCGGAATGACCGAGACCCCTGTTGTAATAGTAGATGCGCAGAGGCCTGCCCCTGCGACAGGTTTCCCGACCAGAACCGAGCAATCGGATCTAGATTTTCTCATTCACGCCGGTCACGGAGAATTCGCAAGGGTAGTATACACTCCCGGCACGATAGAAGACGCGTTTTATTTGACGATCAAAGCTTTTAATATCGCGGAAGAATATCAGATACCGGTTTTGATAATGACCGACCAGCATCTGGCCGATTCGATACGCGATATCGAGGCCTTTGATCTAAATAAAGTAAAGATACAAAGACATATAATCTCGCGGTCTGAGTCTAAAAAAATAACCGGTTATAAAAGATATCAATTCACCGAATCTGGGGTCTCTCCGCGCGCCATACCGTCATGGATAGAGGATGTTATATACGTAGACAGCGACGAGCACAATGAAGAGGGGCACATTACAGAAGAAGCCGATATACGCATAAAAATGGTTGAAAAAAGATTTTATAAGAAAATGAACGCCCTGGCCCGGGAGATCGAACAGCCTGCCGCGTATAATCTTGTTAAAGCGAAGACTATTCTCTTGGGGTTTGGCTCGACCTATGGCGCAATAAAAGAAGTCTGCGAAACCTCTAATGAAAATATCGGCTTTGTGCACCTGTCTCAGGTTTGGCCGTTTCCCACCCAGGAAATAACCCGATTATTGAATGGCAAGAAGAATATTATTACTGTGGAAAACAATGCAGCAGGGCAGCTTGCCAGACTCCTTATGAGGGAGACGGGTATTAAGGTTAGCGGTTCGGTGCTGCGTTTTGACGGAAGGCCTTTTGATCTGGATTATCTTAATGCGCAATTGAGCAAGAGAGATATCTAATGAATATAAATGATTTTAAAAGTAATGACGGAATCGCATGGTGCCCAGGGTGCGGCGATTTTGGGATCTTGAACGCGCTTAAGAAGGCGTTAGTTGCATTAGGCCGGCCCCCTAAAGACGTTTTACTTGTTTCAGGAATAGGCCAGGCTGCAAAACTCCCCCATTATATAAAGTGCAACTGCTTTAACGGTCTTCATGGAAGGGCCATTCCTCCGGCAGTAGCTGCAAAGATCGTCAACCCTAACTTGACGGTGTTGGTTACAACCGGGGACGGGGATTGCTACGGTGAGGGCGGAAATCATTTTATACATAATATAAGAAGGAACGTCGACATAACGGTTATCGTCCACAATAATCAGGTTTATGGATTGACTAAAGGACAGGCTTCGCCCACGACAGATCTAGGTTATGAAACTAAAGTGCAAACGAAAGGCGTTATTATAGAGCCTATCCACCCGCTGGAGATAGCGATTTCGCTCGGTTGCGGGTTTGTCGCTAGAGGGTATGTGGCAAATTCCGAACACCTTTCGTGGCTTATATCGGAAGGCATAAAACACAAAGGTTTTTCTTTGATAGATGTATTACAACCCTGTGTTACCTATAATAAAAAAAATACATATGAATGGTATACGAAAAGAGTATACAAAGTTAATGATGACCCTCTATATAACCCGCAGGACAAGGTATTGGCTTACCAGAAAGCCGCTGAATGGGGCGACAAAATTCCTATAGGTATTATTTACAGATCCGATAAAGAAACATATGAAGAGCGAAGTGGGATCGATAAATGGACTCCTTTAGCAGAAGCGAATATTGAAAATGTAGATATAGCAGGCGTCTTTAAGGACTTTATGTAAATGGAATATTTCATAATCTGTTCCGTAGCGTTTCTGATTTCAGGACTATCCCTTTTTTCCGGTTTTGGGTTGGGAACGGTCCTCTTGCCGGTTTTTGCGGTATTCTTCCCTATATATATAGCAGTCACCCTTACCGCGATAGTTCATTTGTCTAATAATATTTTTAAATTTATTTTATTAGGCAGATACGCCGATAGAAAAGCTGTATTTCAATTTGGAATACCGGCTGTTTTGGCGGCTATAGCCGGAGCAAAAGTCCTGTTTTGGCTTTCTGAATTAAAACCGTTAGTTCAATATCAATTATCCGGTTATATTTTCAAAATTACCCCGGTTAAACTTATAGTAGCTATATTGATGATACTTTTTGCATTTATTGAAATAGCTCCGAGATTTGAAAAGTTATCATTTCAGAAAAAATATCTGCCTCTGGGCGGTATTTTAAGCGGTTTTTTCGGCGGGCTTTCCGGGCACCAGGGTGCCTTGCGCAGCGCGTTTCTTATGAAGAGCGGATTGGGCAAAGAATCTTTTATCGCGACAGGTGTTGCTATTTCCTGCCTGGTAGATTTTTCCAGGATTTTTATTTACAGCGGGTATTTTCCCTCTATAATCAAAAGCAATAGTATGGTCTTATTAATGTCAGCCATCCTCTCGGCATTTCTAGGGGCATTTATAGGGAATCGTTTGCTTAATAAAATTACAATGCGGGTGATACGGCTTATCGTCGCGATATTATTGATCACTATCGCTATTGCTTTAGGTATAGGCATTATATAAAAAGGCAAAGCTATAAATGACAAACGCTAAAATAATCTGCACTTTAGGGCCGGCGTCAAACAAGATAATCGTTTTGCTTAAAATGATGCGCGCAGGCATGGATATGGCAAGATTGAATTTTTCTCACGGAAGCCTCCAGGAATGTCGTGATAATATACAATTGGTAAGAGAACTAAATAAAAAATACGCTCGCCATGTAAGGATATTGGGTGACCTCGAGGGTAACCGTATTCGCATCGGCAGATTGCGTAAGCCTATCGAGCTTAAAAAGAATCAGGTTATTTACCTGACGCAAAAAAAAGTCATAGGAACGCGCGAGATCATTTCGTTTGATTACGCAGGCGATTTAAAGGCTATAAAAGCAAGACAGGATATTTATATTGACGACGGAAATATAGTCCTTTTGGTAGAAGGCCGCGGGAAAAGTAACTTAAAAACCCGCGTAATTATAGGAGGGCTGCTTAAAGAGCGCAAAGGACTGAACATTCCCGGCGCGAGGCTGGAATTTCCTGTTATTACCGAAAAAGATAAAATGGATATACTTTTTTGCATAAGTCATAACCTTGATTATGTGGCGCAATCCTTCGTGCGCACTAAGGAGGATATTCTGAAGATCAAGTCTTTGATAAGCAGAGGCTTGCCCAAGTGCAAACTTATAGCAAAAATTGAAAACCGGGAAGGCATTAAAAACATTGATGAAATAATCGACGCATCAGACGGCATAATGATCGCGCGCGGGGATATGGGTGTTTCTATCCCTATTTATGAAGTCCCGATAGTTCAGAAGCAGATTATACGGAAGTGCAACCGAGCCGGCAAGTTCGTGATAACCGCAACCCAAATGCTTGAGAGCATGACCGAGAATCCGAGGCCCACAAGGGCAGAGGTAAGTGATGTGGCTAATGCCGTTATAGACGGCTCTGATTATCTCATGCTCTCCGCGGAAACGTCTGTCGGGGCCCATCCCGCGGAAGCCGTCAAAACAATGAGCCAGGTCATTCAGTTTACAGAACGCCATATCGGACAACATGTTAGGAAAATTTTTTAAAGTATTATAACTTATATCTTGACAAACAGGACTAGATACGGTATAATACTTCCGTGGTAAGAGGAATAGATATCTTGGGCCGTGAGGCAGAAAGAAGCTTGCCTGACGGTTTTTTTTGTTTCTGTTCTTAACTTACTGCAATTCATGTGGAAAGGAGGAAAGTAAATAATGGCAAAAGGTAAAGTAAAATGGTTCAATGATAGCAAAGGTTTTGGATTCATTACTCCTGAAGAAGGCAAGGATGTATTTGTGCATCATAGCGAGATTCAAGGTGATGGCTTTAAGTCTTTAAGCGAGGGCCAAGAAGTCGAGTTTGACGTCGCGATGGGTCCCAAAGGCGAACAGGCTAAAAACGTAAAGAAGATATAACCTGGCAAATCAGAAAGGCCCAGTCCCCAAAGACTGGGCCTTTTTTTGTCTCATACAATCAAAACTAAAAAAGCGGTTTTATGTCAAATCAGCGTCCATCCTAAGAAAAAATCAAATAAAACAAGGTTTAATTACCGTCTTATTAATTTTGAAATTATTTGACAAAATGAAGAAAAATAGATATACTTAATGTTAGTCAAAAGAGGAGAACATCTCAAACCGCAAGGCAAAGGGTATTCGCCTTGCGGTTTTTCTTTTTAGAGTACCTACCAAACCAATCAAAGGACAGGAGCCCCGCATGATCAATTCATCCAAAAAAAGATATAGATTCAGAATGTTAATCCCGCTTTTTCCGGCTATTAATATTTATTCCTATTCTGCCAAAAGAACCACCGCTTTAGGCCCGATATGCGTCGCGAGCATTATAAACAGGATGGATAGATGGGATGCGGAAGTTATAGATGAGAACAACCTCGATAAATATGGACCGAGGGGCGATTCAGGCGGGGTTGATAACGAACTTTTGCAGAACATACGGCCGGCTGATATTATTGGTTTATACGGAGGGTTAACAAGCACCATACCAAGATTATATGAGCTTGCGCGTTTTTATAAAAGTAAAGGAGTCATAACTATTGCCGGAGGCCAACATTTTAGCAACGGCGACATACCCGAGGCCCTGGTTTCAGGTGTTGATTATGTGGTTATAGGCGAAGGCGAAGAAACTATTAAAGAACTTATTTTGGCATTAGAAGGAAAAGGGGATATAAGTGAGGTAAAAGGCGTAGCTTATCTCGACAACGGTAATGTTATTTTTACTCAAAAAAGAGAGCCTATTACCGATTTTGACAAACTGCCTTTACCTGACTTCTCTTTAGTTCGGTATGCTAAAATTATTAATTACCCTGTAGAAAGAATAAGGGGATGCGGCATGGATTGCGAATTCTGCACAGTTAAGGGTAAGCCCAGGGACGCGTCTCCGGAACGCCTCTTAGAGCGCATCAGCTCTCTTGCCGAAACTAGGGGCGCGCGTAAGTTTTTTATAGTCGACGACCTCTTTGGGCAGCATCGGGAAGATACGATAAGATTTTGCAAGATGATCAAAAAATATCAGGAAAGTACAGGCAAAAGGCTTGTTTTTGGCGTTCAGATAAGGCTTGATAAGGCGAAAGACACGGAACTCCTTTCGGCTATGCGAGAAGCAAATGTTCTGTCGGTGGCGATAGGTTTCGAATCTCCTATAGAAGAAGAATTAAAAGCTATGAACAAGCGTCTTAAGCCTGATGAAATGGTATCCTTGGCCAAAGTATTTCATAAATTCGGATTTGTCACACATGGCATGTTTATATTTGCTTACCCGCTCCAAGAAGGAGTTAGTTTTTTCATGCCGCCAGAAGAAAGAATAAAACGTTTTAGAAGATTCATCAGTAAGGCGAAACTTGATACTATTCAAATTTTATTGCCGGTTCCTTTACCTGGGACAGAGCTGCGAAATCGACTGGAAAGGCAAAATAGACTTTATTCGCTTAAAGACATAGGTTGGGAATATTATGACGGCAATTTTCCGCTTTTCGAACCCGACAAACCCCTCACAGCCGAAGAAATGCAGCTTTCAGCCTGGAAAATTATGACCAGGTTCTATCAATTCAAATATATGTTTATGCTAGGATTGAAAATATTTTTATTTCCCAGCATAATTTTCTTTTTGCATAATATCAAGATCGGATGGGAAAGATGGAATCGCTCGTGGCGGAATTACATGATAAGATTCGTAGGCTGGAGCTATCTAAAAAAATGGACTATAGAGTTTGAAAAAAGCCCATTTAACCAAAAACTTAAAAAGGCAAAAAGCCATTTGAAAACGGCCTAAGTTTAAAATTTATATTTTTTTGACTCGCTATTACTTAAATAATCTCGTTTTTTATAATGTCTATTGACTCTAGTAAAGTTGTATGATAAACTTTAGCATATATTTGTAATACTAGAGGCAATAGGCCGGTGGAATATAAACAAAAAATAATACTGGTTTTTGTTATTGTATTTATATTCTCGCTTAATTTCCCTTCTCATTGCTTTCCTCAAGATTCAAGCAGTTCAGGCAACAAATTAGAAAAGGCTATATGGCTTTATCAGCATGAAAACTATGAAGAGGCTTTGGTTTTATTTAAAGAATTAAGAACTGAAGAACCACAGTCAGCCAGCATCGCATATTACCGCGGAGTTACTTACAAAAAGCTTCAAAATTTTTTAGAAGCAAAACCCGACCTTGAAACCGCGGCCACGCTCGAGCCAAAAGTTAAAGAAGCTATACCCGAATTAATAGACCTTTTGTATCAATCCGAGGATATGGAAGGGGCAAAAAAATGGATAGCCGTAGCCGAAAAGGAGGCTATAGCTCCGGCCCAGACAGCGTTCTTTAAGGGGCTTGTACTTTTGAAAGAGGGATCCGCGCCCGACGAATCGATTAAGGCGTTTGAAGAGGCGGAAAAGCTTGATGCCTCACTGGCGCAAACCGTAAGTTATTACAAAGGGTTGGCTTATGTGCAGTCGAAAAACTTCAAAGAAGCAAAAAATGTCTTTAATGAGATAGTTGTGCAGCAACCCGCAACAGATCTAGCCGAGTTCGCGAATGAATACATAAGTATCTTAAAAAGGCAAGAAAAGGCAATGCGGCCGTTCCGAGGCAGCGTTGGCTATTCGCTGCAGTACGACGACAACGTAATATTAAAACCAAATAACGAAGACCTCGCGGCTGCAGCCAGTGACAAAGAAGACTGGCGTCACGTATATACCGCGCAGGTTGAATATAATTTCAAGCCTGTCGAAACTTTTGGGACAAGGGCCTCATACTCTCTTTACGGAGCTAAACAATTTGATCTTGATTTTTACGATACGGTAAGCCATGATTTTGCATTGCAGCCAGCATTTTACGCCAAAAAGGCTGTTATAGGTTTTCCCGTGCATTATAATTATGTTACGGTGAATGACAAGAGGTACCTTGAAATAATAGGTATAAGTAATTTAAACAATGTAATGATCGGTAATGATAAAATGGTTCAACTTTTACTGCAGTACAATATCAAAGATTACGCCTGGACCGTTACAAGCGAAGATAATGATAGGGACTCTAACGAATATCTAGGGTCTTTAGGATGGTTTTACTTTTTCGGCAGAAATAAAGAAGGTTTTTTTAACCTGCGCTATGCCATGAATAAAGAAGACGCGGAAGGTAACAACTGGAAATATTTAGGCAATCGCCTGACCGCAAGCGCCACAGTTCCTATCGTCAAAAAGGTCAAGTGGAGCGTCGCCGGAGATTATTTCAGGCAGGATTTTTCAAAACGGAATACGACATATGACAAAGAACGCCATGACGACGTTTTTACCGTATCAAATCTGGTCGCGTATGAAGTATTTGATAATTTTGAATTTCAACTGCAGCACACGTTTGTAAACGATGCGGCATCGATAGGCATCTTTAAATATAAAAGAAATGTATATAGTATAGGGGCTAAATACCAATTTTAGATACGTAAGAAGGGCGGTGTCTTATGCGTACTAGAGTCTTAACGATCGCGATATTTTTTCTATTGATAGCATGGAACGGTTTTTGTGACAACGAAAACCCCGTAGGTACTATCACCTATCTCGAAGGCGTATCCGATATCTCTCACAACGGAGCATCGTCAGCTTTCGCAAACATAAAAGACCCTGTTTATTTAGGAGACCGTATAAGGACAAAGAGCTACTCAAAGGCCGAGATAGAATTCGGCGACAAGAGTATACTGAAGCTCGGTCCGAATACATGCGTCACAATAGAAGAATATAAGATCGATGACAAAAAAACAAGAGAGCATTCGCGTATAAAGCTTACCAGGGGAAAGGTCGAGGCAGTAGTTTCCAAGACAGGTAAGCCCGATACATTCGTTATTGAAACCCCGAATGCGACAGGAAGCGTTAAAGGCTCTGATATATTTGTTTTTTATCAGGGCGGCAAAACAGGCGTCTTGGTTAAAGAAGGCAAGATCTCGGTATCTAATTTATCTATCCCAGAGAAAGTTGTGGAAACGATGACAGGCGAGCGGGTCTTGGTGCCCTTTAACGCGCCCCCAGGAGAGAAGCAGACCTTTCTTGACTCGGAAATGAAGCTTCACAATAGAGACGTTGAACGGTTTCTTCTTAAAAAATGGCTTCCAAAAGGCGAAGCCCAGATGAACGGTGTCGTTACCATGTCAGCAGGCACGGCCCGCGTATATAGAAAAAAATCCGAAGATTGGCAGAATACCCAGCAGAATGACGTTCTCTCCGAAGGCGATAAAATCCAGACGGGTGAGGACGGAAGGATCGGCATCCATCTCGATAACGGGAATACCGTATTCCTTCAGTCAAACACAGAGCTCGCGTTTGAAACATTGCGCTATGACCCTTCTACAGGGGAATATATCAATACCCTAGAATCAAAATACGGCAAGATAAAGGCCATCATTGAAAAACGCGGAAAGCAGTCAACCTTCCAGATAAAGACGCCGCTCGCTATCTGCGGTCCCCGCGGGACAATAATGTATCTAGACACAACGCCGACTTCCACGCAGGCTTTTTATGAAGGCGGGCAGGGCCTTATGATAAGCACTATTACAGGCCAGACTGCGGAAATAGGAGCCGGCCAGAATTCATCGGCAGATTCATCAGGAGCGATATCTATTCCAATCGATACAACAAACGAGCAAAGAAACAACCTAAACCAGTCATGGTCAGGAACAGAGGCTATTGATGGTTATTCGGCACCTACGGCCTCAGAAGGGGCTTTCCAGCAATCACTTGTCTCAGGCGGAGCCCAAAGCGTACTGCCGGCAAGCGAGGTAGGTTCTGATACAATGCTTGCGTCAAGACCATTAGACCAGGTTATTTTCAGCGAGACGTTTTCTTCCGCCACTACCGCATCATCCGTTACTACTATCTATAGCGGTACTCTTTCTTACATGGTAGGCGGTGGTTTTAACGCAGGGACTCTGGATATTGCGCTTAAGTCAGACGGGACATGGTCCGGAGTTATAACTGCTGGGACTATTAACAGTAACGTATCCCCCTCATGGAGCCTTACATTTAAGAATTACACAACAGGCGACGAAGTGATGGTTGCTGGCGGAAATCCGGGATACGCTACGAATACCAACGGCCCTATAGATTGGTCGGCAACAGTGCAGCCGGCTAATAGTTTCGCTGATAGCTTTGATAAGCAGCTATCGGGTAGTGCCATAGGGCAATTTGCCCCAAGCGGAGCGCCGAATACATATAATGGCGAAATGAGCGGAACCTGGGAAAACTATCCATAATTTGTCTTCGTCATTTATGACAGCAGGATCGAACGTATGCTACTAGAAATCCATGCCCATTCATCAAAATACTCAAAATGCAGCCAGGTAGACCCTGTCACACTCGTTAGACAGGCGCAAGACAAGGGTGTGCAGGGTATCGTTATAACCGAGCATAAATATAAGTGGAGCGAGGATGAAATACGCGAATTAAGGTTAAAAAGCGAGGTAGAGAATAATTTCCTGATACTATCGGCGCAGGAAGCGGAAACAGACATAGGGCATGTTTTAGTATACGGGGTAAATGACGTATTGGACAAAGTAATATCTATCGAGGAGTTACGAAAGAACTTCCCGGACGCGGCGCTCATCTGGGCCCATCCGTTCAGGAACGGCAAGGTCCCCAGCGAGGGAGAGTTGAAGAACCCGCTTTTGGACGCGATCGAAATATTCAATGTTAATTACAACGCGAAAGAAAATTATACGGGGCTTAGCCTCTGGCACCGGTATAAATTTACCGCGGTTGGCGGAAGCGACACTCACTCAAAAGAAAGTGTGGCTATATTCCCTACTGAAATAAATCACCCTATTTCAACGATCGAGGAGCTTGTTGTCGAAATAAAGAAAGGGCGATGCAAGCCGTTCTTTAAAGAAATACCCAAGTCAGGGAGCAATATTACAGTTACGGAAATAACAATGGGGATAAAGGGTTCTGATGAGTTCAGGACAAGGCTTATTACAAAAAAAATAACCGATGATAAGAGGTGGGAACAGGTCAAGAATTCGCTTAAAATAAGAGAAGAGGTATATAAAAATGGATTTGATCGTGGAAAATATCGCGTTCCAAAAATCGTGGATATTGATGAAAAAGATAAGCTTATCATCGAAGAAGGGCAGCGCGGTTCAAGCTTATTTGACGTGCTTGGGTACGTGAATGATACCATAGGCATGGAATATTTTAAGATCACCGCACAGTGGCTTGCCAAATTGCATAATATGAAGTTACGTATGAGCGATCCGGATGATGCTATAGCGCGTGAAAGAAAAAGATTTACAGGATACGAAGAAGCTTTTGTGAAAACCAATAACCCACATACCAAGTATATAAAAACCGTTATAGAGTTTTTAAGGAAAAAAGAGGAACAGACCCTCTTGGGGGATAAAAAATCATTTGTGCAATGTCACGGCGATTATCACCCGAAGAATGTTATTATAGGCCAGGACCGCTCGCGCGATATCAGCACGCTTTTTGTCTCTGTGATAGATTTTGACAGTTCTATTTCTTTGCCCAGGGCTTTCGACGTCGGATATTTCCTTTCTCAATTCAGGTATCAATTCCACAACCTTCAGGAAGTACTGGAAAAATATAAAGAGGAATATTTCATTGGGTCATACGCAGAGGCCTCGGATAAACTGCCCGAGGATTTCGGCGAACAAGTCAAGGTTTTTAAGCTGCGCGCGAACTTGAGTATAGCCTCGTACCTTATAAAAGTCGGTAAAGGAGAAAGCCGTGACATATCGGAGATCATCAAAGAATTGCGCTATAGCGATAAATTAGAGGTGTCAAAATATGAAAAGGCTTGAGATCGTACAAGCAATTGCGGATAGCTTAAATGCCCGTACGTACCTGGAGATCGGTATAGCAAAAGGGTATAATTTTTGGTTCATAAATGCGAAAATAAAATTTGGCGTAGATCCGGAACCCCAGATCAACCCGCCGCTATTCCATGTGATTAAAAGAAAAGTAAAAAAAATGCTGTTCTTTGAAAAGGAAGTTATTTTCAAGATGACTAGTGACGAGTTCTTTTTAAAATATCCGTCACTGCTCAATAAATATAAAATTAAAGTCGTTTTTATAGATGGGTTGCATACCTACAACCAATCATTAAAAGATGTATTGAACTGCCTCAAATATCTGGATAAAAACGGAATTATCCTCATGCATGACTGCAGCCCCACGTCGGAATTGAAGGGTTATCCCGCCGCCTCTATAGAAGATATGAAAAAGTTGAATTTTCCGGATTATGATGGCGCCTGGTCCGGTGATGTATGGAAAACGATAGTGAACCTGCGCTCCCTAAGAAACGATCTTAAGGTGTTTGTTATCAATGATGCTACCGGCATTGGCGTTATAACAAAGGGCAAACCGGAAAACATGTTAAGCTATTCAGAAAGTGAAATAAACAAAATGACTTACAAAGACCTGGAACTAAACAGAAAAAGTTTATTGAATATTAAACACCCGGATTACTTTTATGCCTTTTTATCGGATCTTACAGTTAACAAAAATACTGGTAGGCCGTCATAAATGAAATACATAGAAATAGAAAAACTTTACGTTAATTATGAAAGCAAAAATTCAAAAGAAGCCCTGCAAGGCCTGGATTTAAATGTCTATAAAGGCCAGATCTATGGTTTTCTTGGACCGAACGGCGCCGGGAAAACTACCACAATAAAGATCATCCTAGGGCTTATTCCCCGCTATAAAGGAAAAGTGCTTATTATGGGCGCCTCTCCCGATAATTTATCGGTTAAACAGAAAATAGGCTTTATGCCTGAAATAGCTAATTATTACTGGTATCTTACGCCTCGGGAATTGTTGTATATGTACGCTCAGATATTCGGCATATCGAAGAAAAACGCCCTAGCCAAGATAGAAAAGCTTATAGATTTGTCCGACCTTAAGGATGCTGCAGATAACCTGATGCGGACATTTTCAAAGGGGATGATGCAGAAAGTAAGTTTTGCCCAGGCTCTTATAAATGACCCTGACCTCCTTATCCTGGATGAGCCGACAAGCGGGCTTGACCCCGTCTCAAGAATTAAGATGCGGGATGTGATAAAAGAGCTTCACAGAGAAGGAAAAACTATTTTTTTCTCATCGCATGAACTTTCCGAGGTTGAGATGATCTGCGATGAGGTGGCCATAATAAAAGACGGGAAGCTTTTGAGGGCCGGGAAATTAGGAGATCTTCTTAAAAAAAAAGGCGGTTCTACCACGTTCGAGAGCTATTTTCTAAGTATTATAGGGGATAATTATAGGTAATATGAGACAGATATGGATATTAGCCCAGAACACAATTAAGGCATTAATAAGAAAAAAAGATTTCTATGTTTTTTTTATTATGTTGCTGGTGCTTCTGGTGTCTCTACTATCAGAAAACTTCTTTGGCGCCAGGAACGTGTCTCGATATATAAAAGACATAGGATTTTTTTGTTTATGGCTTTTTTCTTTTATCATTGCGGTTACATTTGCCTCGAAACAATTACCCGAAGAAATTGATTCAAAGACTATTTTGCCTTTACTGGCAAAACCGGTGACGAGGACCCATTTTATTTTAGGCAGGTTTCTCGGAACTGTGTTAGCGTCGTCTTCAGCCTATACGATTTTTTATTTTCTTTATATCGTAGTTACGAGCATCAAGGGCGAAGGGATAGCGTTTTCATTAGTTATCCAGGCTTATATAATGGGTATTTGTTTTTTAAGCCTAGTATCCGCTATATCTATATTGCTTACGCTATACTTAACTCTTTCCGCCGGCATTACGGTGTCATTTGTAATTTATTTTGCTATTATCTGGTTTGCGGATAAACTGCGGGCGATAGTTATTTCCCGAACAGGGATCGAATCCGTATTATTGAATA
This sequence comes from Candidatus Aquitaenariimonas noxiae, assembly GCA_002780005.1. Taxonomy (GTDB): domain Bacteria; phylum Omnitrophota; class Gorgyraeia; order Aquitaenariimonadales; family Aquitaenariimonadaceae; genus Aquitaenariimonas; species Aquitaenariimonas noxiae. The sequence continues at coordinate 2,506 of PEWV01000060.1, read as the reverse complement.
TAGTTTATTATGTAATCCCGCATTACGAATTTTACGATCTGCGCGTAAGATTGGCCCATTCCTGGGAAGCCTTTCCTTTATGGGTTCTTTCGGGCGTTATAGTATATACTATTTTATATACCAGTGTAGTTTTATATATAAGCTGCTCAAAACTTAAAAAGAAATTCTTGTAATCTATCATGTATAGAAAAGGAATAAGTTTAATATATATCGGGAGCCTTATTACGCTGCTTTTTTTTCTTACCCCGGCGATAGACAATTATAGATACAATTTTTTTTCAAAAAAAGGCGTGGCGCAGGAGGACATGTTCTACAAGACTTTGGGGGACATAAGAAAAATATTTTCGGACTATTCTTATATAAAAGCGGACCTCTACTTTCACGGAGGCATTTATAAAAAAGATGAAAAAGAATGCGCTAAAACAGAAGACGCGCATGGCGAAGACAAGTGTGCCGATGACAACGAGCATTTTCACAAAAAAAATGATAAACTATCAAGCGTCTCGAAAATAAGCATACTTCCTTATATTGGTGAAATAATACGCATAAGTAAACACATGCATCTTCACGGAAAAGAAGAGCAAGAGATCTTGCCGTGGCTCTACTATTCCACGCGTTTAAACCCCGAAAATATAGACGCATATGTGACGGGTAGCTATTGGATCGGGCAGAGGCTTAATAAGCCCGATGAAGCCATTAAATTTTTAAGAGAAGGCTTGATCCATAACCCCGGCTCTTGGGAGATATATACGCAACTAGGCGAAGTTTATTTTGTAAATAAAAAGGACTACAAAAAAGCCTTGTTTAACTTCGAAAAAGCCTACGGCCTTATAACCGATAAGAACTCGGACAAATTCGGCAAAAGAGAACTTTATTCTTTTTTAGCGGCGTCTTATGAGAATTTCGGCGATATCGAGAAGGTCCTGGAGTTATATAGAAAGATCCTCGCGCTGTTCCCGCAAGATAAGGCAGTGCAGAAAAAAATTATCTCCTTTCAATCAAGACCGTTGTCGCAATGATAAACCAATTTATCCCAAACGATTTTTGCCTTAAGTGTAAAATATGCTGCCGTTTTATTAAAAAGGATTCTGTTTGGACGCCGCATCTTTTAGACGGGGATATAAAAAGTTTATTAAATAGCAATGCCCTCCAGCCCACAGCTATTACCAAAAGCAAAAAAATAAAACTTATACCGATTTTAGATGAAAAGATCTTTATTTGCCCGCTCCTTAATATAAAAAACAGCGAATGTAAGGCTTACGCGTTCCGGCCGTTCGAATGCGCCTTATACCCGTTCCTTATTAACCGGACAGGTAAAAAGGTTTTTTTAGCCGTTGATATTAATTGCTCGTATATTAAAGCAAAGCTTGATTCCGATGAATTGAAGGAATACACGCGGTACATAACCAAATTTGTGAGGAGCGTGGCGTTCAAAAAAATTTTAAAAAATACCCCGCGTATCATACATAAATATCCGAAAGTTTTAAATATCTCAACCATTTCGTTATAATCGATGAAGATCCATAAATTAAATATTAGTGATAAAAAATATTTTAACAAGTCCTTAAAGCTTGAAACCCACGGGCTGTCCTCTTATGCGTTCGAGAATATTTTTATTTGGAAGAAACTTTTTGAAATATATTGGATCAAAATCGAAGAAAGCCTATGTATTTTTTTTAAAGATCACGCAGGCTGCTTTATGTATCTGCCGCCGTTAAGCGTACAACCTTCCGCCAAAATCATTGACGAAGTATTTTCTATCATGGACAAGATGAATAATAATAAAGAAATATCACGCATTGAGAATGCGGAAGAAAGAACACTGTCTTTTTACAAGAATTTAGGCTATGAATACATGCCTAAATCTAATGACTATGTATACAAAAAAGAAGATTTAGCGCAACTCAAAGGAGATAAATTTAAGAGTAAGCGCTCTAGTTTTAATCACTTTGTTAAACATTATAATTTTAAATACCTCCCCTTTTCTTTAAAATACAAAGAAGAATGCCTTAAATTATATGATTTTTGGTCAAGGCAGCGTGGAGATAAAAGCCAAGACAGCGCATATGAATATATGCTTAGAGACAGCAAGATAGCGTTAGAGACCATGTTAAAATCTTATAAATATTTAGATATGGTAGGTAGGATCGTAACGGTAGACAGCAAATTTAAAGCCTTCACTTTCGGGTTTGAATTGAATCATGAAACCTTCTGCATTTTATACGAGATAACAGACTTATCTATTAATGGCCTGGCCCAGTTCATATTCCGCCAGTTCTCAAGAGAATTAAACTATAAATATATAAACACAATGGATGACTCGTTCTTAGAAAACATTAAAAAAGTAAAACTTTCATACCGCCCTTCCCGGCTTATCCCTTCGTATATAATAAAGCGAAAATAAGAAAAACCTGTAATCGCAATACAATAATGTCCGGTTTTAACAAAGCAAGAATGTCCTGTTCCAAAGTTGCTATAATGATCCTTCTCAAAGGAGGATCACATG
>PEWV01000008.1 GCA_002780005.1 Candidatus Aquitaenariimonas noxiae | reverse complement strand
CCGCACGTCAATGTTGGTACCATAGGTCACGTAGACCATGGGAAAACAACACTCGCTAGCGCCATAACCATGTATCTTAGTAAAAAAGGCTTAGCAGACGCGAGGTCGTTCGACTCCATTGATAATGCACCAGAGGAGAAGGAAAGAGGTATCACAATTGCTATTTCTCATCTCGAATATCAAACAGCCAAGCGCCATTACGCTCACATCGACTGCCCGGGCCACGCCGACTACATAAAGAACATGATCACAGGAGCCGCCCAGATGGACGGGGCAGTCCTAGTGGTATCAGCCGCTGACGGCCCAATGCCTCAGACAAGAGAGCACATTCTTCTGGCAAGGCAGGTAGGCGTTCCGGCGATAGTAGTATTCATGAATAAATGCGACGCGGTAGACGACAAGGAGCTCTTAGACCTTGTAGAGCTTGAAGTAAGAGAGCTTTTAACAAAGTATGAATTCCCGGGAGACAAAATCCCCTTCATACGCGGTTCAGCCCTTGAAGCAATGAATAACCCCACAGACCCCACAAAATCAAAATGCATACAAGACCTTCTCGACGCCATCGATAACTACATCCCGACGCCAAAACGTGACACCGAGCGGCCGTTCCTCATGCCCATAGAAGACGTGTTCTCTATTACAGGCAGAGGTACAGTAGGCACCGGAAGAATCGAGCGGGGTATCGTTCATATAGGGGACGAAATAGAGATCGTGGGTATAAAACCTACCAAAAAGAGCGTTGTAACAGGCGTTGAAATGTTCAGAAAGCTTCTTGATGAAGGACAAGCCGGGGACAACGTAGGTATCCTTTTAAGAGGTATAGATAAGAAAGACTTAGAAAGAGGCCAGGTATTGGCAAAGCCCGGTTCGATCACGCCTCACACAAAGTTTAAGGCAGAGATCTATGTGCTGACCAAAGAAGAAGGCGGCCGCCACACACCGTTCTTTAACGGCTACAGGCCCCAATTCTATTTTAGAACCACAGATGTCACGGGTAATGTAAAGCTGCCCAAGGACGTTGAAATGGTTATGCCTGGTGATAACGTGACTGTTGAGGTAGAACTAATAACACCCATAGCAATGGAAAAAGAACTCAGATTCGCCGTAAGAGAAGGCGGACATACGGTTGGCGCCGGAGTAGTCGCCGAGATAATAGAGTAAGAAAATGACAAAAGAACAACCTAAAGAACAGCGGATACGGATAAAACTAAAAGCGTACGACCATCGGGTTTTAGACCAATCGACCCATGAAATTGTCGAGACTGCCAAGAGGACGGGTTCAGAGGTCAGGGGTCCGATACCTCTTCCTACAAGAAGAGAGATATTTACTGTTTTGAGATCGCCGCATATTGACAAGAAATCGCGGGAACAATTTCAGTTAAAGACCCATAAAAGGCTTTTAGACATAGTTAATCCTACGGCTAAAACTATTGATGCATTACGACGACTCGACCTGCCTGCCGGGGTTAATGTGGAGATTAAGTAAATAACTATTTGCTCGATTAGGGTTTAGGAAAAGAAGATGACGAAGGTTATTCTAGGAAAAAAATTGGGAATGACACAGGTTTACTCGAAAGATAACGTGCGTATACCCGTTACTGTTATTGAGGCAGGTCCATGCCATGTCTTGCAGGTAAGGACTAAGGATAAGGACGGTTATTTTGCGGTGCAACTCGGGTTCGGCGATGTGAAGGAATCATCGGTCAATAAACCCATGCTTGGGCACTTTAAAAAAGCGAATGTTCCACCAAAAAGGTTTATAAGAGAACTGCGTACAACTGCGGATGAAGGCCTGAAGGCAGGGGATAAAGTAGAACTTTCTTTCGAAGAAGGGACTTTTGTAGACGTGACCGGAGTTACAAAAGGGAAAGGTTTTCAGGGCGGCATGAAACGGTGGGGATGGGCCGGCGGCGGGGGAGGCCACGGTTCGATGTTTCACAGGGCGGTCGGTAGTTTGCAATCAGGTCCGCGCCTTACGCACGTTACTAAAGGGCATCACCTGCCCGGGCATATGGGTTGCGATAAAAAGACCGTTCAGAATCTCGAGATCATTAAAGTGGATAAAGAAAACAATATTCTTTTAATAAAGGGGGCAGTGCCCGGGGCTAATAATAGTTTTCTCTTTGTCTGCGAGGCGAAGAAGAGGAAAGGCAAGAAGATAATTCATCCGCCTTCTGTTTCAAAGAAGGGCGGCGTTAAGACAGCATCTAAACTGAAAGAATCGAAACCAAAAGAAGCTAAAAAGAAATAACGATGGTTACCAAGAAAAAATCTAAATCAGATTCAAAAACTAAGCCGCAAGAGTATAAAGTCGACGTATACGATACAAAAGGTAAAAAGCTGGAAACTCTTGATCTGGATAAACGGGTTTTTAACGGCGAAGTGAATACCACGCTAATGCATCAGGCTGTAGTTATGTATGCTGCCTGTAAAAGGCAGGGCAACGCCGATACAAAGGTAAGGTCTGAGGTAAGGGGCGGAGGCAAAAAGCCGTGGAGGCAAAAAGGCACAGGTCGCGCAAGGGCCGGTACTATACGAAGCCCCTTGTGGCGTCATGGCGGTATTGTTTTCGGCCCGCACCCGAGAGATTATTCTTATGCGATCCCTCACCAGATGAGGCTCGCGGCAGTGAAATTCGCCCTAAACTCCAAGCTTGGCGATGAGAGGTTCAAAATAATAGACGAACTAAAGCTCGATGAGCCTAAAACAAAAAAGATGAAAGAAGTCCTCCGTAAGCTTAAAGCGGACGGCAGGACCCTTATAATAATAGAAAAACTTGATGAAAATGTAAGAAGGGCGGCAAGGAATCTAGAGTCGGTCCTGATGAGAAGCCCTCTAGACGTATCCTGCGATGATATTTTAAGATGCGAACATCTTTTGATGACAAAAGACGCCCTGCATAAATTAATAAAGAGGTTTGTATCATGAAGAGTTCTTATGAAATAGTTAAAGCGATGCTCCGAACAGAAAAAGGCAGCCTGGTATTGCTGCCCCATAACAAATATGTTTTCTTGGTAGACACCAGGGCGAATAAGATAGAGATCAAGAAGGCCGTAGAAGAGATTTATAAGGTAAAAGTTGCCGACGTGAATACCTTGATGATAAGGGGTAAAAAGAGAAGATTAAGATTCAAAGAGGGCATGACCCCTGACAGAAAAAAGGCAGTCGTTACCTTAAAAGAAGGCCAAAAGATAGGCGTAACGTAAAAAATTTAGGATAAAATTATGGCGCTAAAAAGTTTTAGACCGACAACACCAAGCAGGAGATTTTATACAGTCTCAAGTTTTGATGAGATAACAAAGAATAAGCCCGAAAAATCCCTTACGAAGATTTTAAAGAAAACAGGCGGAAGGAATTCTTACGGTAGGATCACTTCGCGCGGCATAGGCGGCGGACATAAGCAAAAGTTTAGAATTATTGACTTTAAAAGAGATAAGTTCAATATTCCCGGAAAGGTTATTGCTATAGAGTATGATCCTACCAGGACCGCAAGGATAGCGCTTATCCAATACGAAGACAAGGAGAAGCGCTATATTATAGCACCCATCGATCTCAAAGTAGGCGATGAAGTAATGTCAAGCCCGAATGCAGAAATAAAAGCCGGCAATGCCATGCCTTTAGGCAGCATACCGCCAGGCATACCGATACATAACATAGAATTATATAAAGGAAAAGGCGGACAGATAGTTCGTTCAGCAGGCGGAATGGCTCAGATCTTGGCGAAAGAAGGCGGATTCGCTCACGTTAGGCTTCCGAGCGGTGAGGTTAGGTTAATTAATTTAAATTGTCTGGCGACTATAGGCCAAGTCGGAAATATAGAACATGAGAATATATCTTTAGGTAATGCAGGCCGCTCCAGGCACCTTGGCAGAAACCCGCTTTCCAGGGCAGTCGCTAAGAACCCTCACGATCACCCTATGGGCGGCGGCGAAGGAAAGTCTAGCGGAGGAAGGCATCCCACTACTCCGTGGGGTAAGATAACAAAAGGCCTCAAAACAAGAAAAAGAAAATCATCTGATAAGTATATAATAAAACGAAGGACAAAAGGAGAATAGTAATGTCGCGGTCCAAGAAAAAAGGTCCATATATAGATAAAAAGCTTTCAGAGAAAGTAGAGAAAATGATAAGGAGCGGCGATAGAAGACCCATAAAGACATGGGCCCGCCGGTCTATGATACCCCCGGATTTTGTTGGGTATACGATAGCTGTGTATAACGGAAAGACTTTTATTCCTGTATTCGTTACTGAGAATATGGTCGGACATAAGCTCGGAGAATTCTCGCCTACCAGGATGTTTAGAAAACACGGCGCGCATACCGAAGTATCTTTGGAGAAGACATAATGTTTGCAAAAGCTACTGCCAAATTTCTAAGAGTATCGCCGAGAAAGGTTAGACTGGTCGCAGATCTCGTGAGGCACAAAGATGTCGGAGGGGCCTTTGCGATATTGGCTAATTTGAAAAAAGGCGCTGCCGTGCACGTAAAAGAAGTGCTTTTATCGGCTGCGAGCAACGCGAAACAAAAAAATCCGGATTTGGAAATATCGGATCTGTTGATATCCAAGTTAACAGTTGACGGCGGACCCATGATGGCTAGATGGAGAGCGGCTTCTATGGGCAGGGCCAATATGATACTCAAGCGTATGAGCCATATTCGTGTGGAATTAGACGTAAAAGAGAATGTGGAGAGAAGCAAAAAGGGAAAAAGGAAAAAAGTAAAAGCAGAAAAGACAGAGAAAACGGTTAAGGCAGAAAAAACAGAAAAAGCACCAAAGGTAGAAAAGGAAGATAAGAAACATGGGACAAAAGACACATCCGTACGGGTTTAGGCTTGGTTACATAAAAGACTGGAAGGCTCATTGGTTTGCTAACAAAAAAGAGTTTTCCGTTTACTTATTAGAGGATATAAAGATCAAAAGGTATATAAAGAAAAGCCTATCTCAAGCGGCCGTTTCAAGCATAGTTGTAGACAGGACGGGCAAAAAGGTGAGGGTATCTATATACTCCGCAAGACCAGGCATAATAATAGGAAGGCGCGGCTCAGAAATCGATAAATTAAAAGAAGAGATACAGGAAATGACAGGCGGGGAAGTTATCATAGATATAAAAGAAATTAAGAACCCAGCCATTGAGGCACAGCTTGTAGCGGAAAACATCGCGTTCCAACTTGAGAAAAGAATTCCTTTCAGGCGCGCCATGAAAAAAGCAGTCTCGACAGCAATGGGCTCCGGTGCCGGCGGAATAAAAATAAGATGCGCAGGGAGATTGGGCGGAGCAGAAATTGCCAGAACAGAAAATTATAAAAAAGGGAAAGTTCCTTTGCAAACCTTGAGGGCGGATATAGATTATGGTTTTGCAGAGGCCATGACAACATACGGGATCATCGGAGTTAAAGTATGGGTTTATAAAGGCGATATATTACCGAAAAAAGATAAAGTGGAGGATGACTTAGTTGGTACTGATGCCCAAAAGGGTTAAATATAGGAAGTGTCAAAGAGGCAGGCGCAAAGGCATAAGCACTAGCGGTTCCAAACTGAACTTCGGAGAATTCGGCCTTAAGGCGCTAGAGAACGCATGGCTTACTAATACGCAGATCGAGGCGGCGAGAGTCGCCATAATGCGTCATATAAAACGAAGCGGGAAGGCCTGGATAAGGGTGTTCCCGGACAAAAGCGTCACAAAGAAACCAGCTGAAACAAGAATGGGTAAAGGCAAAGGCGCTCCATTATACTGGGTAGCTGTAATAAAAAGAGGAAGGATCTTGTTTGAAATGGACGGGCTTCCAATTGAACTTGCCCAAGAGGCCTTGAGGCTGGCATCTACCAAACTTCCTTTTAGGACAAAATTTATAAGAAGAGGAATGGTACAATGAGGTTGAAACCCGAAGAAATTAGAAATATGACAGAGAATGAAGTTGCGATAAAGATAAGGTCCTTGCGAGAGGAAATGTTTAAACTTACCCAAGAGGCAAAGGCAGGAAGAATAGAAAAACCGCACATGTTGAAGATCGCCAGAAGAGATATCGCAAGATGCAAAACTATACTCAAGGAGAAGGAAATTGGAAAAAAGTAACAGAAAAGAAAAGATAGGAATAGTTATTAGCGATAAAATGACAAAAACCATAAGTGTGCAGGTTGAGAGAACCGTGAGGCACCCGCATTACGGGAAGGTAATTAGAAAATGTTCGACCTTTAAGGCACACGACGAGAAGAACGACGCTAAAGAGGGTGATACTGTGCGCATTGAGGAAACCAGGCCGCTTTCCAAGACAAAACGATGGAGACTGGTTGAGATCTTAGCGAAGGCAAGCGTAAAAGAAAAAGAAATTGAAGAAAAAATAGCATAGCAGAGGTAAGATAATGATCAGAATGAGAACTCTTTTAGACGTGGCTGACAATACCGGAGCGAGGCTGGTTTCGTGCATCGGCGTGCTCGGCAGAGGTAATAGGCGCTATGCAGACGTGGGGGATATAATAACTTGCAACGTAAAGGAATCTTCTCCCGAGGCAATAGTAAAAAAAGGCGAGGTAGTAAAGGCCGTGATAGTCAGGACGGCGTTTCCTATCAAGCGCCCGGATGGTTCTTATCTTAGGTTTGACGGCAACGCTGCGGTAATAATAGATGCGACATTGAATCCGAGGGGCACGAGGATATTCGGCCCGGTGGCAAGAGAGCTTAGAGACAAAAATTTTCTTAAAATAATATCATTAGCTCCGGAAGTGCTATAAAAATGAAGAATATAAGAAAAAATGATATAGTCATGGTTATGGCAGGAAAAGACAAGGGAAAAACAGGCAAGGTCTTGAGCGTTTTCCCTAAGAAAGGAAAGGCTCTGGTCGAGGGCGTAAATTTCATAAAGAAACACGCGAGGCGCACGCAGCAGGACCAGCAGGGCGGCATTATCCAGAAAGAAGCCCTTATAAACCTTTCGAATATATTGCTTTACTGCAAGACATGCAGCAAGCCTACCAGGGTCGGTGTAACAGAGCTTACCGACGGAACCAAGACACGATACTGTAAGAAATGTAACGAGATAATTTCGTAAAGGAACATCTAAAATGGCACGATTACTGGAAAAATACAAGGAAGAAATAGTACCTCAAATGATTTCTAGATTTAAATATAAGAATAAACTTGAGGTTCCCAGGATAAAAAAGATCGTTGTAAATATGGGTGTTGGCGAAGCGGCGCATGAAATAAAAGAGCTTGATACTGCCATGGAGGAGTTAGCGATGATAACCGGTCAGAAGCCAGCTACGAGAAGAGCCAAGAAGGCAATCGCTAATTTCAAGATAAGGCAGGATTCCCCTGTCGGATGCATGGTGACGCTTAGGAGGGCGAGAATGTATGAATTTTTAGATAGATTAGTAAATATCGCGATACCCAGGGTCAGGGATTTCAGAGGCTTATCGACTACATCTTTCGATAAGGGCGCAAATTATTCATTCGGGATAACAGAGCAAATAATATTCCCGGAAATAGAATATGATAAGGTGCAAAAAATAAGAGGAATGGACGTAACTATAGTGACAAGCGCAAAGACTAAAGAAGAGGCATTTGAACTATTGAAACTTTTCGGAATGCCCTTTAAGAAAGGCAGCGGAGAAACAGATGGCAAAAACGTGTCTGATAGTTAAACAGAGAAGGACACCGAAATTTAAGGTAAGAAAATATAATAGATGTCAACTATGCGGCAGGCCGAGGGGTTATATGCGCAAATTTAACATTTGCCGTATTTGTTTTAGAGAATTAGCCCTTAAGGGAGAAATACCCGGCATAACAAAAGCTAGCTGGTAATTTAAGGAGATATACATGAGCGTTACAGATCCTATAGCGAATATGCTGACAGTTATCAGGAATGCCTCACGTGCCGGAAAAGAAACCGCTAACGTGAAGGCCTCCAAACTTTCAGAGGAGATCATTAAGAAGTTAAAGGCGAAGAAACTGATCTCTAATTATAAAAAAATAGAAGATAATAAACAGGGCATTCTTCGCGTGTATCTTAGATTTTTGAATGAAAAGACCCCGGCAATAACCGAACTTAAGAGAATATCGAAACCAGGACTACGGCGGTATGTTAAAAAGGATGAAATACCGAAAGTGCTCGGAGGTATGGGATTCGCTATCATCTCGACTCCCAAGGGGCTCTTGACAGATGAAGAAGCTCGAAAACAAGGCATCGGAGGCGAAGTAATACTTCATGCCTGGTAATATGAGAGGAAAACCATGTCGCGTATAGGAAAAAAACCCATAGATGTTCCGGCAGCCGTGAAGGTGAGCATTGACTCTAGCATCATTCGTATCGAAGGGCCTAAGGGAAAATTGCAGATGCCTATCCATAAGGACGTCAAGGTAACATTTAAGGATAATAGGATCCTAGTAAGGATGCCTTCGGAACAAAATAAAAATACCGCTCCTTACGGAATGATGAGAAGCAGCATATTCAACATGGTAAAAGGAGTAACAGACGGTTACGTAAAAGAGTTACAGATACAGGGGGTTGGTTTTAAGGCCGAGTCTAAAGGAAAAGAGTTAGTTTTAAATTTAGGCTTTACCCATCCTATTAAATATCCTATACCCGAGGGCATAACCGTAAAAACTCCAAAGCCGGTCAATATAATAGTAGAAGGAATAGACAAGGCAAGGGTCGGAGAGGTTGCAAGTAAAATCCGGGGTTTTTATGAACCGGAGCCTTATAAAGGCAAGGGTGTAAGGTATGCAGGCGAATATGTAAGGCACAAGGCAGGCAAGACTGTAGCGTAACAGTTGAGGAAATAATGCTTACAAAAGAACGAAAAAAAATAGGAAGATTTAAGAGGCATACGAGGGTGAGAACAAAAATAACAGGCGATAGCCAGAGGCCAAGGCTTAGCGTGTTTCGCAGTCATATGAATCTATATGCCCAAATCATTAATGACTTGGAAGGAAAAACCATTATATCCTGCTCTACACTGGATAAAGTGGTAAAATCCAAAATAAAAAGCGGCGGGAATATTAGCGCAGCTGCTATGTTAGGCGAAGAGCTTGCAAAAAGGGCTCAGGAGAAAGGCATTAAAAAAGTAACCTTTGATAGAGGCGGATATCTTTATCATGGGAGCGTGAAGGTATTGGCGGAAGCGTTGAGAAAAGCAGGGTTAGAGTTCTAAAATATTAAAAAGACGGAGTTGAAATTGAAAGAGAAAGAAAACAAAAACGCCGAAGAGGCTGTTGTGGAAACAGCCGAAGAGCAGATCGAGCTAATAGAGAAAGTGATAGCAATAAGAAGGGTTGCAAAGGTTGTGAAGGGCGGCAGGCGTTTCTCATTTAACGTCTTGGCGGTTGTGGGCGACGGCAGGGGAAACTGCGGTTACGGATTCGGCAAGGCTAATGAAATATCAGAGGCCATACGTAAAGCTCTGATAGGCGGGAAGAAGCGCATGTTTAGGGTTCCTATGAGAGGCCAAACTATACCGCACGCGATAACTGGCCATTTCGGTGCCGCTAAAGTTTTATTAAAGCCCGCAGGTCCGGGCACAGGTGTTATCGCAGGAGGTCCTATAAGGGCGCTTTGCGTAGCAAGCGGCATAAAGGATATATTGAGCAAGTCATTAGGTTCTGACAACGCGGTTAATGTTTTGAAGGCGGGTATTGATGGATTGAGCAGGTTGAAGACCAGGCCGGTTTCAGAGGAGCCAGACGAAAGTGAAAGTTAATGAATTAAGATCGCCGAAAGGCGCCAGAAAAAAAATAAAGATTGTAGGAAGAGGAACCGGTTCCGGCCACGGAAAGACTTCGGGCAAGGGGCATAAGGGGCAGCTTTCCAGATCTGGTGGGAGATTACGGCCCGGGTTTGAAGGCGGGCAGATGCAGCTCATAAGAAGGCTGCCCAAGATAGGCTTTACTAATATTTTTAAAAAAGAGTACCAGATAGTCAACCTGGAATCGCTTAACATATTCAAGGAAGGCGATGTTGTGGGACCAGATAAATTAAGAGAAAAAAATTTAATAAAAAATAGTATACCTGTAAAAATATTGGGCAATGGTGAGCTTAAGCGAAAGATAACCGTAGAGGCCCATAAATTTTCTAAATCTGCCGCGCAAAAGATACAGAACATCGGCGGCAGCATAAAACTAATAACAAGATAAAAATATGCTCCAGGCGTTTTGGAATCTATTTAAGATTCCTGATTTAAAAAAGAAGATATTATTTACCCTAGCGTTAATCGGGGTCTATCGTGTCGGTGCCTATATTCCGACCCCTGGCGTCGATGGAGCGATGCTGGCCCAGTTCTTTAACAATATGTCCCAAACGCAAGGCGGCACGCTTTTTGGCATAATGAATATGTTTTCAGGCGGCGCGATGGAAAAACTGACCATATTCGCGCTCGGGATCATGCCGTACATCTCTGCCTCGATCATTCTACAATTGCTCGTGACAATAATTCCAGCTTTAGAGAGAATGTCTAAGGAGGGAGAAGCCGGCCAGAAGAAAATGATTCAATATACGCGTTATGGGACAATAATTCTTTCTGTAATCCAAGCATTTTTTATAGCCCTTTGGCTTGAAAACCCTGCGAGGTTCCAAGGGCTTAAGATTGTGGAGTTCCCGGGTTGGTCTTTCAGGATATTGACCGTAATAACTCTTACAAGCGGCACCGCCTTCATAATGTGGCTCGGTGAGCAGATACAGGAAAAAGGCGTCGGGAACGGGATCTCTTTGATAATAACAGTCGGCATAATATCAAGGATACCTACGGCGATGTACCAATTGATGAGTTTATTATCGCCGTTTAATCCGCAAAGGTCCCAATTACAGCCTTTTGTTTTAATTTTAATGACCGTCATGTTATTTGTCGTTGTTGCGGCCGTAATAGTAATTACGCAAGGGCAGAGGAAGATACCGATTCAATACGCAAAAAGAATAGTAGGCCGTAAAGTTTACGGCGGTCAGAGCACGTATATCCCTCTTAGGGTCAATCAGGCCGGCGTTATACCTATAATATTTGCGCAGAGCATAATACTTTTTCCGGCTACTATCGCAGGGCTGGTCGCGAATCCTATGATGCAGAAGATAGCCGGCTCTCTTAGCAGAGAAAATATAGTGTACAATGTGGTTTATTCGACGCTCATAATATTTTTCTGTTATTTTTATACGGCGATCACGTTTAATCCTATAAATGTTTCTGAAAATATGAAAAAATACGGCGGATTTGTACCTGGGATAAGACCCGGCAGGGCTACGGCGGAATACCTCGATTTTATAATGACGAGGATCACGCTTCCGGGCGCTGTGTTTTTAGCGATCATAGCTATATTCCCCAGCATAATAAGCGGCTGGCTTAAGATACCCTATCTTGTCGCGTCGTTTTTTGGAGGCACAGGGCTTTTGATCATCGTAGGCGTTATATTAGACACCATGAGGCAGCTCGAGTCGCATCTATTGATGAGACACTACGAAGGGTTCATGAAGCACGGAAGAATTAGAGGAAGACGTTAGAACGTTAGAGATGTCTACAATATTAGTGTTATTAGGGCCCCCGGGAGCAGGGAAAGGGACGCAGGCTGTAGTGTTAGCAAAGAAATTCGGATGGACTCATGTCTCTACCGGGGATATGTTGAGGGAAGCGGTTGCTAAAAAAACCGATCTGGGCATGGAAGCGAAAAAGTATATGGATAGAGGCGACCTGGTCCCGGATAGCATCGTTACCAATATAGTAGTAGATAGAATTATGCGCGATTCCTCGTCCAAAGGCTTTATACTTGACGGGTATCCGCGCACCGAGACGCAGGCGTTAAGCCTAGAAGCGGCTTTAAGCAGATCAGGAATGTTGATTAATGTAGTTATATATTTCGAGACTACCCCCGAAATAAGCATTTCGAGGCTTTCAGGCAGGCGCGTATGCAAAAAGTGCGGGGCTAATTATCACATAAAAAATATACCTCCTAAAAAGGACGGTATATGCGATAAATGCGGCGGAGAATTATTTCAACGCGAAGACGATAAAGAGTCTACCGTGCGCAACCGTTTAAAAGTTTACGAAGATCAAACAGAAAAACTCCTTTCTTATTACGAAAAAAAAGGAATATTAAGAACAGTTTCGGGCGACCTTGATGTCGAAAGCGCTTTCAGGGATTTAAGAAACTTGTTCAAAAAAGAATCCGTAATATGATTAAGCTCAAATCCGATGAAGAGATTGAATGTATTCGTAAAGCGGGCGAAATTGTTTCAAAGACCTTAAGTTTGATCGGCGAAAGAATACGTGCCGGCATGGCGACGTATGAGCTGGATAAAATAGCAAAAGACTTTATAATAAAGAACAAGGCGAAGCCGGCTTTTAAAGGGTATAGAGGTTTTCCGAGAAACATATGTGTATCGATCGATAGCGTTATAGTTCACGGAATACCGGATAAAAAAACATTTTTAAAAGAAGGCAATATAGTAGGTGTGGATGTAGGTGTTGAAGTTGGCGGCTATTTTGCCGATAGCGCGTATACGTTTAGTGTAGGCAACGTAAAAGGACCCGCTAAGAAATTGATTCAAGTTACGAAAGAAGCTCTTTATAGAGGTATAGATAAAGCTAAGGCAGGCAGCAGGCTTGGCGATATATCGTTTTCTATACAAGATTATGTCGAGTCCAGAGGATTCAGCGTTGTGAGAGACTTTGTAGGTCATGGAGTAGGATACGAGCTGCATGAGGATCCTGAAGTCCCGAATTTCGGCAGGCCGAATAGCGGCGTGCGCCTGGAAAGTGGGATGGTGCTCGCGATCGAACCTATGGTAAACGAAGGTGCCTATTATACGGAAGTATTAGACGACGGATGGACCGTTGTGACTAAAGACGGATCTTTATCTTGCCACTTTGAACACACCATTTGTATCACGAACCGCGGGCCGGATGTTTTAACAAAGTGGCAAAAGGAGATGTGCTAAAAAGATGGCAAAGGAAGACGCGATAATAGTTGACGGCAAGATCGTGGAGTCATTGCCAAATGCTATGTTCAGGGTTGAAATAGAGAACGGACATCGCGTATTGGCGCATGTTTCCGGGAAAATGCGTATGAATTTTATAAGAATACTGCCCGGAGACATAGTCAAGGTGGAATTATCGCCCTACGATCTTAGCAGGGGCAGGATTATACGAAGAGAAAAATAATAAGCCCGGAGCAAAAAAATGAAAGTGAAAGCAAGCGTAAAAAAAATATGCGCGAAATGCAAAATAGTTCGCAGGAGAGGTATCCTGCGCATCATTTGTTCTAATCCAAAGCATAAGCAGCGTCAGGGATAGGCTATAATATAGAAGGAGGCTACGTAAATGCCGAGAATTGCAGGTATAGATTTACCAAAAGAAAAACGAATAGAAATAGCTCTTATGTATATTTACGGAATAGGTCGGTCCGCTTCAAATAAAGTTTTAAAAGAGGCCGGCGTCAACCCTGATACGAGAGCGAAAGATTTAACGGAGGAAGAGGTCTCAAAATTGACGGCTATCATACAAAGAAATTACAGGATAGAGGGGGATCTCAGGCGAGACATATCGAGCAATATAAAACGCCTTATCGAAATAGGTTCATACAGAGGCATCAGGCATAGAAGAGGCCTGCCTGTCAGGGGACAGAGGACTAGGACAAACGCTAGGACGAGAAAAGGCCCCAGAAAAACTGTAGGAGTAACAAGAAAAGAAGAAAAGAGAAAGGTAATGTCAGGTGGCGAAGAAACAAAAGCAAAAGGATCGTAAAAAGACACCAAGGGTTATACCGTCTTTCGGTATCGCTCATATTTTGGCATCGTTTAATAATACAATAGTTACGATAGCCGATAAAAAAGGCGATACTATTGCGTGGGCCTCGACAGGCTCTGCAGGTTTTTCCGGCTCCAAAAAGTCTACTCCTTTCGCTGCGCAGGTTGCCGCTGGCAACGCAGCTAAGAAGGCGCTTGAGCTTGGCGTAAAAGAGGTAGAGGTCTGGGTCAAGGGGCCAGGTTCCGGAAGAGAATCAGCTATAAGGGCCTTACAAGCCGCAGGGCTCGGCATAACAGCTATAAAAGATGTTACGCCAATACCCCACGACGGATGCAGGGCTCGTAAGCGCAGAAGAGTGTAGTTTAACCACAGGTTTGTTTATCACTAATATCTAGGCGAATGGAGGTAAAATGGGAAGGAATGTAGGACCTTCATGCAGATTTTGCAGAAGGGAAGGAGCTAAATTATTCTTAAAAGGGACAAGATGCATCAGCAAGTGTTCTTTTGATAAGAGAGGTTACTCCCCGGGCCAGCATGGTCAAAGAAGGACTAAGTTATCAGACTATGGCCTGCAACTCCGGGAGAAGCAAAAGGTCAAAAGGATATACGGCTTGTTCGAACAGCAGTTCAGGTTGTATTTCAAACGGGCTTCAAGGGCAAAGGGAGTTACCGGCGAAGTGTTATTGCAGCTTTTGGAACGTAGGATCGATAATGTGGTTTACCGTTTATGTTTCGGCTCAAGCCGCAACAGGACAAGGCAATTAGTCCGTCATGGTTATATAGAGGTGAATAATAAAAAAGTAAACATTCCTTCTTATACTGTGAGCAAAGGCGACATCATTAAAATAAAAGCAAAAGAAGATACTTTGAAAAGAATAAAAGAGGACGTAGAACTATCGAAAGATAAAAGCGTGCCGAAATGGCTAAAGGTTAATTACGAGAATCTACAGGGAGAAGTCCTGGATTTACCGCAAAGAGAAGATGTAGGTTTCCCGATAAAAGAGCAACTCATAGTAGAGTTGTATTCGAAGTAAAGGAGGAGATAAATGGGTAGGGGTTGGAAAGATTTTGAAATGCCCAAAAGGCTGGATTGTGACGAATCTACCTATACGAACACTTATGGCAAATTTATTGCCGAGCCGTTTGAGAGGGGTTATGGCACAACGCTTGGTAATTCCTTAAGGAGAGTTTTGCTTTCTAGTATAGAAGGGACAGCTATTACGTCTGTGAAAATAAACGGTATGTCGCATGAATTTTCTATCCTTGACGGCCTTGTTGAGGACGGACCGCAGCTTATAGCTAATATCAAAAAGCTCATATTGCGCAGCAATTCAAAGGCGCCTAAAAATATCGTTCTAAATGTGGATAAGAAAGACGATGTGGAAGCCAAGGATATTGAAACAAACGAGACAGTCGAGATCCTTAATCCGGAATTGCACATTGCGACCCTGACTAAGAAAGTAAAGCTCGAGATCGAAATGGAAGTAGGAAGGGGTCGTGGCTATGTTCCCGCGGAACGTAATAAAAAAGAGGGGCAAGCTATAGGGGCAATACCTCTGGACGCTAATTACACGCCCGTGAAGAGGGTAAATTTCAATATCGAGAACGCGAGAGTCGGACAAATAACCGATTATGATAAACTGATATTGGAGATATGGACAAATGGCAGCATGTCACCCAAAGATGCGCTCCTGTACGCTTCGCACATCTTACAGCGCCACCTTGATATATTTGTAAACTTCGGCAAGTTACCTGAGGAAGAAGAAGAAAAGGTCGAGACCGAAGAAGAGAGAGAGCTTTACGAAAAATTAAGAACGCCAGTGAGCGATTTGGAGTTGTCGGTCAGGAGTTCAAATTGCTTAAAGGAAGCCAGGATAAAGACAATAGGCGATTTAGTCAGAAAGACAGAGATGGAGATGCTAAAGTATAGAAATTTCGGCAAGAAGTCCTTAAGCGAAATAAATAAGATCCTAGGCGAGATGGGATTGTCTTTAGGCATTAAAATCGATGAATTAAAACTAAAAGGTACAAAATGAGACACAGAAGGCGAACGAATAGGTTGTCAAGAAATATAGCCGAGAGAAAGGCGTTGCTTAAAGGTTTATCTATAAGCCTCTTAAGGTACCAGCGTATAATGACTACCGTCGCAAAGGCTAAGGAAGCCCACAGGACCGTTGAGCATTTGATAACGCTTGGTAAGGAAAATACCCTTTACGCCAGGAGAAAGGCATACACAATCCTGAACGATAGAGACATGGTAAAATTGCTATTTACCCAGGTAGCCCCCCTATTCAAAAATAAGAGAGGCGGGTATACTAAAATAATAAGGTTATATCCCAGAAGGGGCGACGGGGCAGAGATGGCCTATTTCGAATTAACAGAACGCACAGCCGAGGAAGTGAAAAAACCAAAAACTAAAAAAGTTCAGGAAAAAGCCAAAAAGGGAGAGGATAAAAAAGAAGCCCAAAGGCAGCCTTCAAAGGAAGAGCCTGACAAAAAAGATTCGCGCGAGCACCCAGAAGAAAAGGCTCATGAGAAAAAAGTAACAGAGCACAGGAGAGAAGAAAAACCCTCGAAAAAGCCTCCGAAGACGGGTTTCTTTAAGAACCTCAAACAATACTTTAACCGTAAGAGCATGGATTAAATGTTGTTTATATATGAGATTGTCAAAGAGAATAGAAAAGATAGACCCTTCCTCGACTCTCGCCATAACGGCAAGGGCAAAGCAATTAAAAAAAGAGGGTAAAGACGTTGTAGACTTTGGCGCCGGAGAGCCGGATTTTGATACACCCGAGTTTATTAAAGACGCCGCTATAAAGGCTATAAAAGAAGGTTTCACAAAATATACCCCATCCACCGGTATCCCGGAACTAAAAGAAGCCATTTCTAAAAAATTCAAAATCGATAATAGTCTGGATTATAAAGCCTCGCAGATCATAGTCAGCTGCGGGGCGAAGCACTCTCTCTACAACATTTTTCAGGCCTTACTTGATGAAGGGGATGAAGTCCTCGTACCTTCGCCTTATTGGGTTAGTTATCCTGAAATGGTAAAGCTGGCAGGCGGGGTTCCGGTCTTTGTCGGGACCGATATGAAAAGCAGCTTTAAGATAACGAAGAAGCTCTTGAAATCAAAAGTAACGCCGAAAACAAAGGCTTTTATATTGAATAGCCCGTCAAACCCCACCGGCACCGTTTACACAAAAGAAGAACTGGAAGATATAGCTTCGTTATTAAAAGAAAAATCTATCACCGTAATAAGCGATGAGATCTATGAAAATCTCATATATGAAGGCAAGCATGTTTCGATAGCGTCTTTAGATAAAGATATTTATAACTTAGCCATAACCGTGAACGGCGTGTCAAAAACATATTCGATGACCGGCTGGCGTATAGGATATTTAGCAGGCCCTGAGGGTATAATAAAGGCTATTTCAACGCTTCAGGACCATTCTACTTCAAACCCTACGTCGATCAGCCAGAAGGCTGCCCTTGCCGCACTTGTTGACGAAAGAGGGAATGTATTTGTGGCGAATATGTTCAAAGAGTTCAAGAAAAGACGCGATTATATGGTAGAAAGGTTGAAAAACATACCGGGTTTTTCACCGTTTATTCCCGGCGGCGCGTTTTATATTTTCTGCAGCATCTCAAAAACAGGGCTTAAATCCTCAGAGCTTACGAAAATATTATTGGAGAAAGAATTAGTAGCAGTAATTCCCGGCGATGGCTTCGGAGCCGACGATTACATAAGATTAAGTTTCGCTACCAGCATGGAAGACATAAAAAAGGGTCTCGATAGGATAGAAGAGTGGGCAAGAAGCCGATGAACAAAACCATAGCCGAGAAAATACTTAGCGATCACTCCGGTAAAAACCTTAAAAACGGCGATATAGCCATATGCGATGTTGATTTTTGTTTCGGACAGGACGGCACATCTTCCATAATAATTGATAGTTTCGAGAAGCTAGGCGTAAATAAGATTTTTGATAAGTCTAAATTCTGCATTGTTATAGACCATAATTCGCCAAGCCCGAGCATAGGGACTTCGACTATCCATAAAAAAATCCGCAATTTTACAAAAAAATACAATGCTAAGCTTTACGATATAGGCGTAGGTGTTTGTCACGAACTTGTCCCCGCGATGGGCCACGTAACAGCGGGGGATCTTGTCTTGGGGGCCGATTCTCACACTTGCACGTACGGCGCCATAAACGTTTTTTCGACGGGCGTGGGTTCTACCGACTTGGCGTTAACTCTTGCGACGGGCAAGAACTGGTTTAAGGTTCCCGAAACCATAAAGGTTATAGCGAGCGGCAAGCTGCCCAAAGGTGTTTATTCGAAAGATATGATCCTTAATATCATAGGCAATATAAGCGCCGGGGGCGCGACATATAAGTCTGTGGAGTTTAGCGGTGGCGCCATATCTTCGTTAAGCGTAGAGGCCAGATTTACCATCTCGAATATGACCGTTGAGATGGGGGCTAAATGCGGCATCATGGAATGCGACGATAAAACGTCGCTGTGGCTTAAAAAGCATTCCAAGAAAAAATCTCGTCCGGTTTCCTCGGACAAGAACGCGAATTACTGCGATGTCCGCGAATACGATGTTTCCAAGCTTGAACCTCAGGTGGCCCGTCCCCATACAGTCGACAACGTTTGCAGCGTGCGCGAAATAAAAGGTGTGAAAATAGACCAGGCATACCTCGGGACATGCACGAACGGCAGGATGGAAGATCTAGTGATAGCAGCTAATATATTAAAGAATAGATCTCTTCATCCGGGGGTAAGGTTTATTGTAGCGCCGGCCTCAAAAATGATATATCTCGAGGCTCTATCAAAGGGCATTATAGATTTATTTGTTAAAAAGGGCGCGGTTGTTCTCGCTCCGGGTTGCGGGCCATGCGTTGGAACAGGAGGCGGCATATTGGGAGACGGAGAGGTAGCCATATCATCGGCAAACAGGAATTTTAAAGGCAGAATGGGCAATCCCAATGCCTTTATTTATTTAGGGAGCCCCGCTACGGTGACAGCTAGCGCGATAGAAGGAAAAATAACCGACCCCAGGAAGTATTTATGACAACTCAAAATATAACAGGCCTTGCGAGAAGATTGGAGCCTTTCGATAATATAAATACCGACTATGTTATATCCGGAAGATATAAGTTCAGCATACAGGACCCAAAAGAGCTCGCAAAACACATCTTTGAGGATATAAATCCGGATTTCGCAAAGAAGTTTAAAAACGGGGATTTTGTCGTCGGAGGATATAATTTCGGATGCGGCTCAAGCAGGGAACAGGCGCCGCAAGCCTTAAAGGCGAGCGGCGTAAGCGCGGTGCTCGCAAAAGATTTCGCCCGTATATTTTATAGAAATGCTTTTAATATCGGGCTCTTGTTGATAGAATGTGATACAGACGAGATAGATGAAGGCGACAAGCTCACGCTTGATATGAAAAAATTTAAACTTAAGAATGTAACAAGAAATATGGATGTAGACATAAAGCCGATACCCCCCTTGATGCAGATTTTTTTAAAAGACGGCGGCGCTATCGGCCACTTTAAAAAACACGGAGGATTTTCCCGCTTAGACTCAACTGTAAACAACTCATAGCGGGATCCCGCACATGAGTTGTTTAAAAAATAGTGTAGGCGGAAAAAATTGAAAAATGGCATATAAAATTACGTTAATACCGGGAGACGGGATAGGACCAGAGGTTTCCGAAGCCACAAAAAGGTGTATAGAGGCAACAGGTATCGAGATTGACTGGGATATAGAAATAGCCGGCGAGTCCGCCATAAAAGATTATGGCACGCCGCTGCCGGAACAAACCCTGGAGTCTATAAGGAAGAACAAGATCGCCATAAAAGGGCCGGTGAGCACACCTGTCGGCACAGGCTTTAGAAGCGTCAACGTCGAGATAAGGAAGCAGCTTGATCTTTACGCGTGCCTCCGGCCATGCAAGTCATACGAAGGCGTGCGGTCATATTATAAAAATATAGATCTCGTGGTAGTCAGGGAGAATACAGAAGATCTTTACGCCGGCATTGAATTCAAAAAGGGGACTAAAGAAGCGGAAGCTATTATAAAAAAGATAGAAGAGCTAAGTAAAAGCAAAATAAGAAAAGATTCAGGCATTAGCATAAAGCCCATATCCGTTACCGCAACTGAAAGAATAGTTAAATTCGCTTTTGAATACGCGATTAAGAACAAAAGGCGCAAAGTAACAGCGGTTCATAAGGCGAATATCATGAAACACACCGACGGGCTATTTCTCGAGGTGTCGCGTGAGGTCGCTAAAAAATATGCGGGTAAAATGGAATTTGAGGATAGAATTGTGGATAATATGTGCATGCAGCTAGTTCAGAAACCGCAGGATTATGATGTTTTGGTTTTACCTAATCTTTACGGAGATATAATATCGGACCTGTGCGCGGGCCTGGCCGGAGGATTAGGCGTGGCCGCCGGCGCGAACATAGGGGATGGGATAGCTCTGTTTGAAGCAACTCACGGAAGCGCCCCGAAATACGCCGGAAAAAATAAGGTGAACCCTATCGCAATGATACTTTCAGGCGTTTTAATGCTGAGATATCTCGGAGAAGAGAAACGGGCTGATAAATTAGAACGCGCAGTAGCAGATATTATAAAAGAAGGCAAATTTGTAACCTACGATTTGAAGGCAAAGCGAGACGATCCCACAGCTGTTGGCACATCCGAAATGGCCGATGCTATTATTAAAAAGATAGCAGGTAGTAGGTAGGGTGTCGTAACTACCATATACTTTCTAGTGACTACTTCACGAGGTGCTTATGGGCATGAAAATATCTATTATCGGCGCAGGCAATGTAGGAGCAACCCTAGCAATGAGAGTCGCAGAGAGCGGTATCGCTGATATCGCAATGGTCGATGTCAGAGGGGATATCGCAAAAGGGAAGTCTCTGGACCTATCAGACGCTGCCTCGCTCATTCCTCATGAATCAAAAATCTACGGTACCTCGGACTTCAAAGATATAAAAGGTTCTTTCATAGTAGTTGTCACGGCTGGTTTTCCTAGGACTCCGGGTATGACAAGGGAAGAGCTGTTATCAAAAAATAAAGAAGTTGTAGAAAAAGTCGGTGAAGGCATAAAGTCATATGCCCCTGATTCTATAGTTATATGCGTTACAAACCCTTTAGATATAATGACTTACGTAATATCGAAAATATGCGGGTTTCCGAAAAAAAGAATTTTTGGAATGGGTGACGATCTTGATTCATCGAGATTCATCGAATTGATTGCTCAGAATACAAATGTGAAAAGGGCCTCTATCAGCGCTTTTGTTATGGGAAGCCACGGGGATACGATGGTGCCGATTACAAGCCAGGCTAAAATCAACAATAAACCAATTAGCCAGTTTCTTTCAAAAGACGATATTGCTAAATTAATCGAAGATACAAAAAAAAGAGGTGCCCAGATAGTTTCGCTCTTAGGCCAGGGCAGCGCCTATTATGCGCCGAGCGCCGCGATTTTCAATTTAGTCGAATCTATAATCATGGATAAAAAAAGAACTCATTGCGTCTCGGCTTTCCTTCAAGGCGAGTATGGCTTAAAGGACTTGTACATCGGCGTACCCGTTAAGATCGGTAAGGGCGGAGTCGAAGAAATCATACAAATAGAATTAAGCCCCGAAGAAAAAAAGGCTTTTCAAAATTCCGCTGGCTCGATAAAAAACAGCCTAAAATTTTTCAAATAAAAAATAACATGCCAAAATATGACCTTACGGTGATAGGCACAGGCCCATGCGGTTATGTAGCTAGTATATGGGCCGCGCGGTGCAACTTAAAAGTAGCAGTCGTTGAAAAAAGCTTATTAGGCGGCACATGCCTTAACTGGGGATGCATTCCCACAAAAATCCTCCTTCATACCGCAAAAGTGTTTGTAACCGCAAAAAATGCCTCAAGTTACGGAGTAAATGTAGGCCCTGTTTCTTTGGATTTCGAAAAGGCGTTTATTAGAAAAGAGAAGGTTCTCGAACAATTACGCAACGGCATAAATTCCCTTTTTAAAGCCAGAAAAATAGACTTATTTAAAGGCGAAGCCAAGATTTTAGACAAAGGTCTGGTTGAAGCGGAAAAAGAAAGGCTGGAGTCAGAAAATATTCTTATTGCCACAGGCTCCAGGCCGCTCGGGTTGCCGATATTTAAATTCGATAAAGAATCTATACTTACGAGCGATGACATAATGTCGCATCGTGCGCTTCCGGAAAGCATACTAATAGTGGGCGGCGGTGCCATAGGCTGTGAGTACGCGACGCTATACAATAGTTTCGGTAAAAAAGTAGTTATTGTAGAAATGATGGATACCCTCATACCGCTCTTAGATAGCGAGCTAGGTAAAAGGTTAGCCGTTATATTTAAAAATCGCGGCATAGAAGTAGCTACAAAAACAAAGGTTGAGGCTATAAAAAAGACCGGCGCTGGTATCAAGGCGGCGCTTTCGAACGGAAAAGTCTATAATTTGGAAAAGGCGCTTATTTGCGTAGGGAGAAAGTTTAATTCGGAAAATCTTGGTTTGGAAAAGTTAGGCGTTAAGTTCGATAACGGAAAAATAATTGCAGACGAATATTTCAGGACTAATGTTCCGGGTATATACGCGGCAGGCGATGTTATAGGCGGCGTTCTCCTCGCACATGTTGCATCGCATGAAGGCATGGCAGCAGTAAATAATATTAAAGGAGAGAGACAGGTTGTAAATTATAATGCAGTTCCGAATTGTATTTTTACAAATCCTGAAATAGCGACAGTCGGGCTTTCCGAACAAGAGGCAAAGGCAAATGCCGGAGAAATTAAAGTCTCGAGATTTCCTTATTCAGCATTAGGCAAAGCACAAGCCATAGGCGAGGCCGAAGGCTTTGTGAAAATAATCGGAGAAGTCTCATCGGGAAAAATCTTAGGAGCGCACATCCTGGGCGCGCACGCCACGGATTTAATAGGAGAATTAACCCTGGCCCTGAAAGGCGGCTTGAAAGTTTCAGACCTAATGGATACTATTCACGCACACCCCACATTCAGCGAATCCATTTCAGAAGCAGCATTTAATTTCTACGGGAAAGCCATACATATTATATGAAATACAGATTGCTGGATCTAGGCTTGATAGAGTATGAAGATGCCTATATTCTGCAGCAGGGTTTAGTAAATTGTTGCAATGGCAGGTACGGATACAATACCTTGCTTCTTCTGGAACACCCGCCCATATTCACGATCGGTCGAACCGGTTCATCGAAAAATATCCTGTGCGATACGAACTTCTTAAAAGAAAAAAATGTGAAGGTTAGCTATGTCGACAGGGGCGGCGATATCACTTTTCACGGCGAAGGGCAACTTGTGACTTATCCGATATTTAATCTTCACGAATATAAATGTGATTTACACAAATATCTTAGAGCGCTGGAAAGCGTTGTAATTGATCTCTTGGGTATATATAATATAAAAGGCGAAAGATTAGAGGGTTACACAGGGGTATGGGTAGGTGCGAGTAAGATAGCGTCGATAGGCGTGGGGGTAAGGAACTGGGTAACCTATCACGGGCTTAGCCTGAATGTTAATGTCGACTTAGATTTTTTTTCGCAAATTAACCCGTGCGGCATAAGCCAGGTTAAAATGACATCCTTAAAGGAGCTATTAGGCAGAGACATTCCGATAGCTGAAGTAAAATCGCATATTGTAGGCGCATTTGAAAGAGTTTTTAATCTTGAGGTCTTGAATTGAATAAATTTCCCGATTGGTTGAAAAAAAGATTTATAGCAACGCCGGAATATATCAAAACAAAAACTATTTTGAAAGATTTGGATATAAATACAGTCTGCCAGCATAGCCTGTGCCCAAACATGAACGAGTGCTTCGGTAGATCTCATGCTACCTTTATGATTTTGGGCAAAGCGTGCACCAGGGGTTGTAGGTTTTGCGCAGTAGAGAAGGGGCAGCCAGAAGATGTTGACAGGGGTGAGCCTAAACGCATAAAGGAAGCAGTGTTTAAACTTTCGCTAAAACATGTTATAATAACTTCTGTTACGCGTGACGATTTGGACGACGGAGGGGCCGAACAGTTTGTAAATACGATAAACGAAATAAGGTCTATAGGCGGGGATATCACGATAGAAATTTTAACGCCTGATTTTAAAGGTAAAAAAGAGTCTGTCGAGAAGGTTACAATGGCTAAACCAGATATATTCGGGCACAATATAGAAACTGTCCCTAGCTTATATAAGAATGTGTGCGCCGATGCATGTTATGGTTTATCACTAAATTTATTGCGAGAGGTAAAAAAAGCCGACAATAGCATGTTGACAAAAAGCGGTATCATGCTTGGATTGGGCGAAAAAGAATCCGAGGTTTTAGAGGTATTTAAAGATTTGATCGGCGCTAATTGTGACATTTTGACTATAGGTCAGTATCTCAAGCCTCACAAAGATGCCTTAGAGGTCCGGGAATTCATTCACCCTTCGGCCTTCTTAAGGCTTAAGGAAGAGGCGCTCTCGTATGGTTTTAAGCATGTTGAGAGCGGGCCCTTTGTCAGAAGCTCATATTATGACAATAAAGATATGTTGACGAAACTATGTAGTAGAAATTAAAATATATATTTAAAAGAAAGGGTTTAAAAAATGCTGGAAGTTAAATTACCGGAATTAGCAGAAGGCGTCAACAGCGCGACACTGACATTTTGGCATTTTGAAGAAGGGGATCATGTTGAAGAAGGGGAAGATCTTGTAGAGATGGCAACGGACAAGGCCACTTTCAATGTGCCTGTTCCATCAGCCGGCGTGGTGAATAAGAAATTTTTTCACGAAGGTGATACAGTCAATGTGGGTGACGTCATAGCAAATATAAAGCTCGAGAGTTGATCAGCATGCAAAAAAAAGTTCTTTTAATGTATATATCGAATAATTCAGGCCACCATGCCTCAAGCCTCGCAGTGGAGAACGCCTTAAAGATTAAAAGGACGGATATTAAAATACTTAACATAAACGGCGCTAATTATACGAATCCCATCCTTGAAAAGGTTATAAATAAAACCTATATGGGCATCATAAAGACAAGTCCGGAAGTTTGGGATTATTTATATGATAATCCAAAAGTGCTGAGAAGTGTAATGGCGCTAAGGGAGTTTATGCATAGGTATAATTCGAGATTGTTAAAAAAGCTTCTAAACGACTTCCAGCCTGACGCGGTAGCGTGCACGCAGGCATTTCCATGCGGTATGGTCGCAGATTTTAAAAAAACATGCGCATATGAAAGCAAAATACAATTGTTCGGCATATTGACAGATTACGCCCCGCATTCTTATTGGATATATGATAATATAGATGGTTATATTGTTCCTTCAGAAGAAACAGGCGAGAGACTCATAGAAAACGGGATAGCCTGTGAACGCGTTCATGACTTTGGTATACCTGTGGACCCGAAATTCCAGAGTCCGTTAAACCGTGACGCGATCGCAAGTAAATTAGGCATTGACCCAAGAATGCCGACCGTTCTTATTATGGGAGGAAGTCAGGGGCTAGGACCTATAAAAAATATTGTTTTGGGATTGGACTCTCTTAAAAATGTTCAATTCCAAATGATAATTGTTGCGGGCACAAACAATTCGCTTTACAGGCATCTTAAAAGAACAGCTCGGCATAGAAAGAAAAAGTCCGTCTTTTTCTCTTATGTAGACAATATTGAAGAACTAATGGAAGTATCTTCTCTTATAATAACGAAACCGGGCGGCATGACAACCGCAGAGGCATTAATAAAAGGGCTTCCGATATTGATAGTGAATCCCTTGCCAGGCCAGGAGTCGATGAATACGCTGTATCTATTAAAAAAGAATGTCGCACTAAAGGCTAAAGATTATAGGGATGTGGTTGTATTAGTCGAGGCGCTCCTCTCTAACCCTATAAAGCTTTTTCAAATGAGGGCGCTTGCGAGAAGGTATTCAAAGCCGGATTCGGCCATGAAGACGGCTGAACTTATTCTGAATAGTATAGAAAAATGATAGATTATCTGATTTACAGATTAGGTATGTTTTTGGCCTTGCATCTGCCCTTACGTATCACATATGCCCTGGCGACAATTATTGCCGACATTCATTTTTTTACATCTAAAAATGACAGAACGGCAGTTTTGGATAATTTGCAACTAATACTAAACAAAAGGGATAAGGAAACTTTTCGCATAGCAAAATACGCGTTTAGGAATTTTGCAAAATATTTGGTGGATTTTTTTCGTTTTTCAGAAATTAACGAATATTTTATAAATGAAAATGTGGTATTAAAAAATATAAAACACCTGGATAACGCGCTGGAAAAAGGCCGCGGCGTCATAATCCTTTCGGCCCATCTCGGCAATTGGGAATTGGGCGGCGTCGTGTCATCGAAACTGGGCTATAAAACAAATGTTGTGGCATTAGATCATAAGAACAAGCGCATAAATGATATTTTTATCAGACAGCGCGCGATGACGGGTGTAAAAGTTATTTCTATCGGGATGGCTTTAAGGAAATGTTTTATCGCCCTTAAAAAGAATGAAATATTGGGCCTTTTGGGAGATAGGGACTTTAGCGCGCATGGAATCGATATAAAGTTTTTCGGTAGGACCGCTATTATGCCGAAAGGGCCGGCAGCCTTCAGCATAGATACCGGCGCAGCTATCGTGCCGGGTTTCCTCTTGCGCAATCCGGATGACACTTTCACATTCGCTTTTGAAGAAGAGATTAATTATAAACCTACGGGCGACCGGATTAAGGATTTGAGGGCAGTTACAGAAAAAATTATTAAGGTACTCGAAGATTATATACGTGAATA
The DNA here is from genome assembly GCA_002780005.1 of Candidatus Aquitaenariimonas noxiae. GTDB lineage: Bacteria > Omnitrophota > Gorgyraeia > Aquitaenariimonadales > Aquitaenariimonadaceae > Aquitaenariimonas > Aquitaenariimonas noxiae. Next base: position 1,996 of record PEWV01000008.1, on the reverse strand, counting down.
TCCCGAACAGTGGTATGTCTTTAGGAAATTCTGGGGGGCAGCTTAGCATGGATAAGGTTTGCGTTTTAATACCGGCGTACAACGAAGCCAGAAAAATAGGCGAAGTCGTAAAGGCGGTAAAAGGTTTAGGGCTTGATGCGGTCGTTATAGATGACGGATCAACAGATCAAACCTATGAACTTGCCGAGCGCGCCGGGGCATTTGTTATAAGAAATACCTGCAATAAGGGGAAGGGGGCCTCGATAAGAGAAGGTGTGCGGTTTATCCTATCAAAACCTTATAGCGCTATGTTGATTATGGATGGGGATGGGCAGCATGACCCGGGAGAAATTCATAAATTTTTAAATAAAGCAAAAGAGAGCGGAAGCGCTTTTATACAAGGGAATAGAATGCATAATCCAACATCTATGCCGCTAATGCGTTTATTTACGAACAAAATAATGTCAGCTATAGTTTCCGGTATTTGTAAGCAAAACATAGCAGATACGCAATGCGGTTATAAATTTGTCAGGCGAGACGTGCTGGAGAAGCTAACTTTAAAAACATCCAAATATGATATAGAGTCGGAGATGCTGATTGAAACCGCAAACATGCGCGTAAAGATAGATTCGGTCCCTATTAAAAGTATTTATCAAAAGGAAGAAAGCAAGATCAAGCCTATTATTGACACGCTGCGATTTGTGCGTTTGCTTATTAATAAAGCGCCGAAGAGAAGAAAGAATGGAAGAGTCTGAGTACCGTATTCTTAGAGAAAGAATGGTGGTTGAACAGCTGATTCCAAGGGGTATACATAGCGAGCGAGTGCTATCAGCATTCAAAAAAGTCCCGCGCCACGCATTTATACCAGAACTCGAAAGCGATAATACTTACGGCGATTTTCCGTTACCTATAGGCGAAGGGCAGACCATTTCGCAGCCCTACATGGTTGCTCTTATGTCCGAGCTTTTAGAATTAAAAAAGGATGAAAAGGTATTGGAAATAGGCACAGGCAGCGGTTATCAAGCGGCCATACTGGCAGAGTTGGCCGGGAAGGTTTATTCTGTGGAACGCTTTGAAAATCTCGCAAAAAGTGCAGAAAGAATCCTGGAGAAGCTGGGATATCAGAATATAAAAATAAAAATCGGAGACGGAACTTTAGGCTGGGACGAATATGCCCCGTACGACGGTATTATAGTTACGGCAGGTGCGCCTGAAATCCCTAAAAGCCTTTTAGAACAACTGGCCGAGGGCGGCAGGCTTATTATACCGGTTGGAGGGCATTATAGCCAGATGCTTACGCTTGTAAGAAATGTTAAGGGGAAGTTTAAGACATTAGATATATGCGGATGCATATTTGTCCCCCTGGTAGGAAAAGAGGCTTGGAGTAAATAGTTCTATGAAAATATTTAAAGAAGGCCTTGTCCATATATATACCGGTAACGGAAAAGGTAAAACTACAGCAGCTGTAGGTTTAGCATTAAGAGCAATAGGCGCCGGCCTTAGCGTTTGCCTTATCCAATTTTTGAAAGGTTATACGGAGCATAACGAGATAAAGGTTCTTAAAAAAATAAACAAAAAATGCAAAGTTATCAGGTTCAAACAAACGCATCCTATATTTTGCCTTAGAAACAAAACCGAAGGATCAGAAAAGATCTTAAAAAAACGAGTATTCAAAGATTTTTTAAAGGCAAAAAAAGAGGTTTTTAGTAAAAATTATGACCTGGTTATTATGGACGAAATAATAAATATCGTAAGCCAGCGATTTTTATCCGAATCCGAATTGATAGAGCTAATAGACACAAAACCAAAATACCTAGAACTGGTGCTCACTGGAAGGGGGGCCTCAAAAAATCTGATCAAAAAGGCAGACTATGTGACTGACATGCGGATAATAAGGCATCCTTTTTACGCTGGAAAAAAATCCAGGCGCGGCATAGAGTATTAGTACTTCGACGGCGCCAAGCCGCGGCCTTAAGCCACAGACAGCAGCGCCGCTCAGTACTAACCCTTTAGCATA
>PEWV01000010.1 GCA_002780005.1 Candidatus Aquitaenariimonas noxiae | reverse complement strand
TCCCACGCTTTACATCATAAGGCCAAAGGCGACCGATAATCTGGGGGTGAGGAAATGAAGACTAAATACTTTCTTTATGCACGTAAAAGTACCGAAGATGAGGAAAGACAAGTAATGTCTATTGAAGCACAACTTGTTGAGTTAGAAGAATACGCCAAGCGTGAAAAGCTCGAGATTATTGAAAGGTTCATTGAGAGTAAAAGCGCAAAGAAACCTGGTAGAGAAATTTTTAATAAAATGGTTGCCAAGATAAACGAAAGCAATGAAGCCGTGGGTTTGTTAGCCTGGCATCCGGATCGCCTTGCGAGAAACTCTGTAGATGGCGGACAGATTATTTATCTTATTGATACAGGAAAGCTGGTTTCTTTGCGCTTTCCTACCTTCTGGTTTGAGCCAACACCTCAAGGGCTCTTTATGCTTCAGGTCGCCTTTGGCCAAAGTAAGTATTATTCAGATAATCTCTCTGAAAATGTAAAGCGTGGAATGCGCCAAAAACTAAGGCGTGGCGAATGGACAGACTTGGCACCACTTGGATATTTGAATAATGCCAAGACACGAAACATTGAGCCAGACCCAACAAAGGCACGCGTGATAAGCAAAGCCTTTGAGGAATTCAACCAAGGAAGACATACCTTAGAGAGTTTAGCCGAACGCCTTAAGTTTTTGGGCGTGGCAAGCAAGACAGGGAAAAGACTATGCAAAGCGGTAATCAAACATATGCTTAGCAATCCCATCTATACCGGTTTAATCGTGCATAATGGCGAAACCTACGAAGGCAAATTTCAGCCAATTGTTTCCCGAGCGACTTTTGAAAGTGTGCAGAGAATTCTTAAAGACCGGGCCAAGCCAAGAAAAAGCAAAAAGAGCCATAACTTTCCTTTTGTGGGTTTATTAAGATGCGGAGAATGTGGCGCAGCCATAACCGCCCAATACGCGCACGGTAATGGTGGCACTTACAGATATTATCGCTGTACTAAACGGCTTGGCCATTGCTCTCAAAGACACCTCAGAGAGGATTTGCTTGCTACCCAGCTAAAAGAGGAACTTTCAAAAGTCGCTCTTTGCCAAGACTGGACAGAGAAGATGCGTGCGCAAGTAGATGTTTGGGAGAAAGAACAAACTCAAGTATCGAAATCTTTCGCCCAAAATCTTGAAGTAAAGATTGAGGAAACTGAAGAGAAGCTTGATAAGTTAGTTAATGCCTTTCTGAATGGAACAATTGAAAAAGAAACCTATCTCATCAAAAAGGATGAACGGGTTAAGCTAAAGACTGAGCTTTTAGAGAGAAAGCGGGATTTTGGCAGAAAGGGAAACAATTGGATCGAACCATTACGCGGATGGATAAATGACGCTTGCCACGCCGAGAAACTTGCCTCGTCAGAAGATTATTACGAAATCAAGGCTCTGGTGGAAAAAATTGGAACGAACCGCCGCCTGCTGGACAGAAAAATTATTTTAGATTTCAAAAAGCCCTTTGATTTAATTCCTTTATATAAAAGCGGTTACGATAAAAAAGTTTTGGCGGAAAATAAGTTAAAAAATCTCACTTCTTTACCAAAAATCCCGCCAAGTCAAATTTGGTCGGGACGAGCGGATTCGAACCGCTGACCTCTTGCACCCCAAGCAAGCGCGCTAAGCCAAACTGCGCTACGTCCCGAATATAATATTACTATGCTAGCCTCTTGCACCCCAAGCAAGCGCCCGCTATTAAAATCCGCCATTACAACTTCGGCGGATTCGCTGAAGTATTAGTAGCGAACTTCAGCGGGCGTCCGCCGACGCTTCTGTGGCGGACGCGCTAAGCCAAACTGCGCTACGTCCCGAATATACATTTTTAAAATAGAGCTCGTCACTCCGCTTTCTGCTGCCTTGACATAAGTTCCACAACTGCTTCTTTGGGATTCTTATTATGGTATAGTATGTTATAAACCTGCTCTGTGATAGGCATATCAACTTTGTATTTCTTTGCGAGCTCATAAGCGGATTTTGCAGTCGCAACGCCTTCTACTACCATTTCTGTTTCCTTCTGGATCTCTGAAAGTTTTTTTCCTTTACCTATTTCTTCTCCGAACCATCTGTTTCTTCCGTAAGGGCTAATACAAGTAGTAACCAGATCGCCTATACCGCTCAACCCGCTGAAAGTCTCTTTCTTGGCACCCATCGCAACGCCTAACCTTGTTATTTCCACAAGACCCCTTGTAAGAATGGACGCCTTCGAGTTGGCCCCAAAACCCAGGCCATCATTTATCCCCGCCACAATCGCGATTATATTTTTTAACGAGCCGCCAAGTTCCACGCCTATAAGATCGTTAGTTGTGTAAACCCTAAGCGTCTCTGTCCTAAAAAATTCCTGCATCTCCTTTGCCAATGCCATATCGTAGGAAGAAATGACTACGGTAGTCGGTATGCCGATGGCAACCTCTCTTGCTATGCTCGGCCCTGAAAGCGTGGCAAACTTGACCTCCCCTAATACGTCAACTATAACCTCGGACATGCGCTTAAGCGTACCGTTCTCTATACCCTTGGCAACATTCACGAACACGGCATCCTTCACGTTCAAGGGCTTAAGCTTTTCTAGAATACCCCTCATGTATTGAGAAGGAATAGCCAATATCACAACCTCTGCGCCTTCTACTGCCTCTTTCAAAGAATCTGTTATTTTAAGCCCTTTTGGTATTTTTATACCCGGCAAAAACTTCTGGTTTTCTCTTTTTTTCTTCAAAAATTCTACATAATCAGGGAATGCACCCCAAAGAGCCACATCGTGTTTCTTTCTATGCAAAAGGATGGACAGAGTGGTTCCCCAACCACCGTCACCTAAAATTGCGGTCTTCATTTGTCATAACCTTTTTAGTCTGTTATAGATACATCTATAACAAGGCCTATCAATAATAAGTTTACGATTGTAAACCTGTAATTCTTGAATAGATTAACATATCGGCTTATTTTAGTCAATAAAAAATCCTATATTATAACTGGGTTAGAACTAAAAATTCGAAGACCTTGAGGAAAATTTACATATCACTGGCTTGTTAAAGCGGCAGGGTATTTGAATTAGAAATAGCTATTAAAATAAAAAGACTTGCCAATACCATGAATATCAATAAAGGCAACTCTGTTTGTTTCATAAATATTATCTTGCTACTATCACCCATTTTATTAAGTCCTCACTATTACTAATTAGCACTGGTAGGAGACGGCATTTCAGGCAATGCTATATCTGTCAGGCTATTTTCGTCGCTCTGCACTTCAAAATCTGAATCAGTCAATGGGAATTGCGGCAGCTGCATGGTTAGATCCTCGCTATCCTCGCCGCTTTGATTATCATACTCACTATAATTGGCGTTTTGACTGGCACCGGAAATAGTCTCTTCTTCTGCAACATTATTAAATGTCCCGCCTACCGATTGGCTCGCCTCCTGAGTCATGTTTGAATTATCTTCTTTTTTGCTCTCTTGAGCTGGGTTAACATCTATATTCTCTGCCCCCTCGAGAGGACTATCAGAACTGAAATATCCTGTACTACTTTCGTCGTTATAATTGGTTTGTTCCTGGTCAAAACTCTTAAGCTTCCTGGCCGCGTTATCATAATTCATTTTTTCTTCTTTCCCTGCATTCAATAACAATCCTGCTTCATTTAAGATTGGCTTTTCCGTCACGCCTGTCATTTTTGTTATTTTAGTTTTACCCCGAGCAAGCGCAAAAGTAACCATATTGGTGCATATAAAAGCTAAAACTATTATACATATAATAATTATTTTTTTCTTCATTGCATTCAGTCCTTTTTTAATGGGAGGGCACTAATGTGCCCTCCCAAATGTCTAACAAACCTCAAAAGTAAATTCTTGCTTCAATAAGCGGCTTAACAAAACTGACACGAAAAACTGATAATTGCCCTTCGGCGTTAGTTTCTTGTATTCCGTATACAACACATCCTTGCTCATATAATCCTTCTTTGAGCACTGCTTTTTCAAGCTCAGCTTTTATTGTATCGTTTGCTGGTTCTATAAAAAACAAGATCTGTGCTAATTCCGGAATTATCTGTTCGCTCAATATAAATTTTTCAATCCCGTTATCATCTACGAATTTTGATAACTGTCCTGAGTGGTTTTCAAGGTCTGCCGGCGCCACAGTTTCTACCATCAGAACATCTGCCTGATGCAACCCAGGCCTTTCCACTCCGTACCACTCAACATTTTTATAATATCCTTCTACTGTGCACCGCAGACCGGTGTCTGAAAGTATTGATAGCTGCCTTTTTATCTCATCCATTGCGCCATCCATGGGAATGCCGGGATACATATCCTGTGTAGGCGACAAATAAAAAGGGTATCCCGGGCAATCAAAGCTTACAGCATTCGTAACCCATCCAGTAGCTGTGGCTCTTCTTGGAGGATAAGGATACTCTATTTTGCATTTCTTGCCATTAGGCACAAATACCCCATTTTCGCCCGTAAATATGAAAAATCCTTCATCGGGCCGGATAACTCTCCAATGCATCGGAGGAGGGATATGGCCCGGCCATCCTGTTTTGGGATACGGCAATTCATAAGTTTCCCATTCTTGCCTATCGTTATTCCAAAACGCAACCATTTTTCCCACAATTCCCTGCTCATCCAGTTCGTAGGAAAGATTACCTAAATTATAAGAAATAGCGCATCTAATTTTCGGATCTTCAATGACACCTGGAGGGTTAGGAGGATAAGACTCGGCACTTGCTGCTCCTTCGAACTCAGCACCATCTTTCTGTACCGTTATCGGACCCTCTACCGGCATGCGAATAAAGCCAGAACAATTATGAACCAATACAGAAGCCCCGGTCCATCCTTTATTAAGATCCAGAGAAACGGATTGCCCTATACAGGTCCCGGAAACTTTAACCGCAGTCTTCGGCGCACCACCGTCAATAGGATACCCGCGATAATCCAGATACACAAAATACGCTTCGCCAGGAACCATATTATAATCATTTTTCAGCATTATATTTCCCCCGTCACTTATCGACCCATTACTTGCATATAATATTTCCCACCCGCCATCCTTATATACAGCGATCAAGCGAACTATCCACCAAGGTGCTCTGTATGGCGGCATATTTCTATCGAGTTGTAGAATAGGATAAATTTCTGGACTTCTCTCCTCTACGGCATTGATAAACTGACTGACTGTGTAGATGTTGGTAAATACAGGCACGCCTATGAGATTCCACCCTTCGCCCAATTGAATCGTACCCGTAATAATACTGGGGTCGATCATAAGAGGCGGGCATTTAACAATATCCACTACCGGATCAACTTTAACAGGATCCTTCACAACCTGTTCCTCTGCAAAACAAATTCCGAAGCTGCAAACCAAGATTGCTATCAGAAATAAGTTCAATAAAGTTTTCATTTTCATCCTCCTTTTTTTCTATTAGTCTTTGACTTTTTAAAATCATTTACTTTCAATGCAAAAAAAATTTCTTTTCGTTCTTCTTCTCTCCGCTGGATCAACAACTCCAACATGGCTAACCTCATAACTAACATGCTTATTTGCGAGTTTACTAACTCACTTTTATCAATGTCAGATATGGCCATTTTATCTTCCTCCCTTCACTAAATAAAACACTTCTCGAGAAGGAAAATTTCAATAATTATCTACCCTTTTTAATATCTAACGCTGATTTGGCTATTTGAACTTCGGGGCTATTAGGGTAATTTTGGACAACTTTTTGGTAGGCCTCTATTGCTTTATCTTTATTATTCAAACCTTCTTCATATATACTCCCGATTGCGCACTGGGCTAAACTGGCTAAACTTGAATGCGGGTATTGCTCTATTACCTTCTCTAATGTATCTATGGCGTTTTCGTACGAACCTATATCGTTATAATATGCGCCTATGAACATCAAAAATTGCGCGTTGTACCTTGGATCTGGATATTTTTCTACAATTTCTTTTAATTTATTTGCAGCCTCCAAGTGCTTTTGTTTATCTTTTTTCTCTATCGCTTCGTTTATAATAACAACTGCATCCTCTAATATGGCAGGTATGGTCCTCGGAAGCTCTTGCGATATATAAAGCGGGCACGGCCTCAAAAATTCCCTAACCCTTGAATCTCCCATGCTTATAAGAAGCACGACCTGCATCTTGCTCCCTATTTGATACAATTCTTGTATTTTTCTCCATTCTTCGTCTAAAAGCTTCTGCGGCATAAGCGGCGGCATGCCTGGGATTATTTCCGTCTTTTGGCCGGCTTTTACTATTACGGCTTCCTTAGCCATCGCGTAGATATCTGGCATGGAGGTACTTTTAACTTCGACTTCCCCCTCGGCTACTCCGACCCATGTTTTTCTACTATCATCCTCGCTTGTGTCAACCATAAATTTAGTCCCTAATGCTTTTGCTTCGGCTGCCGGGGTTAAAACCCTAAACTCAGACCCTTTGAATTTTTTGCCTATATCGACCAGCATCCTGCCGCTCTTTAAATTAAAAAATACCCTGCCTTTAATGCCTCTGCGGGTCAGGCTTATTGCCTCAACTTCTGAATTTTCTTTTATTCTCATAGCGTATATTTTAGAAGCGCCTACGTCAATTTCACCGGAAGAATACGTTTTTATAATATCACCCTTGTCTATCCTGGACGCCAATTTGGCGTCTACCCATTTCCCCTGGCTTTTGTCAAATAATGCGACTTTTCCTTCAGCCGATATTACCTCCGGAGATACGACGCTAAATTGCCCGAAACAGGCAACGCTTACGGCAAATACTATCACAAGAGCTGCGACTGTTTTTAAAAGAACGGGTGCAGGTTTTATTTGTATCCTATCAAAACTTTCCAGCGCGCGGCGTGCAATACTTTCATAGATCTTTTCTTCTTTTCTTTTCTTTATAGCTTCGTCAAGGCGCTTATTGAATCTAAAATCGAAATTCGGCGCAGGCCCAACATCTTTAACGCTGTTAAGAGCTTTAACCAAATTCTCTAAAATTACAAGGTCCCGCTTACAGCTTTGGCACAAAGCAACATGCGTCTCGATGCGTTCTGCTTCTTTCTTTGCGCTTCGCTTATCGATATATTGAGATAATATGTTTACGCCGAACGGGTGTTTCATGTTAATCACGTCCTATCGCCAAAATTTTCTCTAAATATTTTTACAAAAGCTGCCCTTGCCCTGCTGAGCCTTGAAGCCACTGTCCCTATAGTAGAACCTATTATTTCGGCAACACTATCATAAGATAGGCTTTGCACATCGCAAAGTATAAGCACTTCTCTATATTTAACCGGCAACATTTGTATCGCCTTTTGGATATCCTGTTTTAATTCTTCATTTTGCGTAATATCGTCGGGCTTGAATGATTCATCGGCTAACATGTCCCCTATTGTAATCCTTTCATCATCTGACACGGTAACTTCAAGAGATACCGTTTTGCGATACCCCCTGCTTCTTAACTCATTCTTGGCGAGATTGCCAGCTATCGTATAGATCCAGGAAGAAACTTTTCCTTCGGGCCTATACCTTGCCAGATTCATATAAACCTTTACGAATGTTTCCTGAGTCAATTCTTCAGCCACTGCCTTATCTCCTATTAGTCTATAAATATAGCCGAATATGGCTTTTTTATACCTATTATACAGCTCTTCAAAGGTAGACCTATCCTCTTCTCTGGCCTTTTGTATAAGATATTCATCGGAGGGCTGCATATTACTTACCTTTCCGCATGCCCTCTATTATATATAACACATAAGAGGGCAAATGATTTCATAGTAATATACTTTTTTTGTAGGCAGGCTCTATTTTGGGGTAAAAATGAATTGTTGTCAAGAATAAAAAAAGGGGTTAAGTCCTCCGCGCCTAACCCCGTTTAAGTTATCGTTAGTTATATATAGCTCTTAAGCTTTAATTCTTTTTATTTTTATTCTCACTATCGTTTTTGTTATCATCGTCTGGAATTTTAATTAAAACTTCTATTTTTTTATCGGTCTTACGGGAAACGGCGCCTGCTGGTAGAGATTGTATATTATTGTAAAACTCTTCAGCGGCTTCCCTGATTTCTTTCTCGCGTATTTCAATACAGGCGGCTATATCAAATTTATCCTGTAATTCTTTTATAGCGTTTTTAAAAAAATTTTGGGCTTTAGCCCCGACCTCATCCTTAGGAGGTTCAAAACAAATATATGCTGCCTTTTCATCAATTGCCCTGCGTTTTTTTTCATTTATTAAAACCTTATCGGCATCCTTGCTCAAATCATTTGACATGCTGCCGCCTTCCTCGACTGTAGATTCCTTTAATAGATCTGCGCCTGAATTTTCCGGCAGATTACCAGACTTTTTTAGTTCATTTATAAGAGCAATATAATAATCGTTTGTAGCGTTATAAAACGTTTCATAAGCCACTTTTTGTTTCTTGTAAAAATCATCAAAACTTTTATCTATTGCGTCAAAATCCACGCCTTTCTGGGCGATTCGATTCAAATCTATATTACCATCGCCGCATACCTCTACGGATTCCTCTCTGGCCATGTGACCGGACAAGCTATCCCGGCTAAACGATCTTTCGTCGATTATGAACTGCTGATTACCTTTAGTCAGTATTATTTTTTTAATCTTATTGTTTTCGTCCATTACATAGGCATAATAAACCACTGTCCCGTCAGGTGCTACTACTTTATCTATCAGCCCTTTGTCGTTATAATATATCACGCTGCTGTCTTCGGTTTTTTCCACTTTATTAATCTTGCTACTATCCGCTTCGATCATTTTATTTTTTTCGATAGTACCTTCCACTTCACGCTGATTATCTTTTACCGTCTTAATGGGCAAAAAACCTCTACTCCCATCCCTCGTCTGAACGGGTACGACAGTCCCGTCGTCTGCCTGGGCTATGCACGCTAACGAGCAAGCGCTGCCTATTAAAAAAAGCAGTGCCATAACGAGGCTTATTGCTTTCAGTTCAGAAAACTTCATAATCTTACCTCTTTTATATTTTTATACAAACGCATACATTATGATGCGCTCAATTCCTTCTTCTTTACATCTATCTTAAAAGAGTTTTCGTAGGCTACTAGGTATACATAATTCCCAAGCACAACATATAAAAAACCATCCACTTTGCAGTACAATTTATCTTCACCTGTTGTAGTGTCGTGTTTTTTTATAACATAGAAATGTTTTTTCTTAGTCTCAGCGTCTTCGTTAAGCCGTTTTAATTGGTCCGGATTGGATGGGCTGTCGACTTGCACGCAATCTTTTATAAAATATACTGAGCGCCTCTGCGTCTTTATTACCGTATCGCCTTGAGTCACTACTTCAGATATGAAAAGATCCCTTCTGTGCGCGCCTTGAGTAGTTAAGTTTCTGAATAAGAGCTCTCTCATTTTGCCACCTCAAAGATTAACTAAAGACTTTTTAAAAATGTTAAAGAACTACATAAAAAAAATAGACCTTCTCGCTTGCAATATAAAGTATATACCACTAATACAATACTGTCAAGACTAAATATATAGCTTTTTTAACTTCTAACGAATCACGACAGAACTAGAGTCATTAAAAGTTATAATTATCTATGCTTAAATAAGTTACGTAAATGACTAAATATTTCAGTATTTTATTCGATGCAGATTATAGCGTCAACTTCTTTTCTTCTCCCCTAACTAGACGCATTATGTTGGAGCGGTGTTTAAAAATGGATATGAGGCATAAAATAATGGCAAATAAGGTAAAAGCAAAATTTCCTTTAAAGGCAGCGAGTATTAGAAAAAAAACAGAGGCCACTATCGATGCTATTGAAACTATTCTAGTCAATGCAAAGATTATAACCCATACTAATACAACTAACCCGAGTATTTTAGGACAAATAACTGCTAGGGCACCTGCGCTTGTGGCTATACCCTTGCCACCTTTAAAATTTAAGAAAGGCGTCCAGTTATGCCCTGAAATAACAGAAGCTGCGGCTAAAATCCTATAAGGTTCCGGTTCTAGCGGTATATTCCATTTGTAAAAATATGCTGTTAGAAATCCGGCCGCTATAGCACCCTTTGCTATATCAATTAATAAAGTAATTACGCCTGGTAATTTGCCTACTGTTCGGTATACATTCGTCGCCCCTACATTACCGCTGCCGGCATTTCTTATATCAATTTTTCCAAGCACTCTGGCAAGTATAAAGCCTGTGGGGATCGAACCTAAAAGATAAGCCAATATTAAAGAGATCACCAAAGCTAACATTTCTACTTCTCTCTATCATTCATCATCTTACTTCCTATCATCACATATTCTATTCCTGAAAGTATCGTAAATACCACGGCTACATTCCAGGCTACGTATGAATAATGAAAATGCAAAAGGACGCTGATGATCGTTATCATTTGAGAAAATGTTGTCACTTTGCCCAGCACCGTAGGCCTTATATCTATCGCGCCCTTTAAGTGATGGATGATCACGCATCCTAATATGATTATAATGTCGCGGCTGATCACAATAATGGTAACCCAAGGCGGCAATCTAAAAAACGGAGGCAGGTTATTCACCATGGAAAGACATATAAAGGCTGTGGAAAGAAGAAGCTTATCCGCTATCGGGTCAAGAATTGTGCCTAGCTGAGTTTTCTGTTTTAATACTCTTGCGATAAACCCATCTACCGCATCTGTTGTCATGGAAAGACCGAATATAATCGCTGGTAAAAAACGCAAAAATTGCGTTTCTGGTTTATAATAAAAAATCGAGGCTATGAAAAAAGGTATCAACAGGATCCTGGCTATCGTTATTCTATTAGCTAAATTCATCTTGTTCATTCGATAAGTTTCAGCCTGTTTGGCGGCCAGTAAATAATGATGGCTTTACCTATTATATTTTTTCTTGGCACGAATCCCCAGTAACGGCTGTCTTTTGAGCTCGCAGAATTGTCGCCTAAAGCATAAAATGAATCCTTCGGAACATTGATCTCTTGGCCTTCCTTCCCGACATCGCCGCGGTTATAATAATAAAACTCGCTTATAGGAGGAGTATCTATCACTTGGCCGTTAAGTTTTATCCTGCTTTGAGATATCTCAACAACGTCGCCGCCTCTTGCTATGAGGCGTTTCACCAGATCCTTTTTCCTGTCTTCAGGGTCTCTGAAAACTATAACATCTCCGACCTGAGGCTCTTTAAAACGATATATAAACTTATTTACGAAAATCCTGTCGTTCTCCATCAATGTCGGCCTCATAGAACCTGTCGGTATCTTAAAAGCTTGGATTATGAAGGCCCTGACTATTAGTGCCAAAACCACGGCTATAACTATCGACTCGACCCATTCCCGAATGATCATTTTTACATTATCGTTCATATTTGCCCCTTTTACGCTTTTAATGCGGCAATAAATGCTTCTTGCGGTATGTTAACATTGCCGAATTGCTTCATACGCTTTTTGCCCTCTTTCTGCTTCTCCCACAATTTTCTTTTTCTTGTAATATCTCCGCCGTAACATTTCGCGGTAACATGTTTTTTTAGAGCGCCTATATCCTCTCTCGCGATAATAGTCCCTCCTATGGCGGCCTGTATGGCTATTTTGAATAGATGCTTAGGGATCGTGTCCTTCAGGACAGCTGCTATAGCCTTTCCTTTCATATGGGCCTTTTCGCGATAAACTAAAGTGGAAAAGGCGTCTATAGGTTCACCGTTGACAAGTATATCCAGCCTTACCACATCTGTTGGTATATATTCTAAAAACTCGTAATCCAGGGAACCGTAACCTTTTGTAAGAGATTTTATTTTATCGTAAAAATCGACTATTATCTCAGAGAGCGGCAATTCCCATACAACGCTTATTTTATCAGATTCGAGATATTCTGTCCTTATATATTTACCCCTCTTTGTTTTGCATAATTCCATAATAGGACTGATGGCGTAATGTGGCGTAAGTATAAAAGCCTTAACGAACGGCTCTTCCATGAGCTCGATTTCGGAGGGATCGGGAAGCTTCGTAGGGTTATCGATCTCAAGTATTGTGCCGTCTTTTTTTAAGACTTTATATACTACGCTTGGAGTAGTAAGTATAAGGTTAAGATTGTATTCTCTTTCAAGCCTTTCCTGAATTATCTCCATATGCAACAATCCCAGAAACCCGCATCTGAAACCGAAACCCAGAGAGGCCGAACTTTCAGGCTCATAAATAAAAGATGCGTCCGACAATCTTAGTTTCTCCACAGCTTCGCGAAGATCCGGAAAATCCTTGCTGTTTTCCGGATAAATGCCGCTGAAAACAAGAGGCCTGATTTTCTTATATCCCGGCAAGGGGCCTTCTGCCGGCCTTGTGGTGTCTGTAACGGTATCGCCCAACATAACGTCCTTGGCATCTTTTATATTACACGTAATATACCCTACTTCTCCGGCGGCAAGGCTCTTTATGGCTTCCCCTTTCGGCTTGAATACTCCGACCTCATGAACCTCATACTCTTTCTTTGTGGCCATCATCCGGACATTCATTCCGTGCTCAATTTTACCATTAACTATCCTTACATATATTATTACTCCTTTATATATATCAAAAGCCGAATCGAATATAAGCGCCTGAAGCGGGTTGGACTCGTTACCGCTCGGAGGAGGGATTTTTTGGACAATCTTCTCTAAAATTGCTTCTGTCCCCTGACCAAGCTTGGCGCTCGCTTCGATTATTTCGTCCTCACTAGCGCCCAGTATATCCACAATCTCCTTTTTAGTCTTGCCTATTTCCGCGTTAGGCAGGTCTATTTTATTTATAACAGGCACTATGACCAAATTATGCTCTATCGCTAGATATAGGTTCGCTACTGTTTGAGCTTCAACACCCTGCGCGGCATCGACTAAAAGTAAAGCGCCCTCGCACGCGCCGATCGATTTTGAGACTTCGTACGTAAAATCCACATGGCCGGGAGTATCAATAAGGTTTAAAAGATAGGTATTCCCGTCTTTTGCTTTGTATTGCAGCCTCACGCAACTCGCTTTTATTGTTATTCCCCTTTCCCTTTCCAAATCCATCGAATCAAGGATCTGGTCCCTGAATTCCCTTTTATCTATAGCGCCTGTAAACTCCAGGATCCTATCGGCCAAAGTAGATTTCCCATGGTCGATATGCGCAATAATAGAAAAATTTCTAATTAATGACCTATCCATTTTTATCTCTTCCCTGATTCAATAACTTCCCACGATGTTAATTTAAGCGTATGCTCCCACATATCCTTAGGGCTTAGCCCTTTAATATAACATTTTATAAGGCCTGTGATTATTTCGTGGGAGACTATGCACACAGTCTTATTGGTAAATTTATCTATAACTTTTTTCATAAAGTTTGATACGCTGCCGAAGACCTCTTTAATATCCTCCCCCTTGGGGGGCTGCACAAGGGTCGGGTCTGATTTCCAAAGATTATATTGCTTTTTATATCGTTTTTTTACATCGGAGAGTAAAAGCCCCTGCCATAGCCCCTGATCCAGCTCATTAAGTTCTTTCACCTTTTTAACTTTCAGCTTGTGGGGCTTCGCGATCTTTTCGGCCGTTGCGAAGCTGCGTAAAAGCTTGCTTGAAAATATAGCGTTTATTTTTTCGCCTCCAAGCTGCGCGGCCATATCCTGGGCCTGTTTTAATCCCTTGGCATTCAGTGGCACATCAATTTTACCCTGAAGCCGATTTATATTATTCCAATCTGTTTGCCCATGGCGAACAAGTATTAAACGCGTCATAATAGAAATTCTCTACATTATATTTTTAACGCCATCTCTTTGGCGGACTTAATTATCGAATCAACCTTTTTTTCGGTGTTTGCCTCGGCGTAGATCCGCAATATCGGTTCTGTGCCGCTAAGCCTGAATAAAAGCCAGCTCTCATCCTCACAGATAAATTTTATCCCGTCAAACGACTGTACCTCTCGAACCTTGCTGTCCAATAATTTATCCGGAGGGGATTTCTTTAACGCAGGGATAAGCCTTGATTTTTTATCCTCTGGATATTTCATATCGAGCCTTTTAGTAAAAAAATCTCCGTATTCTTTTTTGATGTCATCCAAAATACCGGAAATACTTTTTTTTCTATAAGCCATCATCTCCATAAGCAGGAGACCTGATAAGACCCCGTCTCTTTCGGGAATATAATTTTTAAAACCTATGCCTCCGGATTCCTCTCCCCCGATCAGTACATCTTCCTCACGCATTATTTTGCAGATATACTTAAATCCTACGGGCGTTTCGTGAAGTTTTAATTTATATTTTTTGGCTATTTTGGTAAGGAGCGATGTGCCAGATATCGTTTTGACCACTGAGCCTTTCATTTTCCGATCTTCAATAAAATGGAGCAGGATCAGCGACATGATTTTGTGGCTCGATATAAAATTGCCTTTTTCATCGACCGCGCCGATCCTATCCGCATCCCCATCGGTAGCCAAGCCGATATTATATCCGCCTTTCTTCATGATGGAAATCAATCCTTCTAAATTGCTAGCTATGGGTTCGGGATTCTTTCCTCGGAAATACGGATTCCTCTCGCTATTTATAGTATTAATGGTTATCTTTGTGCCTTCAAGAACTCTTTCCAGAAGGTCTTCACCCGCACCGTTCATTACGTCGATAACCACTTTCATGGAACTTTTTTTCAGTAGCTTCAGATCTACATATTGTTTCAGGAATGCTATATGCTCTTTGGTTAAATCTTCTATCTTTAAAAGTTTTTTCCGTTTTGCTTCTTCCTGGCTCATCAGTTTAGGTTTATTCTTACGAAATAAGGCTTCAATCTCTTTCAGCATCTCGGGATCAGCCGGCCCGGCAAAATCGCCTCTATATTTAATACCGTTATACGCGGCAGGATTGTGGCTTGCCGTAATTATAATACCCCCGTCTAATTTTCTGTTTTTTATGGCAAGGCAGGTGGCCGGGGTCGAGATGTTATCTTTCGAGAGCAAAACTTTTATCCCGTTACCGCATAAGACCTCGGCTGCGGCACTTGCGAATTTCTCCGAAAGAAAACGCATATCATAGCCTATAACAACTTCTTTTTCTCTGCCGCTGCCCTTATTTAGATAATCGCTTATCGCCTGCACTACCATTCTCACGTTGTCAAAAGTATAATCTTCGCCGATTATCGCCCTCCACCCGTCTGTTCCGAATTTTATCTCTGCCATCCCGCTTTCTCCTTTTTTTTAACGCAGCATCGAATAAACCCTGCCGATATCTTCCAAGCTCACAATACCGCATATGATCCCATCTTCTACTACAGGTATTGCTTTTATATTATCTTCCTGCATCATCAACTGAACGCTTATAAGAGAATTCGCCCTTGTAACTACAGGGAATTGTTTTCTCATAATGTCTTTAACCGGCCTTTCTATCCCGAGCTTGTGTATATTGCTTACTATATCTTGGCTTGTTAAAAAGCCTATTAAAGCACCGTTTTCTACGACCGGAAAATCTTCCTGATGGCTGTGAAAGACGATTTCTAGCACCTTTGATATTGTCGTATTCGGTGAAACCGTCAGAAAGTCCTTCGGCAAGACGTCTTTTACTTTAAAATTCTTCAAAATTTCTTTAGACTCGACCTGCGTCTCCTCTGCAGATGCTGCCATATATATAAATACAGCTATTATTATAAGCAGTATATGGGGCGGTTGCGAGATCAAGCCTATAAAACCGAATATAAGAGCGAATATATGCCCAAAATTAACCGCTATCTTTGTAGCGTTCAGATAACCCATTCTTTGCGCCAAAAAAGAGCGCAGGATCCTTCCGCCGTCCATGGGGAAGGCCGGTAAAAGATTGAATCCTGCCAGCATTAAATTTATCCAGAATAAATACGCAATAGCCTGAGGCCAGGTCTCAAATGACGGCGAAAAGAGCGCCTTTTGCCCGAGGAGGCTATACAGCGGGACAAAAAACAGTATCGCCATCAAGATGTTCAAGAGCGGCCCTGCTATAGATATTTCAAATTCCTGCTGCGGCTTTTCAGGGATCGAGCCCATGGACGCCACGCCACCGATCGGCAGGAGGGTGATTTCTTTTACCACCACGCCGTGTCTTTTTGCCACAAGGCTGTGGGACAGTTCGTGGAATGTAACAAGTACAAAGACCGCTATTATTACAAAAAGCCCTTTGAAACCGCCTATTGTGAAAAAAATTATCGGAAGAATTAAAAAGGTTATATGAATATTTATGGAAATCCCGAATAACTTAAATAATTTTATAGAACCCTTCATAGCGACTCGGTTATTATTCTTTCGACCTCTTTTTTAACATTACCCTTATGCGGCCCAATAAAAGCCGCTTTCAGGTTTTTATCTTTGAAAATACGGTTTGCTACTCGCTTTATGTCATCGGCCGTAACTTGGTCTATTTTGTTTAATATTTCATCATTGGTAAGAGGCTCGTCCTTGCTGATTATCGTATCACCAAGCCATATCATATAGTTCAATGTACCTTCCAGCATCATTAAAAATTGCCCCCTAAAGAACTCCTTGGCCCTTGATAACTCCTCTTCTTTCACTGCCTTTTCTTTTAATTTCGCCAATTCTTTCATAATCACGTTCATGGCTCGCTTTACTTTGGTATTATCTATACCCGCATCTATGGTAAACAGGCCCGTATCCATATATTCTTTCACATTAGAGACTATTTCGTAAGCAAGGCCTCTTTTTTCGCGCACTTCGGTAAATAATCTAGAAGACATGTTTGCGCCTAATATTATATTAAGAAGGGCCGCTACATACCTGTCCGGGTCGAATCTGCTAGGGCTGTGTATGCCTATGGCTGCATGAGTCTGCTCTGTTTCTTTGAAGTAAAATCTCACATTAGAAGGCGGCTTCTTTGTCAGGTCGACTTTTCTAAAAGATATAGTCTTCCTTTTATCTATCAACGGGAAGAACTTCTCCGCATCCTCGGCAATCTTTTCCTCATCAACAGCTCCCACCGCTACCACAGCTATGTTATGCGGATTATAACACATCTTCTGGAAATTAATAAGGTCATTCCTGGTAATCGATGAAACCGAGTTGACGCTGCCGGTTAAGGGCAAGCCGAGGGGCTGCCTGGGCCACAGGATCTCGTCGAGTAGCTCATGCACATAATGATTAGGCATATCTTTGTACATTTTTATTTCTTCCAGAATAACGGGCCGCTCTTTCTCCATTTCCTTCTGCTTTAACTCGGGATCCATCGCCATATCCGCCAGTACGGCAAATATTGTATTTTGATGCTTTCCTAATGCCTTTACCCAATAACAGGTGCACTCTTCCGCGGTAAACCCATTAAGCGTGCCTCCCAGGCCCTCGATAGAGCGCTTAATATCGTCGGCAGACCTGGACTTGCTTCCTTTAAATACCATGTGCTCCAAAAAATGACTTATACCGGAATTGGTCTTATTTTCAAACCTCCCGCCTACTCCTATCCATATCCCAAGCGCTAAAGAGTTGACATTTGGAAGCCGCTTTGTCACTATCTTTAATCCGTTTTTTAAGACAATGTCTTTATACATTTTTATCCGTTCTGTAAGTAAGGTAGTTCTGCAATATTAACTGGGCAGCTAACATATCTTTAACGTTTTTACGTTTATTGCGGCTTATATCAGACTTTAATAACATCCTCTCAGCCTCCATGGTAGTCAGCCTTTCATCCCATAATTTTATAGGATTTTCTATATTTTTTTTCAATTCTTCCACGAATTTTATAACTTCATCGGCTTTTTCTCCCTTTGTTCCGTTCATATTTAAAGGTAAGCCGACAACTATTTCTTTTATGTTGAATTCTCTTACTATCTTCTTGATCTCCTCAAAGCAATTCTTCCCCGGTTCCACTATGATGGTTTCCAAGCCTTGAGCCGTTATTCCTAGCTCGTCGCTCATGGCAACACCTATTCTCTTAGTTCCTACATCCAACGCTAACGTTCTCATATATTAAAGATACCTTGCCGAGCACTTCTTGCGTATAATATTGACTAATTCTTTAATTTCCTGGGTATTGTTCCTGCTGGCCACAAGTGTTGCGTCTTTAGTGTGCACGATTATTAAGTCCCTTATACCGCAGGTAGCTATTAAATGATCCGAGGGACCGAAAATGATAGAGCCTTTTGTGTCATAATTAATATTGAAGGCCCTATATATATTCTCGTTATGGTCTTTTTTGTATATATCTTCGAGGCTGATCCATGAGCCCAAATCTGTCCATCCAAAGTTCGCGGCAACCATCGCAACATTCCTTGCTTTCTCCATTATGCCGTAATCGATCGAGACATTATCCAATCTCTTGTATATTTTTGCAACTTTCGCGTCGAAATCGGACTTTCCCAAAAGGCCTTCTATATTTAGGAGCGCACTGTAAAGACGAGGCATATATTCCCTTATACCGTCCAATATTGAATTCACCTTCCAAGCAAACATGCCGGCATTCCAGAAATACTTGCGGCTTCTAAAAAATTCCTCAGCTTTTCTTCTATTTGGCTTCTCCACAAACCTTTCAACCTTATAATGCCGCTGTCTAAGCCTTCCTTTGTCATCCCGGCTATGCACCTTTATATAGCCATATCCGGTAAATGCCGAGACCGGTTTCACTCCTATTGTAACTAACGAGCCATTATCTGCCACTTTTGCGGCGTATTTGATGTCCGACTGAAAGGCCTTTTCGTCCTTGATATAATGGTCTGCCGGAAGCACCACTACGGTCGCTTTAGGATTTTCTTCCCTGATGCATACGGAGGCTAGGCCTATAGCCGCTGCGGTATTTTTAGGGCAGGGCTCTATCAAAAAATTGGTTACGTTTGTCCCTTCAAGTTCTTTTTTTATCATCCTTTTCTGATCTTTAGTTGTAACAATGAATATATTCTTTGTCGGCACTAACCCTTTAAGTCTGGCCAAGGTTTGTTGTATAATAGATTTTGAACCCGTGATCTTCATTACATATTTCGGTTTTTTAACCCTGCTTATAGGCCATAGCCTCTCTCCTGCCCCGCCGGCTAATATCACAGCGTACAAATTGGTTTTAGGATTAGTTTTCATGGATAGCTCTCTCCAGCTTTTTTATAAAACTATAAACATTTTTGAGATCCTTTTTTCCTACAAGCTTTACAATGGCGCTGCCTACAATAACGCCGTCGGCTATTCTCTTTATCCTTTTTGCCTGTTCGGGGGTGGTTACGCCGAAACCTACGCATACAGGTTTATGGGTCAGGTTTTTTATTTTTCTTACATTGGCAACCAGATCTTCAGGCAGGTCCCTTCTCGTGCCTGTTACGCCTGTTAATGAAACAAAATATATAAAACCTTTTGATAGTTTACATATCCGCGTAAGCCTTTCCTTGGTGCTTGTGGGCGCAGCCAAAAATATTACAGCGAAATTTTTGCCTCGAGCGGCTTTCAGCAGATCCGATGACTCCTCATACGGCATATCCGGTATGATCACGCCCGATATCCCGGCATTTTTAGAGTCCTTTACAAACCTCTCAAGCCCGTAATTAAAGACGGGGTTATAATAAGTCATAAAAACAAGCGGTACCTTCACCCTATTTTTAACGGATGATACCGTTTTAATGATAGAATGAAGCGTAGTTTTATTTTTTAAAGCTCTCTCCGAAGCTGCCTGGATAGTGGGGCCGTCAGCTATAGGATCGGAAAAAGGAATTCCTATCTCTATTAGGTCGACGCCTCTATCTTGAAAGTTCAAAATTAATTCTTTAGTGGCAGCCAGTGTTGGGTCGCCTCCGGTAATAAAAGCGATGAACGCCTTTCTTTTCAGCTTTTTCAATTCCTTGAATTTTCTATCAATAGGATTCACTTATAGGCCCTCCGCGCTCATCTAACCGATCTTAAGCGCCTTTAAAACAGTATTTACGTCCTTGTCTCCCCTGCCTGATAAACATACAATTATTATCTTTTTCTTGTCACACTTCTGCGCCATTCTGGTCGCGTAGTATAAGGCGTGGGAGGGTTCAAGCGCAGGTATTATACCCTCGATTTCCGAAAGCAATTTAAAACCTTTTAACGCTTCTTTATCGCTCACGCTTACATACTGGGCACGCCCTATATTTTTGTAATATGAGTGTTCGGGTCCGACTCCGGGATAATCTAACCCGGCAGAAATAGAATGCGCTATCTTAACTTGCCCGTCTTCATCTTGCAATAAAAAACTTTTGCTTCCGTGCAGGACTCCAACCCGGCCTTTAACAAGAGTAGAGGCGTGATGGCCTGTATTAAGCCCTAACCCCCCGGCCTCTACGCCTACAAATTTAACCTTTGTTTTAAAAAACGGGTAAAAAAGGCCCATTGAGTTGCTTCCCCCGCCTACGCACGCCACTAGATAGTCGGGCAATCTTCCCTCAGCCCCCAAGATCTGGCGCTTCGTCTCTTTGCCGATCACCGACTGAAAATCCCTGACCATGACAGGATAGGGATGCGGCCCGGCCACGGAGCCCAGAATATAATGCGTGGTACGAACATTTGTAACCCAATCCCTCATAGCCTCATTCATGGCGTCTTTTAAGGTTTTCGAACCGCTCTCCACAGGATGGACCTTCGCCCCGAGTAATTTCATTCTAAAGACATTAAGGGCTTGGCGCTCTATATCTTCCGTACCCATATAGATCTCGCATTCCAAACCGAACATCGCCCCAACCGTAGCAGTCGCAACGCCGTGCTGACCTGCACCTGTTTCAGCGATAATCCTTTTCTTTTTCATCTCGAGGGCGAGGAGCACCTGTCCTAATGTATTATTGATCTTATGAGCGCCCGTATGCAAAAGGTCTTCCCTCTTTAAATATATCTTCGGGCCTCCGAGTTTTTTAGTAAGTCTTTCTGCGAAATAGAGAGGTGTCGGCCTCCCAGCATATTGCTTGAGATAGTAGTTAAGCCTGGCATGAAATTTCTTATCCCTTTTCGCCTTACCGTAGGCTAACGTTAACTCATTCAGGGCAGCCATTAGAGTCTCAGGTACAAATTTACCGCCGAAAATTCCAAAACGTCCTTTTTTATCTGGCAACATTATTTAGCCCTCTGGTTTTTAATTTTAGAAACGAAATCTTCCACTAAAAGTTTGTCTTTCTTACCCGGGGAAATCTCAACTCCACTGGATACATCCACGGCATAAGGCTGGACGGTTTCTATGGCTTCAATGATATTTTCCGGATCGAGCCCCCCTGATAAAATTATGTTTTTACAGTATTTTTTAGCATTGCGGGCTAATTCCCAATCAAATTTTTCGCCTGTCCCGCCATAACTTTTATCTGAACAGGCATCCAGGAGGCATAGATCCACTTCGTAATCCCGGATCTTATTTAAGCTATCGTTCGCTTTGACCCTAAATGCCTTTATTACCTTTATAATTTTTTTTATATCTTTGCAGATTCTGGGGCTCTCTTCCCCGTGAAGCTGGACAATATCAAGCTTGCAGGAATCAGCTATTTTTTTAATATTCTCGGGTGTTTCGTTTACAAATATTCCGACCCGGGCGATGTAAGGAGGGAGTTTTTCTATAATCTTTTTTACCTCGTCCGGAGATACTCGGCGCGGGCTGGGTGCAAAAACAAAACCCAACGCCCATACGTCCAGTTTGGCCGCAAAGAGCGCATCTTCCGTATTAGTAATCCCGCAAATTTTAATTAATGGTTCCATTATGATTTCCCAATAATTCCCTTACCTTCGCGCCTATATCTGTAGCAAGCATAAAAGCCTCACCTACCAAAAACGCCTTAACGCCTATGCTCTTCAGAAACATTATATCTTCATGGCTTTTTATGCCACTTTCCGAAATAACTATCTTTTCTTTTGGTATAAATTTTATAAGCCGCTCTGTAACGTTTAGATCTACGTTGAAATTATGCAGATCTCTGTTGTTGATCCCTATTATTTTCGGATCTATGCGGAGCGCCTTTTTAAGGTCTTCGTCATTATGAACTTCAACAACCGCATCTAATCCTATCTTGGTAGCAAGCGAATAGAAATCAAGGATTTCTTCATCGGATAAAATGTCGGCTATAAGCAAAATAGCGTCTGCCCCGCAAGCCCTAGACTCATATATCTGGTATGGGTCTATAATAAAATCTTTTCTTAAAATCGGCAGGTTTACTGTGTGCTTAATTCTTTTTATATGCTCTAAGCTCCCTAAGAAAAATTTTTCTTCGGTAAGCACGCTCAACGCTGCTGCACCATTCATCTTATATATAGAAGCTATTTCTTCGGGGTCGAAATGTTTACGCAATACCCCGCGGGAAGGAGAAGCCTTTTTTATCTCGGCGATCAGATTTATTTGATGCTCTTTTGTTATTTCTTTCCTGAACTTGCTTACAATAGTAATGCTTTCGAGTTCCCTTAAAAGTTGCGTTTGCGGTTTTTTTGCCTTAGCCTCTTCGATTGCCTTTTTTTTCTCTTCTATAATTTTGCTAAGAATCATATTTTAGTATTGCTTAATTCTTTCAGTTTGTTCAACTTTTCAAGCGCTTTGCCTGAGGCAATCGAAGATCTTGCAAGTTCCACGCCTTCTTTTATGTCTTTTGCCATATCCGCTACGTATATCGCGCAACCGGCATTCAGGATAACTATATCCGCGTACGGCCCTGTTTTGCCGCCTAATAAGTCCAGGGCGAGTTTTAGATTAAATTTGACATTACCTCCGGCAAGGTCTGTTTTTTTCGAAGTTGGAAGCCCAAATTTTCTTGGCTCTATATTATAAATCTTAACATCTCCGCCTTTAAGCTCTGCTGCAAAAGTCTTATCCGCAGTGGTCACTTCGTCCAGGCCGTCTAGGCCGTGTACAACCAATGCGTGCGAGCTTCCTAAATTCTTCAGGACATTAGCCAGAGGTTCCACTAAATTTTTGTCATAAACCCCCAGAAGCTGGTTACTCGCGCCGGCCGGGTTTGTGATCGGGCCTAATATGTTAAATATCGTCCTTATGCCTATTTGCCGCCTTACAGGAGCCGCGTATTTCATTGCGCTATGCAGCGCGGGCGCAAAAAGAAAACCTATCCCTATTTCATCGAGACATTTTTCAATTATACGAGCATCTGGGTCGACATTTATTCCGAATTCGCTTAATAAATCCGCGCTTCCACACTTGCTCGAAACAGACTTATTACCGTGTTTGGCTACTATAACGCCTGCGCCCGCAGCCACGAGGGCGGAAATGGTAGAAATATTAAAAGTGTGGGCCCCATCGCCGCCGGTCCCGCATGTATCGAGGACTTTTTTGTGGCGCGTTTTTATGTGGGTCGCGTACTTGCGCATTATCTCCGCGCCGCCCGTTATTTCTTCGACGGTTTCTCCCTTTATTCGCAACGCGGTTATAAAAGCAGCTATTTGCCCTTCGCTCGCGCTGCCCGTCATTATCTCATTAAAAACGTCTTTCATCTCGATTCTGGAAAGATTCTCGCCCGCTACAACTTTAGCTATGCTTTCTTTTATCATGCCTTTACTCCAATAAAATTTTTCAATAATTTTTTCCCTTCGCCTGTCAATATCGATTCGGGATGAAACTGCACCCCCCAAATGGGCAAATTCTTGTGCTTAACACCCATTATCTCTTTCATGTTTGTCTCGGCTGTTATTTCAAGGGCTTTGGGAAGCGTGCCTCTTTTAATTATAAGCGAGTGGTACCTTGTGGCCTCAAACGGATTTTTTAACTCTTTGAAAATAGTTTTTCCGTTATGGTATATCATGGACGTCTTCCCGTGCATGAGGCGCCCAGCCCCTACAACATCGCCGCCAAAAACTTCCCCTATGCATTGATGGCCCAGGCATACGCCCAATATCGGGATTTTGCCGCCGAAATGTCTTATAACATCCTTAGATATACCTGCATTCTCGGGCCTGCCCGGCCCAGGAGAAATAACTATGTGTTTTGGTTTAAGCCTCTTTATCCCGGCTATCGTTATCTTATCATTTCTATAGACGGCTAATTTACCTCCCAGTTCGCCTATGTATTGAACCAGATTGTACGTAAAAGAATCATAATTATCTATTACTACTATCATGCCCTAAAATCCTTTCTCAGCCACCTCAATGGCATAAAGCAGCGCCTTGGCCTTATTTTCAGTCTCCTTATACTCTTTCTCCGGCTTTGAATCGGCTACGATCCCTGCACCCACCTGGATATAGGCCTTATTCTTTTTTACTAATATCGTGCGAATGGTAATGCACGTATCTATATTTTTAGAAAAACTAATATACCCGACGCAGCCCGCATATGTGCCCCGCCTGGTATTCTCGAGCTCGTCGATTATCTCCATAGCCCTTATTTTAGGGGCCCCACTAACGGTCCCGGCAGGAAATGTCGCCTTTATAACATCAAAGCTATCTTTACCTTTTTTAAGTCTCCCTATAACGCTTGAGACGATATGCATAACGTGGGAATACTTCTCTATTATCATAAACTCCGGTATTTTAACGCTTCCCATTTCTGAAATCCTTCCCAGGTCGTTTCTACCTAGATCTACAAGCATGATATGCTCTGCCCGTTCTTTCGGGTCCTTTAAAAGTTCTTTTGCGAGAACGCTGTCTTCCGAGTCGCTAGCGCCGCGCCTCCTCGTGCCTGCAATGGGGCGAGTTTCGATGCGTCCGTCTTCGCACCTGACCAAAAGCTCGGGAGAGGAACCGATAAGCTTTATATCTTTTGCCTTTATGTAATACATATAAGGCGAGGGATTTATCGACCTAAGCGCTCTATAGATGTTGAACGGCGAAGCCTTATCGAGTTTTATCTCGAATCGTTGCGACAGGACAACTTGTATAATATCACCCTTCCTGATATATTCTTTAGCCTTTCTTACGCATTCCTGGAAACCGTTTTTTGTAAGATTTGAACTGACCTTAAGTTTCTTTCCTTCTTTTATGGCTTGAGTCGCTTTTTTTAATTTTGTTTCTTTTTTAAGCTTATTCACTATCTTATTTATCTTTTTTACGGCTTCGATATAAGTTTTTGCTGGGTTGTTTTTAACATGGGCGTTTGAAACTATTTTTATTTTATGATCAACATGGTCGAAAATAAGTATGGTATCGGTAAGCATGAATATAGAATCATGCAGCTTAAGCTGATCCTTGTTCTTGTCAGGTATATTCTCAAAAAATCTTATCATATCATAACCTATGTATCCTACGAAACCTCCGCAAAATCTTGGCAAGCCTTCTACCTTTACAAACTTATACTTATTTAACAATTTCTTCAATTCATCCATAGGCGTCAAGCCGGTCGTAAACCTCCTTGTCCGTTTTCCCTCTATAATTTCTACGAGCTTGCCTTTGTTCTTAAATATTAGCGAAGGGTCACTACCTAAAAACGAATACCGCCCTATCCTTTCCCCTCCCTCAACGGATTCTAGCAAATACGCATAATCCGAGTCTTCGATTTTCGAAAAACTAGAAACCGGGGTCTCGGTATCAGCCAATATTTCTGTATAGACCGGGATAAGGTTCCCCTTTTTAGAAAGCCTTATGAATTCTTCTTTTGTCGGATAATACATTTTTTATTTTCTTTCTTTCCTGGGTTCAAAAACTTTTTTTCCAACTATCTCGAATTCTCTGTTCTCATTGATTTTGGTGAAATAACAGCTGAAATAACCCTTATGGCACGCTGCCACCTTCTGCACTACTTTGAATAAAAGTGAATTCTCGTGGCAATCTACGTATATTTCTTTTACAAACTGAAAGTGCCCTGAGGTCTCCCCCTTGACCATTAACCTATTGAGGGAACGCCTGAAGACAAAAATCTTGCCTTCTTTCAATGTCTTAGAAAGAGCTTCCCTATTCATATAGCAGAGGGTTAGAACTTGTTTTGTTTTAGCATCTTGTATAATCGCAGGTATTAGGCCGCTTGCATTAAAATGTAACTTATTAAATAAATTCTCCATTTTCACCTCACTTTCCCATTTTGGTTATAGCTTCCTTTAGGTCTATCTTTCCTTCATATAACGCTTTACCTACAATTACTCCTATAAGCCCTTTGTCTTCATATGTTTTAAGCCGCCTCAGGTCATCCATGCTGCTTATCCCGCCTGAGGCAATTACCTCTATATTTACCGCATCCAATATTTTTTCTATCTTGAAAAAGTTTGGACCGCTTAAGGTCCCATCTCTCAGGACCTCGGTATATACTATTTTTTTAACACCTTTCGCCTCGAGCTCTTTTGCGAATTTTATAGGGTCGACGTTCCCGGCTTCCTGCCAGCCGTTCACGGTAACAACATCGGCCTTAGAGTCAATACTCACGACTATCTTATCTTTAAACTTTTTTAAGACGCTGGCTAAAAATTGGTCATCCAGCGCTTTTGTGCCTAACACGATTTGCTTCACGCCTTTATTTATTAATTCCTCTATGAAAGATTCTTCTCTGATGCCGCCGCCTAATTCGATATCTGCTTTTACATTTTTTATTATATTTTCCACTATATTCAAATTCTTCGATACGCCTTTTCTGGCCCCGTCTAGGTCCACTACATGTATGAGGGTCGCGCCGGCTTCTTCCCATTTTTTAGCTATAGCTATAGGATCATCTGAATAGACTTCTACCTTTAAAAAATCGCCCTTTGTGAGCCTTACCACTTTTCCGTCTTTTATATCTATTGCCGGTATTATCAACATTTGCTTTGCCTTTTTAAACTTTATAACTTACCTTTAGTGGACGGGACTCCCTTGATCCGCGGGTCAAGGGTTGTTGCTTCGTCTAAAGCCCTGCCTAGCGCCTTGAATAAGGCCTCCAGAACATGATGCGTATCGCTGCCTGATTTTATGCCGATGCTCAGATTCACTCCGGCCTCCCTGGCAAAGGCCTCAAGGAAATGCTTCATATCGCGCAGATTGTAGCCTTTCGTCTCTCCGAGTTTTACCATCTCGACAAAATTCAGGCTGTACCTGCCGCTCAGATCTAAGACTACCCTCACAAGCGCTTCTTCCATCACGACATACCCTACTCCGAACCGCCTTATTCCCTTCTTGTCTTTCAAGACCTTTTTAAAAGCCTCGCCCAGGGATATCCCGATATCTTCATTAGTATGGTGTATATCTACGCCCAAGTCCCCTTTTGCTTTTATTTCCAGATCAAATAATCCATGTTTCGCGAAAAGAGTCAGCATATGGTCTAAAAAGGCTATGCCGGTACTCACCTTCGATTTACCCGTTCCGTCAATATTCAAATAAAGTGCTATATCTGTTTCTGTCGTCTTCCGCTTTATTTGAGCTGTTCTTTTCATTTTTTTCTCCTTTTAAAGATTACTCGAATCTTACTTTTATGGAATCAAAATGCTTTTCCAGTTTCTCTATTTTTGTCAACTTCTCCAGCGAATCCCTTCCCTTTTCTAACGCCTTCTTAGAATAAGATATGATATGAGTGCTCTTCATAAAATCTTTTACGCATAATCCCGAAAAGAATCTGGCAGTCCCGCCCGTAGGAAGAACGTGGCTCGGTCCAGCGATGTAATCACCTACGGCCGTAGGCGTATAAGGCCCTACAAAAATAGCCCCTGCGTTCTTTATTAATTTCAAAAATCTATTAGGGTTCTTTATCATTACTTCAAGGTGCTCCGGGGCAAGTTTGTTTACCACCTCAGCGGCTTGTTCGATATTTTCAACCTGTATTATATACCCTTTTTCCACTTCTTTTTTCATCAAACCGGCGAGCCTTTTT
>PEWV01000047.1 GCA_002780005.1 Candidatus Aquitaenariimonas noxiae | reverse complement strand
TGAAAATCGCCTATACCTATCCCCACTTCCAAAACTACTTTATCCCGAATATCGGGAAGGAGTGATATCATTTTTCTCCTGCGCAATCTATTTCCGCAATCATAAAGCGCGGCAATCGCCTCGACTCTGAAATTTTTATAATCGATCATTAGATAGGCTTTTGTATACTTTTGATATTTTTCCCGCTACTTTTTCCACGGTATAATTTTCTATTGCCCTTTTTCTTCCGGCCTCAATATATTTATGCCGCAACCCGTTATTTTCTTTAAGCTCTTTTATTTTTTGCGAAAGTTCTTTTGCATTCTTGGGCTCAAATAAAATTCCGGAGTCCCCTATTACGTCAGGGATACCTCCGTGCCTAGAACCTATCACCGGGACGTTGCACAACATTGCTTGCGGCACTACATAACCGAACTTTTCGCGCCATTCATCAGAACCCTCGGACGGAAGCACTAAAACGTTCATACAGTTCAGGTATAAAGCGACTCCCTCGTGAGAAACCGAGCCTGTTAGAATAACCCTGTCTTTTATTTTTAGTTCCTCAGTCAAGCCCTGCAATTCATCCAATAGTTCGCCTTTGCCTACTATTAAGAGCCGGCTATTATCATTCAATAAAGCAAAGGCTTTAAATAATGTCTTAATCCCTTTGGCTTCAGTCAAGCGCCCGACATATCCAATCACAAATTCGTCATTTAAGCCTAACGTTCGCATTAAGGCTGATACATCTTGCGGTTTAAATATTTCCGGACTTATACCCAAAAACTGGAAAATAGAAATCTTTCCTGTGTAACCTTTTTTTCTTAAAAGCTCCTCTACTTCGGAATTGCAGGCAATAATATGACCTATCCTTGAGAGGTTATACTTTTCAAAATAGGATAACGGAAACTTCCATTTTGTCATCGTATCCTCGGAAGTCCAAACAACAATTTTGGAAGAAGGCCTCAATTTTTTAGCTTTCTTTATTATCGAATAACAGGCAAAAGATGCGGGTTCCTGATCGATCTCTATAATATCAGGCCGGTATTCCTTTAGAAGTTTTGACAGGCCATGATAAAAAAAGGTAAAGTATTTTCCGGAAAAGCTGATTTTGCGGCATATCACTTCAAACTTCTCATTTTCTAACGCGGGCGTAAATTTATAATTATTAAGCGTATGCCTCCACTCATGAGGGGCCACTACCGTGATATGAAACCCGTCATCACGCGATATATATTGAAACTTTTCGCGGTGGATCGGCTCCGTATACATATGCCCAAAAACTAATATGCGCATGTTTAATTTTCTATAGATTCTTATTTATTTTTTTGGCTCAAAAATAGCCACTAATTCACGACCGCCTTTCGTCTGAAACTTACTTTTTAATTGTTCGCCATAGGTATTAAAAAGTTTAGTTAAACTTTGCTCGTTAAATCTCATAGCGGTAGACCCTGTAATTAATCTGCCGATTGTTTTAGCAATAGAAGCTATAAACAGATTATCCGAAGTTGACAAATTACGTATGGGCTCCGCGACGATTACGGCTTTAGTGGCGGATCTAAAAAGTTTTTCCAATATTAATTTTTCGTCTGGAATAAATTGATACAGGCTGGATTGCATTATGATATACTCGGCCGTAGGAATTGTGTCTACATTAATATCGAAAAGCCTTACGTTAAGTTTCTTTTTTAACGCATTAGAGACGAAGGCCGTGTTCACATCTAACCCTAGATACTTTACATCCTTGAATTTTAAATACTTATGATAGAGATAGCAATCCCCGCAGCAAACATCGATTACCGAAACGCCCTGCGGTATGTGTTCTGCTATAGCTTCGTATCTCGACTCAAAATTCTGTCCATAGGCAAGCTTCATAAAAAACCTGTACATTAATGTGCTCGAGTAAAGAACGCCTCTGTTCTCTCCCGCACCCATTTCGAGCCTGAATTTCCAAAGCGCAATAAAGTAATCAATGGTATCTTTAATAAGCCTGACTTCCGTCTTTTTTTGCGGCTTTCTTATAAATAAACACGGAATTTCGTTAATTCTTAACCCGGTGTAAAAAGCAAGCGCCATAATTTCTGTATCCCAAAACCAGCCTTTGTTCTTTGTCTTTTCAATAAGTGGCAATATCTTTTTGCGGTTAAAAAATTTATAACCGGTTTCACTGTCTTCTATCGGAACACTTAAGAGGACCCTCATAAATCTCCTGTATAAAACACTCAAAACGTGCCTGGTAAAACTTGTAGGGTGTAAGCTTATTCTATAGAACCTAAAACCTGTGACGACATCATATCCTCTGTTAATAGCCTGCACCATAGAAGGAATATATACGGCATCGACCTCCAGGTCTATATCCAAAAAGCCTACTATTTTACCGCGAGATATTCTAATGCCATCAGATACCGTTCCGCCCCTGCCAATATTTTTGCGGTGAAAAGCATATTGCATGTTAGATTTATCTTTTGTTATACGAATTATCACATCTCTTGTTTTATCCTTGCTCTTATCATCCACAAATACAAGTTCGTATGAATAGATAGTGCTATCCATGACTTTTTGTATTTCTTTAATGTTATTTTCTAATAAATTTTCTTCGTTATAACAGGCAATAATTATAGATACATCATAATCTTCTTTGCTGCCGCTACTTTTATAAGAAGCAGCCATTACCGAGGAATCTAAAACTAAATCTTTTTTTGAAACAACGGCATAAAGCGTGGTTCCAAAAGGCAAGCCGACATGTTGAAAAACTTTCATTTCCATCCTGAATAAAAACTTTAAAATCTTGTTTAGTGGTCTAGGTAACGATATTGCTATATCACTCTGTATTTTTTTCTTGGATAAAAGGAGTTTTTTTATAATTCTCATTGCGGCAATGGCGAAGAAAGATGTAAAAAAGAAATATCCCATCTTTTCGCTCTTCAAACCGGCGTCGTTCAAATCGTATAATAAAAGCTTCTTGCTGTATCGCCTAAAATGGCATGAAATGTCATCATGCTGGCTCCAGAGAGCTTTAAAAGCTGGTACTGCCAATATAAGCTTGCCGTCATCCTTTAAAACCTTGCTTAACTCGGATAATGCCCGGACGGGATTTTCTATGTGTTCAAGCGTATCAAGGCATGTAATAATATCAAAAGTCTTTTCTTTATAGCAGATATTTTCTATTTCGCATTGCGCTATATTTTTTAAATCCCTTCTGGTGCAAAATTCTATTGCCTGATTGGAGGCGTCAAGTCCAAAAGTTTTTCCCAATTTACCGAACGATAATAGATTCAGCCCAGTCCCTGAGCCGGCGTCAAGTATGGAAGGCGATGAAACTCCTAGCAACTTTATAAGATGCGACACCAGATTCCTGCGGCTCGCAAACCACCAGTAATCTTCTTCCAAATCATATATGTGCTTGTACTCATCCAGACCCATATATTTTATAGAAAGATTAACTGGGGCAGAATGCGTTAGACGCACTTGAAATATGTCAAAAAACATTGGCATGGGATCGCCGATGAGACTAAATTTTGAACCGCCAATATGGCGCCAAGACACAGATCCTTCCTTAATTCTATAATTTAACTTCTTAGCTATATATAAAATTTCAATATCAAAGCCAAAACCGCATATGTAATTTCGCGAGAAAATGGGATTAATCGCTTTTTTCTTAAACATTTTAAAACCGCATTGGGTATCTTTAATGTCCCGAAAAAGCAAGAGATGAACAAGCGAGTTGAATGCCATACCCATTATCCTTCGATACCATTTCACCCCCAAGGTGCTGCTTTCATCTCTTATGACACGTGAACCAATAAATATATCGTAGTTTTCTTCGGTAATAAAATGCAAATTCTTTTCTATTTCCTCCGGCCCAACCGAGCCATCTGCATCGAGAAAAAGACATATTTCTCCTTTTGCCATCATAAACCCCGCCTTGACCGCGCAACCTTTGCCTCTATTTTTATCGAATTTTAGCACATAAAAATTTGAAAACTTGGGCTTATACGACATTGCCACCTGGTAAGTGGCATCATAGCTTCCGTCATCGACAACAATTATTTCATATTTATTTTGGCTGTTATTGCAATAAGCTATAACTCGGTCCAGAAACCTGGGCAGCCTGCCCGCTTCATTAAAAGACGGGATCACTATCGAAATATCCATTTTGGTCACCTAATGTTTTGCTTCAATCTATAAAATTTAAATTATTTCTGTCGATCTTATAAATTTGAGTACTGCCGACTTTATATACCGGCTCAATGCCTTTTAACGCACCGGTTTTAATACTATTTAAAAGATCCGGCCTGGGGCAATCTCCTATGTCAAGAACCAGGTAGTCAACTTTATATGCCTTCATGATCTCAAGGATACGGCGAGTAGTATCATACGGAACCATAACGGCATCTCTTCCGGAATGCCAGCTCGCTTCCCATGGCTGCCTTGACATAAAAACGGTGCCGGGAGGTGAATTTTTGGAAATCCAGTCAGAAGTCGCTATTATCTCCCTATGCGTGGGGCTTAGCGGGCGAAAATTTGTCCAAATTACAGACGAAGAATAGTAGATGCAATGCAGCATAAGAATAATAACAGGTGCAACTCTAAGGAAATAATTTCCAAAAGATGTTTTTTTGGCACCTTCTAACCCCTCGAATATAACCGCTACTCCAAAAATGGCCATATATGGATATATATACCAAAGATAGCGATCCTCAAAACTAAAAATAACCGAATAAAAAAATGCATAGAATAATATAGTGCTCAACACATATAAATGAAAGAATTTGTATCGCTTGAAGATTTTGCTGCCCCAAAAGATGCCTATTAAAAAAAATGTTGTTAGAATAATCCTGCCCAGTCCGGATGAAAGGTAAGTAGCAACATATGCACCGCTTCGGAAAATAGTTTTAACAAAATGATACGCGCCTTTTGAGAAAAGTATGGAAGGGGCTGTAAAATTATGACCGTAATAAACACCGAATTGCGCCTCGTGGCTAAAGTTATCATATTTAGCTAAAAGAGCTAGAAAACCTGCGTTATCCGGTAAGATCTCGCCAAAAGAATAGATATTCCGAATAAAATATGGTGACATGAAAACGACTACTAACAATAAGAATAGAACATACATCGAAGTTTTCTTAACTGCGGCTAAAAAAGACCTAGACACCAGCAAATAGTTTAAAAATTTAACAAAAACATAAATTGGAAAGAAAAATATATACTCAACTCTTTGCAAGGCAGCTAACGCCGCAAAGAAAGCGGCTGGTATAAGCCATACCCATCTGCTTTTGCTTTCATGCATAAAAACAAGCATAATAAAAAGTAAAAAGAATAAAACGGCACCTGTATTATTCAGTAAACCCGTATTATATCGCTGCCCTGTCAAAACGACAATCGCTGACACAAACGCAACCCTCCTGTCAGGGATTAGTTTCATTGCAAAAATATAGGTAAATAGCGTCATGAGCAGTATGTATATAACATTTGGAAGCCGTGCCATAGTAGCGGTATAACCCCCAATTTTAAAAAATAGCGCGATAACGGTCGGATGTAATAATGGCCACACGTTATCAGGGTGCCGGATTTCGTAAGGTTTGAAAAACTGGAAAAGATATGTTGTGTAATAGCCATGGCCTTCGCATAAATTTTTTGCCAGTATGGCACAGGCCGCCTGATCGGCGTGTCCGATAAACGGGTTAAGATAAGCGGCATATGCTAACAAAGCGCCGAATATGACCATAAGCACCACAAGGCAACGCATGCTAAATAACCAATGATCTTCCTGTGAAAATACATATAACAACTTTTTCATATTTTTAACTCCACTTTATTGACAGGGCTTTATCTGTATTAACTCTTGATATACTTTAAGCAAGTTATTTCGATAGGCTTCCCATGTCTGGTTTTCAATTTTACTTCTTGCCTTACGACCCATTTCCCTTCTTTTTTCTTCATCTTCATAAAGGCTGAGTATGGCATTTTTAATTGCGTTTGCGTCGCGGATAGGCACGATCAGACCGTCCTCGCCATTTTTAATTAAATTTTTTGCTCCGACATTTTCAGAAACTACAACCGGCAGGCCTGATGCCATGGCTTCCGTAACTACCATACCAAATCCCTCTTCTATGCTCGGAAATACCGCGACTGATGCTTTATTATAAACCTCAGCTATAGCATTCATATCGCTTAACGCGCCGTATATTTTAAAATCAACTTTTCCGCTATATTTTCGCAAGGCATATAAAGCATCCGGCTTGCTCGTACCTACTAAAACTAGTTCGGCATTTTTCAATTTCATCGATTTCCATGCCTCAAGTAAATATTGAAATCCTTTCCTTAGGCAGATCTGGCCTATAAAAAGAACGCGAAATACCTCGTCATTTTTAGACCTTGGCCTAAAAAGATCCTTATCGACTCCGTAGACGACTATTCTTAACTTTTCTTTTGGATAACCATTATTTATAAAGCTATCATATGATGTTTTAGACAGCACAAGCACCCTATCTGCTACATCTAGGGCTTTAAGTCTTCTGTTGAGCGCTATTTTATTGTATGCGCAGAATGGGACATTCCAAATCTTATACTCTTCATTTAAGATATTCTTTATATTCAAAGGGTGCGTATTTGGGTTGTCTGCAATAATTTTTGCCCCTACCCTCTTAGCAGCGATCATAGATCTTAAGCTCTGAGAAGCAAAGGCATGAAAGATATCGCACGGCTTAACTTTTTTTGAAACTTTTTTATCAAAAAGCGAACTCGAAATATAATATGTAAGACCAGCCTTATTAAGAAGTCTCGCCAAAATTCCGTGCGCTACTTTAAACTCGTCTAATGTCGCTATTTTTATAGCTTCCTCGGCATTATTCCCCAAAGCCGGGTCAAAATCATAAGCAAAAAGTTGATAAAGTGATTTTGCGCCTATCGGAGCTGCGACCGTATTGCCGGTTATGTACCCCTGTCCTACGCCCCCTATTTTTCCTGCATAAGAAAAGGTTATTTTCATAATTGTATTAAGGTCATACTTACAATCTTAACATTTTTATATTCGGAAAAATTTTATGACGAGCGCAACTGTGCAAAAAGGCTAAAGTGGCAAGAAAATGCGATATGCTGTAAATTATTAAAGTCTTAAGCTGTGTCCTAATCCCTGATTTAACAAAGCCTGGTACGGTAACAACAAAGATAAAAATAATGCTGAATAATGTGGCTATCATCGACAGATAATTCAAGGAAAGAATAGAAAATACAAAGAATAAAAGAAGGAGGCTTATTAAAATACGGTGAATTCGAAAACCTAAATATGAAGTTATTTTTGCGCCATGCTTCTTATAGAGATACGGTATGGCGCCTGATTTCAATGCATTTTTTACCACACTCCACGCCTTCATTTTAAAAGAAGGGTGGTAAGCAACTACGTCGCTTCCATAAACGATCTTACCTTCGCCTTCAAGAATTCTTATGCCCAGTTCATAATGGCTGCCGTAATTATGCCAGTAATTCAACTTCTCGTCGAGCCCACCTGTTTTGTCAAGAATTGACTTCCTATAAAAAATGTTTCCGGTGCCGTATGTCCCGCCTGCCATTGACATATTATGATAGAAAGGCAAGTTCTTTGTATCTTCCGATACGGTGTGTCCCTCGACCGCCAATATATCCGAACTTGTAAAATGCGATAAACCCTTTTCTATCCAATCCTCTTTTACTGTCATGTCATCATCCGTTGAAGCCACAAATTCACCGTATGCTTTTTGAAAAGCTATGTTGCGGACCATTGCTTGTCCTTTAGCTTTATCGTTAACATAATAGTATATTTTAACGTCGGACTTCTTAGCTATATCCTCGACTAATTCTTTCGTCCCATCCGTTGAATAATCATCTACCACCACGATCCCATATTTATTATGCGGATAGGTCTGGGCCAAGAGCGCGTCCAATGCTTTTTTTAAATATTTCTTTCGATTGAATGTGGGAATTATAGCGCTAACAACTATGCTATTCATTTACTCATACCTTTTTCTGTATTACTTCTTTATAATAATTAACAAGAGCCGCTACAGTTTTTTCAGGAGCAAATTCCTTCATCTTCTCCTTTGCCGCCATTCCTATCTTCTCTAGATCAGTCCTGGATAATGCTTCACAAATCTTTTTTCCAAGCGCTTCCACGTCGCCCATTGGCACAAGAAAACCGTTCACGCCGTCTTCTATGACCTCGTCAAAACTGCACCCTATCGTTCCTATAACAGGCTTACCCTGGCCTATAGAATCTAATAATGCGTTAGGGAGGCTGTCGACTAATGATGGTAGAACAACTATCTTGGCATTTTGAATGATGGGATAAAGCTGAGCGGCTGGGCAGGCGCCTGTGAAAACCAACCTATCAGCAAAGGGCCTATTCTGCGCTCTTATATATTCATGCATAGAGGGGCCTAAGGTCGTGCTTTCATCGTCGCCTACAAAAACCACATAAATATTTGGAAATTCTTTAAAAACTTTCGGCAGGGCCTGGGCTAAAACATGGATTCCCTTATGGAGTTTATTTTGCCCGA
Source organism: Candidatus Aquitaenariimonas noxiae (assembly GCA_002780005.1). GTDB lineage: Bacteria > Omnitrophota > Gorgyraeia > Aquitaenariimonadales > Aquitaenariimonadaceae > Aquitaenariimonas > Aquitaenariimonas noxiae. The sequence goes on along the minus strand of PEWV01000047.1, from coordinate 1,982 downwards.
AAAATAAAAGATAGGTTTTACCTTCGATTTTACTTTTATAAAGAGAATAGTCCAATAATTCTACCTCTGTATAAAAAGTATACGGTATAAATTTAACATTTTTCAACCTTAACCATTTAAAAAGCATATCTCGCATACATTTACTTGACGCGCAAACATTACGGCTCGCTCGAAGATATAACGATTCGACAAACTCCATCATTTTTATTTCGCTTGTTTTGCGCATGCCAATAGCGTTGTTCCAGGCAGGCCTGAACGAAACGGCCTGCACTATGTGGGGAATCTTGGTTAAAATAAGCGAAAACAATCCTGTATAATGGTAATTACACGAGTGAATGATATCGATTTTCTTTTCTTTATCTAAACGCTTCACTAACTTAGAGGCTTCCCAGCTAAAAAGTAACCAGTATATTGAGCCTCTCACCTTTCCGAATGTCAGCTTATTTATGGCATTAACCCAAAGCGGCGTTTTTAAACTGAGCTTATGTATGAACATACCTTCATCTTTTATATCTTCGGTGCAGCCGGCGTGCATAATAACATGAACCTCGTGCCCGCATAAGGCCAGATGTTTAGCAAACCGATAAAAAGTCTTGGCTACCCCCCCGACAAAACTCTCTTTCGTAATAAATTCTGAAAGGACAAAGCATATGTTCATAGATTTTCTATCCTTTAACGAATAACGAATTGGTGAAAACCGTTTAAAAAATTCTATATAGTTTTTTGCGGCTACTTCGACCGAGGTCTTTTTCCCTAACCTCTGCCATCATCTCCAATCCTTTGTTCCACACACTAGTTCCATAGGTCTCTTTTGAATACGCTACCGTTTCCTTAACAGATCGCAAATTGCTGGTTGTATAGTAAGGATATGAGGCATCCAAAAGCTCAATATTAGAGTAATCCTTACTCAAAATTATGTTAGAATTAGTTGCGGCGGCACTGGCTATTTTTGTACAAGGTTTGTACTTAAAAGTTATCGAATCTTCTTTTCTTACAGAAAAATGGCAGTTATAATTTAGGGCTATTTTAAATAAATCGTACTGTTCCCCGTCGATTTTGGCATTAATAAACTCTAGATTCAAGTCTTTAATTGATAGATATGCGTTTGTAATATTTTTTGAAAATTTAGACCCTAAATAAACCAATTTATACTCTTTTGCATCATTAAATTGCCATCTCGGATCTCCGTGTTCATATATGGCTCTAAATTGTGTATTTTTGAATTTTTCTTTATATTCCATCTCGGTATGTTTATTAGGAACAATGACACCATCAACAATTTTTGACATCCTCATATCTGCATTAAAACACATCTCGTCCACCACATGCCAAATAATTATATTGTTTTTTTCTCTAAAAATACCTAATGCAGTGCTATCTATAAATTTAATAAATATTACTATACTTTCTTTTATTTCCTTTAATCTTTCGTATCCATATTCCTTAATGTTGACTACAGAGGCCTGAATATTGTTTTTTACCAGCTGCTGACTAATTTGATGGCCGCTCATGCTGGTAGAGCCCCAGGTAGTGCTTACTATAAAATATACTCTTAGATTCATCCATGCACCTTTTTATATTAGAAGCGTTTATTATGCCATACGCAAAATTCGGTTCCTTCGATTCTCCCTTCAGCTTCAAGCCAATCTATTGTTTCTAAAAAAACGCTATACAATCTACTACGATAAACTATTCTTACATTCCTAGGATTAGCCCTGATACTTTTCGCAATATTATCAAGAACACTTAGCAGGGTTTTCCATCCAAAAGGATTATTCATAAAAAATACGGTTCCTTCTTTCGGGTCAAAAGTGGCGGCGTCGCTATGAATTACTTCTATATTGCTACCTCTTAATTTTAAAGAGGCTATATTGTTTTTGGCTATATCCGCCAAGGCCTTGTCGTATTCAATACCTACGGCCTTTTTTATTTTTTTGGTAGCAGCGAAGATTATTATCCTTCCCTTGCCGCAGCCAAAATCA
>PEWV01000003.1 GCA_002780005.1 Candidatus Aquitaenariimonas noxiae | reverse complement strand
CGTTGATAGCTCTTTTTAGGGTTTTATTTCAAAGGAACCTTTGAAATAGGATCGAACTTCGTCCGACAGCCGGAGCCACTTAACAAGCGGTAACGCACCACCACCTTTGGTGGTTACGTTGCCATTTTCTAATTGCCCTCTTTGTACCTCTTGGTCGAAGAGGGCAATTTCTATTTGGGTAGGCTTCCAGGTGATTTTTTCGACAAAACTCGGTAAAAGCTCCTTTAATTTTAACGGAGTGGCAGTTTCATAGATTTGACGAAATCTAGTAAGCGATTCGTGCATAACCTTAGCATTTAAGATCTGCTGTTTAACCCGGCTCATCTCGAAATCTATATTTTGGATATCCTTCTCAATTTGATCCTTCTGAAGCTCTAACTCGCTTAATTTTTCCGAGACAGACTTATTCTTAATGCCTTTAGATAGCGCATCAAGGATATGTTTTATTGAATTTGCTATGGGTTTAAGCTTGTTTTCTTGAATTTTTCTATCTTGTTTAAGGCTCCGTAAGGCGGATTCTGTAGATCTGTTTGCCTTTTTGACTATTTCTTGCAAACGCTTCTTATCCTCACACATATCCTTTATTTTTTCTAAGATAGCCTTTTCAAATTCCGCAGCTGGGACGTATTTCATATCGCAAGCATCCTTACCGCCGTGGGCATTTCGCGTACATTGATAATAAGGATGTAAGCCATTTCTGCCGGTGCTATATTTAGAAGTCATATAATTACCGCATTTTCCGCACTTAACAAGCCCCTGCAAAACAAAAATATACTTAGTTTCTCTCTTGGGGTTCTTTCGTAAAGGAGCATGAAGTTTAAGGAGCCTGTTAGCCTCATTCCATAGTTTTTTATCAATTATCGGCTTATGCTGCCCTTTATGCATATTATCATTGTGCGTAACCTCTCCTATATATACCCTGCTTGTAAGTTTTTGGGAAACATAAGCGTTAAAGAATCTATTGCCACCCCTCTTAATGCCTTTTCTCCTAGAAACATATTCCTTTGTCCTGTATCCGTGCTTATTAAGCCATTCTACGACTTGTAATACAGACCCTAGCTCGATATATTTTTCAAACATTAATTTTACAGTCTGTGCTTCTTTATGATTTACAATTAATTTTTTATCGACAAGATCATAACCTAATATCTGGCCGCCATTCCATAAACCCTGTTCAGCTCGCCATTGCATTTTATCTTTTGTTCTTTTTGACGTTGTTTGGCGTTCAAGCTTTGCAAAAACGAGAGATATTTCTAACATGGCTTCGCCGATGGGAGTAGTAGTATCAAAATTCTCTTCCAGGGATATAAATTCAATGTGGTATTTCTTGAATGTCTTGGTGAGATTATCAAAATCGATTATTGAGCGTGTTATTCTATCAAGCTTTGTGCAAATTACAGTATTGATCTTTCCGCTTGCTACATCTGAAAGAAGTCTTTGTAATTCTGGCCTATGGGTATCTTTACCCGATCGCCCTTCTTCCCGATATATATCGGATACTACCCATTTCTCATCATCTTTGACATGGGTATTCCGATAGGTGATGTAATTTTTAAGCCTGCTTATTTGCGTATCTAAAGAACCATCTTTAATTTCAGCTTGTCTTTCCGTAGATACTCTGGCGTATATACCGCATAATTTTTTCATCACGTCCTCCATTATGGTGCGTAACGTTTACGTATTAGACCACTTAATAATACCACTAAAAGATGTATTATGCAAGATGTTTTTACAATCTGTTGGCCAAAAACGCTTGACAAAGCCCTGGTTCGTGATATACTTAATTTCACAACCAAGAGTCGTCCCGATGTTTGAAGGGGTAAATCCCGGACGTTAAAAAAGTAAAACCTTCGATAGTGCAGTTTGGCTACGAAGGTTTTTGTGTTTATAGGACATATACGGCTTGAAGCTTAAGCCGATTAAATATTGTAAATGTTTTTCGCACCTGGTGGTTTGGTTTAATGAATCGCGTATTTCGAGTAAGTGTCAGTCCTGTGTTTCAAGGGGGAACCTGGACTTTAAAAAAGTAAAACCTTCACTAGCCATAATTGTGGCCGGTGAAGGTTTTTTTATGACATATACGGCATGAAACGATGTTGGACGGAAAGGAGGATTGCGAGGTTATATCGCTAGAGGCCGATAAAAATATTCCTTGCTAGATTATTCTAGCAATAGCAGAGATTGGGTTCAATGAATAGCATGGCTTGCTTCGCGAGTTTTTGTCCTGTGTTGAAGGGGGAACCTGGACGGTAAAAAAGTAAAACCTTCACTGGCTGAAATATGCTGGTGAGGGTTTTTGTGTCTTTAGGAGATTAATAGAACGGTTTATTGGGAAAAGGAGAGCTAAAATGTTTGAAATATTTAAGAAAAAAGGGGCATGGGTTGTATCTTTGTTTTTGATTATCAATTTAATCGGGCTTGTAAAGATAGTATCGCTTCTCGAATATAAAAAAGGCTACTATGGCATTTGCTCTTACCTAAATGAAAAGATGCGGCGAATCAGCTCTCCTATAGGAAAGGCTATAAAAATTAAGCATGTGGAAGAATTTAAAGTTAATGAAATAAAGCCAAAGGCGGATGGAGCAAATATGAATCGGCAGACGTCCTGGTTAGATGCACCCTAGCCAGTGCAGGATGTACCAAAGTAGGACGTCTGGAAATTATGGAAATTATAGACGGCTTTCCGAATGCCGACAAGTTTCTAATACATTATCTGGGATTTCGAAACGAACCGGAAGAGAATGGAATTATAGTGCCACATATAAATAAAGAATATCGAGTTAAGAAGATAAAAAAGGAATGAGCGGAAGTGGATTTTAATAGAGTGGAAGGCGTATGGCAAAGAAGAACATAAAGCAGTATGCGGCCAAATATAAAATTGACGCAGGCGGTTTGGTCAAAACTTATAGGAAATATGATAATAGATGCGCAGGGCCGGATTTTTATCCGGATGAGAGGAAAATGAATGAGATTTTAGAAGAGTCTGGCATAAAAAGTAAAGCCGCAAAATTCGAGTATCAAATAAAGAATAATGATAATAAAACGGTGGAGCAGAGCATTATATGATATGTGAAAAAGATGAGCTTAGGAGTGACGGCAAATTAAAGAAAGAACTCCCGTTTCCTTTGATGGTTCATGACGAATTTATTGAAGAAAGTAGCAAACATAAGACAGATAATATCGGCCAAAAGTTGACCCTGGTTCTTCAACAGCTGTCATCAAGCGGTAGAACGACAAGGGTAAAAGGATGCAGAGGGCAGGAAAATAGAGGATGGCGGCGTTCTCCGCTGGGAGGCGCTGGTGGAAATCAGTATTATCTCTGGTGGGCGCCAATAGGAGCAGACCCCGTAAAACATCTAAATGGCTCTAAAGAAAGCATATATGTCCGCAAAATACGCCATCATGATGATCATGCACCTCTTGTTGGCGGAGATAAGGATATTTATCAGCTGCTAGAGCCGAAAGACATCTATCAAGCGATACAAAAAGAAGATAATGCACTTTTTCATATGCCATGGACCGACGAACAAATCACTTTTATTAAATCGGATGCGCCTATTAGAGTATTACGAGGATACCCGGGCACAGGCAAGACAATGGCGCTATGGCAAACAACAACTCAAGGTAAAAGTGATTTAAAAAAAATAGGAACACGTCCCATTTGCAGAAATAGGATTTGAAGGATTGTTACGGGACTTGTCCCTGGGAACCTGTATACTCGTGTCTACAAAACATACAAATAGAATGAAAAAACTCACGAAAAAGATAAATAAAAATACAGTATTATTGATTTTGGGCTCATTTCCAAGCGCTATTTCTCTGAAAGAACGTCAGTACTACGCAAACACTCACAATCAGTTTTGGCGAATTATTTCCTATGTCCTGAAAAAAGATTTGATTCGTATGTCATATAATAAAAAAATAGAAATCTTACTTCAAAATGGCATTGGACTATGGGATGTTCTTGCTTCATGCGACAGGAGGGGTTCTGAGGATAATACAATAAGAAATGCCAAAGTGAATAAGTTTAACGATTTATTCAAGAAATTCCCTAATATTAAAGCAATATTCTGCAATGGAAAAGAAGCATGGAAATATTATGTAAAAAATGTTCGTGCTTCTGCCGATGTTATGTGTTTACCAAGTAGTAGCTCTGCTTATCCCATGTCTTTAATGGAGAAAAGGAAAAAGTGGAATGCAATAAAAAAATATCTTTAATTACGAAAGATGCATATGCCCGGGTTTCGATCTCTCAGCAGAAATTATTTTTGTATAAAAAAGGTAAGGTTTTAAAATCGTACTATATTTCTTCTTCCAAATATGGCATTGGTAATCAAGAGGGGAGCAATAAGACTCCTTTAGGATTGTATAGGATAGCCGGTAAGATCGGAAGAAATGCTGTTTCTGGAGCGATTTTTAGACGACGTAGAAATACCGGGAAAATTGCGAAGAATTGTAATAGTAGCGGTGACTTGATAACAACGCGTATTCTACGTTTAAAAGGTCTCGAGAAAGGCGTCAACAAAGGTGTTAGTATCGATTCGTTTCGGAGGTGCATCTATATTCATGGCACTCCTCAAGAGGGATTGATTGGCAAACCGGTTTCTCATGGATGCATACGGATGAGAAACAAAGACGTTACTGATTTGTTCGATGCAGTAAAAAGAGGTACTATAGTTTATATACAAAAATAGGCACGGTTCTTGTATTTCAGCTATAGAAATCAGGGATGTTTCCCAGGGTGCCACCCTAAGATTTTTGGGCTTATAACGTTATGGACGAAACAGCAAAACAATACTTTAATCAGCAAAGGCACGGGGCAATTGTAAGCAAAAATTATGTCCATTGCCCAAAGTGCAATACTATAAACTTACTTGCTCCCAAAGATATAATATGCGAGAATGAACATAACAAGTATTACCACATAATATGCCAATCTTGCAAAGAAGGATTCGATACTTAATATGAAGAAATGCCAGATGTGTGGGATAATATTAATAGAGAAAAACCCGGGTAATAAATATGGGACAGGAGAGGGAATGAATTATTTTAGCTCTCATCACTTGTTTCCAGTTCGTTTAGCGCAATATTTTACAAAACAAGAAGTAAAAAATGTATTTCAAATCAATAATTCATCGGAAGCAGCAGAGCTATGTTACGAATGTCATGAAGAAGTGTTGCACAATATCGTCCTAAACAAAGGAATGATTAATAATTTAGGAAAGTTACTCAAGGACAAAAGTAAAAAAGACAGAATAAAATTACTGCACGTGTTTCTAAAAAAGGGTATAGAAATATATTTAAAAGAAAAACCTGATTTACTATAATTTGGAACAGCGAAGATAATGATGCCTCAACCAAGATTGATTATTTGTTTTATAATTAGTTTATTCTTTACCTACGATAGCCTTGTCGCAGAAACCATTCCGCCCTCGTTCGAAGAAACGCATCGTGATAAGGCAAGCCTTTTCGAAGAATACAGCGAAACAATAAAAGTTAACGAAGACTGGTCCTGTGTGGAAGAGGATTACAAGCGACTCAAGATCCTAAAGGAAGAGAGTCGCTATATGGGAGAGATCCCTATTCCTTACGAGCGCGGGAGACAAGAAGTAGCGGAGTTCACCGCATACACTATCACACCAGACGGGAAACGTCATACATACTCGAACATCCAGGATATGTATCTCTGTCCCACATATCCAGAATATTCAGATGCCATGGTAAAGATCCTCACTATGCCTGAAGTAAATGCAGGGTCGGTCATTGAATGCAAAACTACGATCTATTCGAAAAAGCCGCAAGTCGAGAACACTTTCTGGAAAGGATCATTTTTACTCACTAATGTTCCAACAAAACTGCTTCGCTTCAAGATTTCATTTCCCAAGAAATTCAATATTCAGTATAAAGAATTTAACGTGAATCATAAGCCTACAATAACCGAAGACGATTCTACGATAACATATGCGTGGGAAATACAAGACGTGTATGATGATCGTAAAGAGGAATCTTATGCCCCGCCTCCAACGCCGGATATTTTCCGTGAAGGTATCGAATTCTCCTCGCTCCGCAGTTGGAATGACGTTGCTAGTTGGTACTATGTATTAATCGAAAAGAACCTTCACGTAACACCAGAGATTGAGGCAGCTGCACGAAAGGCTGCAGGGGATAAAGCCACGATTAAGGACAAGGCAAGGGCAATTCTAGAGTATATCCAGGATAATTTTAGATATGTATCGATGTCATTTGGTTCTTATTCGCTTGAGCCGCACCCAACTGATGAAGTTTTCAAGAATAAATACGGTGATTGTAAAGACCTTTCCCTTCTTCTTAAGGCAATGCTTAAAGTGGTGGGAGTAGAATCCGATCTAGCGCTATTTCAGGAGGAATTTTCTATTTCGGATCCACAATATGACCTTCCGATACCCACCCTCTTTAACCATGTCTTGGTTTTGGTTCATAGCGAGAATAACGAAGAATTCTATGCTGATCCTCTTCTTAAGGGATTTGACATCGGTGAATATCCGATCAATTATCAACATGCCTACACTTTTATTATTGCAAAGGATGGAGGTCGATTTGGGAGGCTTCCTATTTTTCCAGAAGAGAGAAATACAATGAAACGTGAGGTTGCTGTAATCATCAATCCCGATGGATCCGCGCTCAGAGAAATAAGCGCCGAGTGGGACCTTGATACTTCTGTTTCAGTGCGAGCAAGTCTCAAGGGTCTCGATGAGAGTGAAAAAGATGAGATGTTCAAGACTTTCGATTCTATGGTATCAAATGGTGGCGAGGTCCTTGAAAGACGGATGGACAACCTGGACAAGCGATATGGTCGAGCAACATCTCATATCAAAATTAAGCAACGAGATGCATACCTTGTAAGTGATGGATTGATTATTCTCGAAGTTTCTGGATACAAGCGTCAAATCGAACTTCTCAAAGAGAAGAGAGAAAACCCTATATTCTTCCCTATCAATTCTTGCGAAGTTACGACAACAAAATACCGGATTCCGGATGGATTTACAGTGCTATCAATGCCGGATAATATCGAAAAGGATATGGGCCTTTTTAGCATCAAAAGGAAGTTCGAAAGACGAAAAGATGAGATCATAATTAATGAAATCATGCGATTGAAGAGGATCGAGATTCCGAAGGATGAATATCCCAAAGTGAAGGATTTCTTTGACAAGCTTTCCCACGATACCTACCAACGCATTGTTCTTAAGAAAACGCGGTCATTATGGCATGAAATAAAGAATTGGATTTGGCAAATGATCAGAAAAAGCATAAAAATTCGTAAATAATGTAGTGCTTATGAATATCAAATCAAAGGAGAACAAGAAATGAAAATGCTTCGGTTAACTCTGGTATTTGTATCAGTATTCTTCTTTTTTCATTTGACTACTGGCGTAGCTCGAATCGTGGACGATGTCTCTATAAGAGAGGGTGATATTTTGGTATATCACCATGAGATTGAAGATCAAGGTCTTGCGCATGATTTTGCATTGCCGTTTGTACCTGCAAATAGCCGTATCGAGATTTCAGAGATTCACAATGATTATATTAATGAGAAAGTCAAAATCGGAAAAACCCGCTGGGACCGCACGGAAAAGGTTTCGTCCAAAGAAGATGGATTGCTGTATGGCTTTCCTCTCAGGGTTGGGTTAAAATGGGGACAGGATCCAGCAATGCCTAAAAGAAATGACAATATGTATTGCTATTATGTAGAGAGAATGGAGAATGTTACCGTGCCCGCCGGTACATTTAAGAGTTGTTTTAAGATCATCTACGATACGTGTCCGGATACCAACACAGAATGGTACTGCCCTGGCGTGGGTATTGTTAAATCAGAATATCACCATCATGGCACAATAACAAACGAATTGGTAGAATTGGCAAAAATTGTGCACCGGGGAAGTAAGTAATCGGCAGACGTCCTGGTTAGGCGCACCCTAGCTAGTGCAGGATGTGCCAAAGTGGGGCGTCTGGAAATTAATATGCGAAAATTAAAAGAACTTAATGGATTTTCTCTAGGTAAAAAACTAACCATAGCTATTGACATTGATGGAACAATAGCTGATTCTTCAGGTGTTGATTTTAGACGCGTAAGTAGGAAGCCGGATGAGATTCTTAAGGCAAAGCCAATAAAGGGGGCCCTAAAGGCAGTAAAACGATTATACAAAGAAGGGCATACCATTGTATTTTATACCTGCCGTAATTATGCAAGCAAATTGATGACAATGAAATGGCTTAAGAAGCATGGCTTTCCGTTCCATCATCTGGAAATGAAAAAGTTTGTTGCACATGTCTATATTGATGATCGTGCTATCAATGGGTGCAGCTGGAAACGTATCAAGGAAAGTTTGGAGACGTTGTCCATTCTAATCGGGACAGTGACCTAAAAGCAATCAGGAAACCGTCCCCTTGAATTACGAACGATTTGGACAGCGTCTGTAAATAGTAACTTTAATTTAGAGGAGGTATTCAATGTCTACGCAAAAGTACTCCGTTAATCAGCATTTAACCGAAACAGTTTTATCTTGGGTTAAATCAGGCGAAATTGCCATTCCTGAGATTCAAAGGCCTTTTGTTTGGGATGCCTCAAAGGTTAGGGATTTGATGGATTCACTTTATCAGGGCTACCCTATAGGCTATTTGATTGTTTGGCGCAATCCAAATGTGAAGCTGAAAGATGGTACTACCTCTTCGGGGAGGAAGATCTTGATTGATGGTCAACAGCGCGTTATTGCGCTTAAGGCGGCTATTCTTGGTGAGCCAGTGGTCAATAAAGAATACAAACAGGTCAAAATTACGATTTCCTTTAATCCTAAAGAGGAGAAATTCGAGGTTTTGAATCCGGCTATCGAAAGAGATTCAAGTTGGCTGTCCGACATTTCGAAGATCATCTCCGGAGACATCAACATTCTTGAATTGGTTGAAGAATATTGCGGTAAAAATCCGACCGTTGATCGCAATGACTTCTATAAAAAATTGGAAGCTTTAAGACAGATAACAAAGAAGCAACTTGGGGTGATAGAGCTTGAACATGATCTGGATATTGAGATTGTCACTGAGATTTTTATTCGCATTAACTCACAGGGCGTGGTTTTAAGCCAGGCCGATTTTGTTATGTCTAAGATTGCGGCGAATGAGAAATATAACGGCTCAATTATTAGAAAGTCCATTGACTATTTCTGCCATATGGCTATTGCGCCTGAGTTTCATTCGCAAATTGTAGAAGTCGATAAAGATTTTTCCAGCACAGACTATTTCCAGAGAATGTCTTGGCTCAAGCAAGAGAATGATGATTTGTACGACCCTGATTATACAGATCTTTTGCGGGTGGCTTTCGCGACTGAGTTTAATAGAGGGAAGATGTCTGATTTGGTTAGCTTGCTTTCAGGAAGAAATTTTGAAACCAGAACCTATGAAGAAGAGATAGAAAGACAATCTTTTGCTTCCCTTGAAAAGGGGATCTTTAATTTTATCAATGAGACCAATTTTAAGCGATTCCTGATGATCGTCAGATCTGCCGGATTTATTTCGCCCGACCTTCTTCGTTCCCAGAATGCTCTGAATTTTGCCTATATAGTTTATTTGAAATTGAGATCTCTTAATTATAATTCAGCGGATATTGAAAAATATGTTCGTAGATGGTTTATTTTTTCAATCTTGACGGGGAGATATTCGTCTTCACCTGAGTCTGCATTTGATTTTGACATAAAAAATATTTCAACAAAGAATTTTGGCGAATACCTAGATGACGTCGAGAAGGCAGATCTATCGGATGCTTTTTGGAATGTTTCTCTCGTTCAGCATTTGGATTCTTCGGTTTCCAGCAGCCCCTATTTCAATGTTTTCTTAGCTGCTCAGGTGAAAGATAATGACAAAGGTTTTCTCTCAACCGATATAACGGTTAGAGATCTGGTCACGCAGCGGGGTGATATACACCACATCTTTCCAAAGAGCTACTTAAAGAAGAATGGTCTTACCAAAGGCCGGTACAATCAGATTGCTAACTATGTTTATATGCAATCCGAGATTAATGTTAAGATCGGAGATAAGGCGCCGTGTGATTATTTTGAGCATATTCAAAAACAATGTAATGGTGGAAAGCTAAAATATGGTGGGATAAACGATGCAGTCTCTCTAAAAGATAATCTTGAGATGCATTGTATCCCTGAGGGGATTTCCTCAATGGATATTAAGGGCTTTGATGGCTTTTTGGAACAACGGCGTCAGTCAATGGCCACGAAGATCAAAAATTACTATTTCTCTCTCTAGTATTTTTTGTATAAAAAGAGAAATTAAGAGTAAATGGAGACGGTACAGAAAATGCCAACCCATAATGAATATGGTAATACCAAAAGGACCGTTCCCAAAAATGTATGATAATTAAAAGGAGTGCAGGATGCGTGTTTTAGGTGTAATCAGTACATTGCTTTTCACTTTTTGCTTTATTCCCCAGATAATAGCTATCCTGAAAACGAAAAATGTTTCAGGTATAAGTTTATGGTTATGGGTATTCGTTGTTTTAGGGTATTTA
>PEWV01000005.1 GCA_002780005.1 Candidatus Aquitaenariimonas noxiae | reverse complement strand
AAAAGAAAAAGAACTACTACTAATTGAAACATGAAAACCGGACATTCTTGCTTTGCTAGAAACAGGACATTTTTGCCTTGCAATAACAAATGTTAAAAAAAGCTTTGGAAAACAAGAGTTTTATGGTATAATATTAGCCAGTCAAATGGATGCTTGGCAAGGAGAAAAGGCAAAATGGTTGATAAAGACAATAACCAGGAAAGAAGAGAGTTTTTAAGGTTCAGTTATGATAAGCCGCTGAGATACCGCGTAGTGAAAGAGGTTAATGATAAGAGCGCTTCTTTGACTCTAATGAACGCGATCTCAAAAAACTTAAGCGCGTCGGGTATATTCTTTACCAGTAAGATCAATAAAAGGCCGGATATAACTAATCTGTTAGTCATAGAGGTTGATTATAAAACAGCCGATATCTGCAAGGAAATAGAAGACAGGGTATTGATCTTAAAGAACAAAATCCTTGGAAGGGTCGTAAGAATGGAAGATAACGGCGACGGCACTTGCGGAATCGGAGTAGCCTTTGTAACTAAATCCGATCCTATGACGAAAAATATAAAAAGCATAGAGAATTTAATAAAGTAGTTTTTTTATGATTGGGTGTTTCTGATTAGCGTAAAAAGGGTTCCCCCCACCCGATTTTACGATTTGGCTTCCTGCCTCGAGAGTAAATCCAAAAAAAGCGGTTACGAAAGTTGGCTAGAATTTTAGGAGATGCAGCAGCTTTCTACTTTTTCCACCTTCATTATGGTCTTATAGACCCTTGTATATTCTTTGGCGGATTGTTCCCAAGAAAAATCAAGCCCCATAACCTTCAGGACCAATTTTTCCCATTCCTTTTTATTCTTATATGTAGAAAGCGCCCTTTTGAAGGCATTCATAAAATCATCTTTATTGGCTTGATTGAACTTAAAGCCGTTTCCTTCCCTTTTATTTTGAGTATAATCCGTTATCGTGTCGTCAAGGCCGCCGACCGCTCTCACTATCGGTATAGTCCCGTATTTTAAGCTATACATCTGGTTAAGGCCGCACGGCTCAAATCTGGAAGGCATAAGGAACATGTCGCAGCCAGCTTCTATCTTATGCGCCAAGACATTATCAAATCCTATTTTCACGGCTATATTTTTAGGATATTTTTTCGATAATTCGGTCAATAGGTTGTGATACTTTTCATCCCCCATGCCCAGGATCACCAAATTGCATCCAAACCCTATTATCTCCTCGATGCTATCCGCAATAATATCTATGCCTTTTTGTTCGGCCAGTCTTGTTATAACGCCTAATAGCGGCGCCTCAAGCGAAGATTTAAGTTTCGCGAGCGAAAGCAGGTCTTTTTTGCATTTGGCCTTGTCTCCCAAATTGGTTTCGTCGTAATTGGCTTTGATATTTTTATCTATCTTGGGATCCCAATCCGAATAGTTTACCCCGTTCACTATCCCGTAGAGGTCGTTCCTGCGTATATTCAAAAGCCCGTCTAACCCGCATCCGAATTCAGGCGTAAGTATCTCGTGCGAATAGCCCCTGCTGACCGTGCTTACGGCATCGGAATATAATATACCAGATTTCATAAAGCTTAATTTTCCGTAAAATTCCAGCGTATCCGGAGTAAAAAATTCGTCTCCGATACCCAGTTGGTAGGCTACGTCCCTAGCGAACAGGCCTTGGTATGCCAGGTTATGTATCGTAAAAAGCGTATGCGTGTTTTTAAAAACCTTTACATTTTGCAATCTGTTTCGAAGATCGAACGGTATCAAAGCTGTTTGCCAATCATTACAATGTATAACATCGGGCTTAAAGTTCATGGCCACTATGCTGCTCAAAACTGCGCTTGCGAAAAACGCGAACCGCATAGCGTTGTCAGGATAGTCACTGGTAGAAGTCCCATAAAGAAAATCCCTGTCGTAATAATCGTCTTTTTCTATAAAATAGAAATCTACATTTTCCTTCTCACAGTGATATAATGAAAAATTGATATCTTCGCTGCCTACCTTTGTTATAATATTCTTCTTAAAGAGCTTTATCCCAAAATCCTGCTTTTTTGCCTGGCGGTAATAAGGTAAAAAAACTTTTATATCGCAACCAAGCCCCTTAAGCGCCAAGGGCAAGCTTCCTGCCACATCCGCGAGGCCTCCTGTTTTCGCGAATGGCGCCACCTCCGAAGATACTAATACGATCTTTAGTTTTTCCATTATGCCACCTTTTCCTCTCTCAGGAATTTAGCCGCCATCTCCGGGGCAACGGGATTTATAAAGAAACCGCTTCCCCATTCAAAACCTGCGACTTTTGTAAGAAACGGGAAAAGTTCTATGTGCCAGTGAAAATCTTGTTCTATCGTCTGCCAATATCCGCCGCGCGGAAACCGGTTAGGCGCGGCATGAATAACGTAATTATAGTCGGGATCTTTAAGGATCTTATCCATCTTGGTAAGAATGACTTTCATCATATCTGCAAGGGACTTGTTCTTCTCTCTGACTTTTGGCCCGTAAAAATCTATAGAATGGTCTTTGGGGAGAACCCAAATTTCAAACGGAAAACGCGAAGCGTACGGACAGTATGCGAAAAATCCGTCATTCTCATAAACAATTCTTTCGCCGTAAGCTTTTTCCTGCTCCATTATATCGCAAAACACGCATCTCTCTTTCAGCTTGAAGTAAAATTCCGAACCCTGGAGCTCTTCTCTTACTCTTTTTGGCGTGATAGGAAGCGCTATTAATTGATGATGCGGATGCGCTAATGATGCTCCGGCGCCTCTTCCCTTATTCTTAAAAACAAGTATATAACGCAATCGTTCATCGCGGTGCAAATCCTCGACCCTATTTTGGAGAACGGTGATGACGGTAGAGATCTCGTCTATCGACTGGTCTTTCATTTCTCTTTTATGGTCTGGACCCTCGATAATCACCTCGTGGGCGCCGAAATTATTCATCATATCATTTAAGCCAAACCCATGTTTTTTAAGCCCCCCGTCTATGCCGAGCGCAGGAAATTTATTAGGAACAACTCTTACTTTCCAACCCGGCTCATTGGGCCGCGTATTAGGATCACGAATGCTGTATATTTCAGGGGGAGTGGTTTTTTCTTTTCCTGCGCAGAATGGGCACACGCTTAAGTCATCTACAACGGTTTCTTTTTCTTTTGAAAAGGCATCGGGGCGTTTGCTGCGTTCTGTCGCTATGATCACCCATCTTCCTAAAATAGGATCTTTTCTGAGTTCTCCCATATTATTTTCCCTTTCTTTCTGATCTTTAATTGATTTAATTATATTGTTGGTGTGATTATAACAGAAAAAAAATGTGAGGTCAATTCTTTTTTTTATACTTTATTCTTGCGAAGCGCTTCCATACCCCTGCGGCAAATTTCCTTGGCATATTCCGTCCATATGCCAGTGCCCCAATAACGGAAACAGCTTGTCTGGGAAAGAAGTAAATAAAGGAGTGCCTTTCTATAACTTGAACTGGAAGGGTCGGGCTGGTTATTATCAAATCTCCTATGGAACTCGACGCTTAATTTGTTTATCGGGTCCATCACATCTTCGTAACCCTTGATCCAGCTTTTATCATTAGTCCATGAGCCCTTGTCGAGATTAAATCCGCCATATTTCGCCTTTGCCTTTTCTATGGCCCTGTCAACTGCTTGAAGAGAAAAATCATCTAAACACTCCCATATTCTATGCTGCGATACCGGCTGAACAGGTATAAAATCTTTCTCTTTAAGGCCCGAATCTTTAATAAATTCCAGATACTCGGAACCATTCATTGACACAACGCCTTCGGTCCCAAGCTCACCGGAGGCTTCTTTATATTTTGGCGGAAATTCATTCATCATAACCCCGCCGTTCTCGCCATCGCTTATCTGCAATACAAAAGGAGGGATAATCTTACCGCCGTATTCCTCTCTCTGCCTCGATTGCGCTTCGTAATAGGGCTGCATCTGCGCAACGAGTTTTGTATCGGAGCCTTGGGTTTTTATAAGAATACCTATTTCCTCTACCTTGCCGAGAGAATTCCTGGCAACAAGTTTATGCGGAAAATGGGGCCTTCGTATACCGCTTCCGTCGATATTTTCTATAGTGTGTTCCTGCGCTATGATCCATTCGTATCCGCATTCTTTTAAAGTCTTTACATACTCATAAGAGACATCCGGATGTATGGGCAAGTGCATTTCCGGAGGAGAAAATCCTTTTACGCGCTCAAGGGCCTTATACCCGAATATAGAAGCAAAGTGCTCCTGCCATGCCATTATATGCAGCTTTATATCAGGAACAGGCGTGGAAGAAACAACAGCGTGAGACCACATCGTGCCTAGCCATTCTACATTTCTATAGTATTTTTTATCGCTTGTTACAAGCTTAAGGTTGTTTAAAACTCCCCCCTCGCCCATCTGACGCAAACCCCACAAGAGGTTCCCGGAATAATCAAGCATCACTCGCGGGTTAGCCCCGTTTTCCACAAGCTCCCTTATAAAATCCGAGATCCTAGAATAACATTGTAAAAATATGGGCGCATTATGGTTATCGTGGACGCCGATATGCTCCATCATATACTGAAGATTGCTTATTAACTCCGCTGTGCGCAAGTCATCGCTTGAGGCGGGAATTGTGGGTTGATGCATGTGGAGCGCTATGCCGAACGCTGACTGTACCTTATTGATCTTGATATTAGATATGGAGGAATATAGGCTTTTTCTTTGGGTTGTGGTCTTTTTGACTTCTTCGTAATTGCCGCATATATTTGGCAAGCTGGCTATGACGTCAGGCATTTTGCATTATTGGTACGGTTAAAGCGCGATCTTTCTCTGCTTTGTTTTTTGGCCGAAACTATTTTTGGCTTAAAATTCGAAGTGTAATATTTCGCGCAATCCATATCATAAAAGAGGTTATCCCTGTCTTCGACTTCGGCCAGCCAGGCGCGGTCCAGATTGATCGTGCGGTTCATTAAACTCTCATATATGCGGGTAAACCTGCCTATATGTGTTTTTGCCCTTTTGTGCGCGTAAGGAACCATGGTCCCGGTTTTCATAATAAAAGCCCAGTCGCTTGACTGCGCCAACACAAGTTCACGCGCAGCCTGATTGAGGGCTCTTTTATAGATGCTTCCGCCGCCTTTTTCCAGAAAAGGAGAAAACTTATCAGCCAATTCTTTCATTCGTTCGCCGGCCTTATGCATGTGCCTATAAAGCCAGTCGTTGCTCCCTTCTATCCAGACTTCATTGTATCCTTTATAGCCCCAGCTTGAAGTCGAAGGCACGGCCATCTGATTTGTGGGGTATTCATAAAGATATTCCGAAGGGGTAATCAGTTTTATTGTTTTCTGGTCGTAGTACATTTTGCGCGCAAGGAATTCTATCCACATCGGGCCTTCAAACCACCAATGGCCGAATAATTCCGCGTCATAAGGTGAAATAATTATAGGTTTTCTATCGATGTGGTAAGAGAGGTGCTCTATTTGCTTTTCTCGGTTATACATAAAATTACCGGCATGCTGCGCCGCCTTTTCCCTCGCCCAATCAGGCACGTAGGGTTCTTTGTGCTCGCTATTCCCGGTTATCCTCCAATATTTAAGGCCGGTGTTTACGCGTATGCCTGCCGGGTGAATATAAGGTTTTACATAATCATAATCAAGCTCATAACCTATGTCCTTATAATACTCTCTATAATCAGGATCTCCTGGGTATCCTTCCTTAGAGCTCCATACCTGCTTGGATGACTCCCAATCTCTTCCGAATGCCGCTACTCCAGAAGGGCAATATATGGGGGCATAAACTCCGAATCTTGGAAGAGGGTCAGCGTTTAAAATACCGTGTGAATCTACAAAGAAATACCTTATTCCGGCTTCCTTCAAAACCTGATCAACGCCGGCATAATAACCGCACTCGGGCAGCCAGAATCCTTTAGGCGGCCTGCCGAATGTTTTCGTATAGTGGTCAACTCCTATATGTATCTGGGCTTTCACGTCTGAAGGGTTAACCGAAAGGAGCGGTAAAAATCCGTGTGTCGCGCAGGAGCCAATAATTTCTATATATCCCATATCCTGGAAAAGTTTGAACGCCTTTACAAGATCCCTGTGATATCTATGCACATATAATTCTTTGGCTTCCAGGAGCCTGCGGTGATACATCAGCGCAATACCATGAAAGCGCGAATCGTAACCGGTTCTTTCCACCTCTTTTGTCGCCAGTTCAATAAGTTTTTCCAAATGTCTTATGTAACGGAACTGAAGAAAGGGATCCTGAAGCATTGAAGCCAAGGGCGGGGTAAGAGACATTGTTATTCGAAAATCCACTCCGTCCTTCACAAGCCGCTCGAACATCTGTATCAAAGGTACATATGTCTCTGTAATTGCTTCATATAACCAGTTTTCTTCCAGGAAGTATTCTTCTTCCGGGTGACGCACAAAAGGCAGGTGCGCATGAAGCATAAGACATAAATAACCCTTATACATAAAAATTTCTCCTTACTCTCCGTAGCGCGTATTCCGCTCCACGGTAGTGCTTATCTTTCTGATTTCTTCTTTATCGTTTGAAATAGCCGTAAATCCCAGCGGTATTTTTCCGTCGGGAAGCGCGAACCTTAAAGTAAACGTACCATCCTGGCGCAGGTGTATTTTCTTATCGCCCAGATATACTTCTGCGTCGGGTTCTGTGCGGCCGTACACGATCAATTCCGCATCTAATTCAAAGAAGAACTTGCGGTGTTTCATCTTTTCCCCAACAAAGTCGCTTGCGCCGCCCGGGCCTTTAACAAGCTGCTCGCTTGCGCCTAACAAAACTATATCCAGTGAAGATCCGAGGATCACCCTTCTTACAAGATATTCCTTGGGAAGCCAGGAGAGAATTCTCGCCCTATTTGCTTCACTTCCGCCTTCTAAAAGAAACGCGTATTCGCCCAAACGCGCCAAAAGTTCTTTCTTTGAATATATATGTTCTTTTTTAACTTGCCGGGTCAACGACTTGGTAAGGCGATCCGCAATTATATCTTTTAACGACGGGCTTAATTTACTATAATAACGTCTTATATCCTCGTCGCTAAGGTGAATTACTCTTCTTTTTCTCCTTAAGGAATCTATTTTTGCCGCTGTCTTTTTATCAAGACCCTTATCCAACCCGGGAACCTTTACTTTAGACACAACATAAGGGTGGGTATACGGCATATCCGGAAAAACCTTCATCCACATTTCTTCGCTTCTCGGTGAATAACCCATGCGAGGAGTATCCACGGGGTTTGACCTTGTTACCGCGCAGAATTTTCCGTCAGGAGAGCGAAGCCCCAATTCTCCGACGTACGAAACTCCGTCCTGCCAGAGGCTAACGTACCAATTATTGGCATTAGGTCCCACTTCAAGATCAAAATAGTGATTAGCATTGCTGCCGTTGAAATCAACCAGCGTAACGTCATACATCCGCAGCACCATTCTTGACGCGTCCGCCTCTTCTCTTGAAAATCTACTTTTTGCGGATTCCAGCGAATGAGGGGCTACTTCCCAATAAGCATGCAACCAGAAAGGATCCTTCACCAATAGCCTTAGGTCAGTTGTTCCGTAATTTTTAGGGAGTTCATAATTATCTACAAACGGAACCTTAGGCGCGTGATGATAATGCTCAACCGGCCTGGGCGGAGGCGTATAAACCTGCTGTTGCATAGCGACAGGCTGTCCTACAGGCTCATGTCTTGGTTCTACCCTTGGTTCTACTTTAGCAGTGGGCTGAGCCGCTACCGGAGCTGCCTGAGGAATATGCTCTTTTCTTTCTGCTGCGGCAAATTCTTTTTTCGCCGGTTGGACAGGTTCTACCCTCTCTTTGGTAAAAGCTGCCTTCTTGGCAGAAGAAACAGTTCTTTCCTCGCCTCTTTCATAGACACGTTTAATGACTTTTCTTCTTTTGATCTTAGCCAGAAAAGTTCTCCTTCCCGGAAAACTTGATTAACTGTGGTAAACAGCCAAAACTTGGTCAGCGATTGCATCCCATGAAAACGCGGATTCGACAGCGATCCTGCCGTTCTTGCCCATCCAGCGGGCATGTTCAAAATCTTCAAATGCGGTGCCTATACCCCAGGCGATAGACTCAGGCTGCGGATATATTTTTAGCCCGTTAACATCATGCCAGACAATTTCAGCCGGCCCGCCATTAAGGCTTGCGACTACCGGCTTACCGGCGCTCCACGCCTCAAGTATTATTATACCGAACGGTTCATTCCTGCTTGGCACGCACACAACGTCAGATGCCTTGTACAAGTCAACCAGCTTCCATCCGTTGGTATAACCGAGAAACCTGGTAGCATGGCTTATGCCCATAGAACGGGCCTGCTCTTCGACGCCCCAACGCATTTCGCCGTCACCTGCGAAAACAAATTTAGCGTTACTATAATATTTTAAAATATAAGGTACGGCGTCAAGCAGTAAATCCGGCCCTTTCTGATAAACAAGTCTGCCCACAAAAAGCACCATCGGGTCCAACGGCCCGATACCGTACAGCCTTCGGACTGCGGCGGGGTCTATCCAACCATCGTAGTTCCTGTAATTGATCCCGTTATATACGACGTGGGCTTTCCAATCCGGGACATTGTACATCCACATGATTTCGCCTTTCAGCGCTTTTGACACTGAAATGATTCTATCCGCGCAGTATGTTCCATGCCTTTCATGGTCTCTCACCCTTGCGGAAGTACCTCCGAAAAAGTTATTACCGCATCTGCCATATTCCGTTGAATGAATGGTCATTACGGACTTATGCCCTCTTCCTTCTTTTATCCAAACCATAGCATTTGATGCAAGCCAATCGTGAGCATGTATAATGTCAAAACGGCCCACCATGTTTTCTACATCGAAAAACGTATGGACAAAAGAACGGCACATATTGTTTACTTCTTCTACGAAATCATGGCTGGATTGAAACGGACAGCGGTGATAGTGGACGCCGTGAATGCATTCATACCACGGCTGGTTATGATCGCCGACGCGCGTAAAGACATGAACCTCATGCCCTTTCCTCTCCAGCGCGCAGGCGAGCTCTGTAACGTGAACGGCTACTCCTCCTACACTTATCGAATGCATGGACTCCCATGCAAAGAGTGCAATACGCATTTTATACCCTCTCTAAGGTTTAAGTCCGGAGCTTACAGACTATATTACTTCTACTATTGAATTTTCTGTTCCGAAAGAATTTACAGACTTCTTGGAATTGCTCGGGTCGATCATCCAATTCCCATCTACCAAAAATTTATACTGGTATTTGCCCGGTTTAAGCGTCAAATCTTTCCTCCAAGCGCTGACCTTGGCACTTTTCTTAAGAGGGGTGTTTGCCTTATCCCAATTATTAAAATCACCTACTAACATGACCTTACTTGCATAAGGCGCATCAATGCTAAAACTTATCTTCTTCCTTTCCACAAGCTTTTTTGTTAACATCCTACACCTCCTGTTTTGTGGTCCGCGCCCATATGTTTTTTTTCAAAGGGGGCGGAACCTGTTTTATATTTTTTCTCCCAATTGGAGAAGGACCACTACTATACTACAAGTATAAGAAAATGTAAATAAGCTAAACTACCTAGTTTGGCAAGATTTTCTACTTACGATATATTATAGTATTTAAGTAAGAGAATTATAAAGAGGCTGTTAAATTGGGGTAAAATGTTGACTAAGGGATAAATAAATTTCTATACTCTTAACACAGCTACGACGCAACACTAATAAATACAACAAGTTATAAAGTTGATATTCCTTCCTTCAATG
This sequence comes from Candidatus Aquitaenariimonas noxiae, assembly GCA_002780005.1. GTDB lineage: Bacteria > Omnitrophota > Gorgyraeia > Aquitaenariimonadales > Aquitaenariimonadaceae > Aquitaenariimonas > Aquitaenariimonas noxiae. The sequence goes on along the minus strand of PEWV01000005.1, from coordinate 18,594 downwards.
CAAATCTTATAAGCTGAGCCTGGTTGTGTATATCAAGCTTTTGCATTATATTGTTCCTATGCACAAGGGCTGTCTTTAGCGAGATCTTAAGCTTTTGCGCTATCTCCTTATTGCTCAATCCCTCTGCAATAAGCTGTAGTATTTCCCTTTCCCGGTCGGTAAGCGTGGAGGTGCTCCTAAGCTGCACCGCCTTTTTCTTATCTGCATAATCCTGTATTACAAATGTAGATATCTTGGAGTCGAGGAAATACCTGCCGGAATTAACCTCCCGTATAGCCTTGACTATATCTGTAACGGCCGATTCCTTTAACACGTAACCCCTTATGCCATAGCTCAATGCCTTTTCTATGAAAACGCGATTCTCGTGCATGCTTAAGATAAGAATCTTTATACTTTTGTTCTGTTTCAAGATTTGACGGCTCGCATCCAAGCCGTTTAAAAACGGAAGGCTGATGTCCATAACGATCACGTCCGGTGATTTTTGTTTTGCAAGTTCTATAGCCTCTCTACCGTCAGACGCCTCTGCGACAACTTTTATATCCGGCTCCTGAGATATGACAGACTTGATCCCCTGCCTTACTATCGTATGATCATCAACGAGCATCACTTCTATCGACATATTTCACTTCCTCCATAGGCAAAACTATCTTTATTTTAGTCCCTTTATTAGGTTCTGATTCAACGGCAAAGGTCCCGTTTAAAATATCGAGCCTTTCTTTTATGCCGCGTAAACCCATCTTTGTGATATCGTATTGCTTGCTATATTCTTCCATGTTAAAACCTATACCGTTATCTTCGATGATCAGTTGCAAGTTTCTCTCCGAAAAAATAAGATTGACCTTAACATCCTTAGCCATTGAATGCTTCAAAATATTATGAATGGTCTCCTGCACTATCCGGTAGAGAGTTATTTCCACGTTTGAATCCAATTTTCGGTCCTTTATATTTTCGTTGAATTCTATTTTTATGGGATTGGATGTGGTGCACTGCGAAAAATATTCCCTTAAAACCGCCGAAAGCCCCAATATATCAAGTTCGGGCGGCCTTAAGTTAAGTGCCATGGATTTCATCTTGCTTGCTATCGTCTGAAGGATTTCTCTATTCCCATCTATAAGCGCCAAAGCCTTTTTGCTGTTCCCCTCTTTTACCGCCTTCTCGATTATATTAAGAGAGGCGCCCAACGCTATAACAACTTGCCCGGTTTCGTCGTGCAGATCCCTGGACATCCTACGCTTTTCCTCTTCCTGCATGATCAATATCTTCCTATAATATGATCTAATATCATCCTGATAAACTGCAAGCTCTTCCTCCGTTTTTTTCCTTTTCGTAATATCGGAAAAACCCCTGTCGGCATACATGGTGTCGTCTTTTTTATATGTATAAATCGACCTATCATGGATCCATATCCATTCGCCGTCTTTTCTTTTGATCCTGTACTCGATATCAAGCTGGATGTCTTTTTCAAACAAGGCGTCATATGACTCTTTGACTTTTTTTAAATCATCCGGGTGTATCCTGCCAAACCATAAGCCTGCCCCGCCTTTATAAATTTCTTCCGGGTTATACCCACAAACCTTTTCCACGTTAGGGGTTACGGATACGACATTGCCTTTAGTATCGGACGTACACATAACGCGAGGCATGCTTCTAATAAGCGCGCTGCATTTCTCTTCGCTTTTTCTTAAATCTTCTTCTAATTTCTTAAAATGCGTAACGTCTCTCGATATCTCGATAATGGCGGACGGATGATTTTTCTCATCCTTTAAGGCGACGTCTGTAATACAGTAAAAATGGATTGTTTTACCGTTCTTATCCGCCGTACTTATATTTTGTTTATGAACATTACTGTCTCGAAACGATTCGACGCCTATGCAGGGATAGGGTTCGCAGGGCTTTTTTCTATTATAAAATACTTCGTAGCATTTTTTACCGATAATATCGCTGCCAAACATTTTTTTTACACTTTCGTTAGCCCAGATAATATTCAGGTCTTTGTCTACCAAACCTATATTGTCAGGAAGAGACTGCAAAACATTTTTAAAATCTTCTTCTTTTTGCCCTTGAACAATATTTGCTTGGCTATGAGACCTTGTTTGGCGGACGGGTCTCTTTATGCTTTTTTTGGTTTTCTTTTTTTTCATATTTTTACTACCCAGCCGATTTAACTATAACAAATTTCATTTTAAAATCAAACATATTGTTTTTGCCGAATTCCGGCTCCCATAAAAAGAAGAGGCAGGAGCACTGATAATTCAATTCATACGCCCTCTCTGATTGCGATATCGTTTTTACTGGAAAATATAAAACAGCTGCGGGTTGCTTCGAGAAATTAAAAATTATGCCGCACTCCTTGGCCGAATCCTCTATGCCGAAAGAGGAAACGGGGCAGAGACTCCCATGCGAGTTCAGGCCCTCTATGCTTAAGTTATCTATCGAATAATGATACCTGTCCGAATTTAAATCCGGCATCGTTATGTTAAACTCGGCGCCCAACAACGCATTGAGCTTTGAGGCCGATTTCTTCTCTGCCGAGCATTCGATCTCTATCTCGCCTTTTGGTCTGAGGTTTATACGTTTTTCTAATTTGATCTTTGAGCCCAAAACCGAGCCTTCATGCTCCAATACTAAACTCTTCTCGCCTTTTATCCTGGCCTCGTAGGCGGCATTTGAAAAAGACCCCAGCTCTTTATACGAGGAATACATAAAATCGTCCAATTTTAGATCTTTCTTCACAAAATAAGTCCTGAAAAAATATCTCCCAAATTTGTCGTAAATCAACATATTCTTAAAAGCCGGGTCTACGGTCCTGAAGTCATCGTGTATAGTCGCGACTTTCGAGCCGGATACCCCTTCTTTAGCGTCCAATATTTTTTGGTGATAAGCCTCTTTCTTCCGTGAGAGCGTGTTAACTAAGTTGAACGCGATAGGCTTGTAATCCAACTCTTTTATTATCCCGCCTTGGCGCTGGTCTACGCAGATCGAAAATTCTTTATTTTCGACCGTGTAGGCACTTTTCCCGTTCATATAAAAATCGCTTTCGTTTATATCTAGCCAACCTGACGCGTCTTTATGGATGAGGGAATCCAATATCTTCTCCGATTCTATCAGATGTTTATAGATAGCATTTCTCAAATGGTAAAGATACAGCCCGCCGAATACGCCGTGCCAGTAGGCGCAGTTGCACTGGCCCTTATATAATTCTATCCTGGCCTTTTCTATATTTTTTTCATCTGCCTTATCCGCGCCGCCGGCTATCTTTTCCAGTTTAGAGCTGATATAATTCATCTTTTTATGCATCTGGTTGGTTTCTTCATATTTTGAAAGAAAATTAAGCCAGCACCCGTCCGACCACTCCATCATTTCCTTGTAAGACCCCTGCTTCACTGTCAGGGCATTCTCGACTTTGTGTTTTTTTAAATAACCCGCAAAATGCACCAATTCTATCCAATCTTTATTTTTCGTCAACGCGTCAAAAAATTTTACTAGCCACTGGCTTTCGTACACCCAGGAATACGTACCGGGCCATTCGCCGAATTTCTCGCCGTCATCGCCGTAGGTAAAAAGCATCCCTTTTTTCTTTCCGGCCAATTCCTTAAAATAATTTATAGTTTCCTCCGGCGGTTTAAAAGGTATCATATAGCGCAGCTTCTTATCCGAAGGAAAGATGGCTATTTTTTCTTTTCCGGAATCCGTCAGAAAATAGCCGTGCATATTTTGTTCTTTTACGCCGGACCTTATGAAGTGCTCGTCATCAAGGATTGAATATCTTACCCCGGCCTTATGTATAATAGGGGCGACTTCCGGCTTCCAAACGCGTTCTGCTATCCACATCCCTTTAGGCGTAGAACCGAATCTCTTCTTAATATATTCCGACATCATTTCTATCTGGCCTATCACATCCCTCTCCGGGATTGCCGTAAGAATAGGTTCATAATATCCCCCGCCCATCATTTCCACCTGGCCCCTATCTACCATGGTCTTCAAGAACTCTATCGCCTCGGGATGGTAAGAGTCAAAATAATCCAAGAGGCACCCTGAGATATGTATCATCACTTTTACTTCGGGATAATCTGATAGGATCCTAAAAAACGGTCCGTAGCATGAACTATAGGCCCTTTCGATAACTTTTTCGAAATTGCCTATTGGTTGGTGGAAATGAAGCGCTATCGCGAAATAGATTTTATTCATCGAACTATTTGGTTATGAGCAAATCCCTGATTTTGTTGGCTATATCTCTTGCGGCTGTTACTTTACGATAGTAAGCCTTTTTCATTTTCTTACTGATCGAAGATATGTTTATAGCCTTATAGGCATTGAGGGCCGCCTCTTCCTGCAGTATTAAACCTTTATTTATCATGTTTATATTCCAAAGGCCGCGCTCTTTATTCGCCCACCAGAACTGGCAGCTGTGAACGGCCCTGTCAAGAATGCCTCTGGCGATAACCGAAAATTGCCGGCTGTCCTTATTTTCCCTTTTTATCTCCAGCGCCTTTTCTACCAATTCGGTGCATATTTTTAAATGTGCCCACTGCAGGCCGTGTATACTATTAGCGCCGCCGCTCCAAAGAGGGTAATAATTTTTGCTGGAAAGATCTTCTTTTGTTGTGCTCCAGGAAGAAGGGCTCGGCGCCCTTGCCCTTTTTGCCGGGAATTTTTCCAGTAACTCACTTATTGTGACAACCTGGATCTGCGGAATTTCTTTAAGATCAAAAAAGATCTTTTTGTAAGCCTCGGTTAGCCCGCTTTTTTGGTTATCCTCATCATGATGATAGACGTTGTCAATGCTGTCTATGGTTTCGTAAACCTCCTGCAAAAATAGTTTTTCCCAATCCTGTATGTGATGGCCGAAAGTTTCGGCATCCATTGCTGTGATGACATACATGTCGTTTTTCCCTGCGCCTTTCGCAAGGCCTACAAGTTCTTTTATGAAACCGGCGCTGTCTAAATTACGGAAACTTATTTTATTGCTTAAGATATCGTCCCTAAAAAATATCTTTATCGATGTGCCGCTGAAGGAGATGTTTGAAATAAAATCCATGGGCCATGCCCCTTGAGAAGCTATGCCGCTTAAGAGGATCCATTCGCAGTCCAAAGACTTGACTATTTTAGCTACTTCTTGCGAATAGCACATTTCAGGCGGGAAAAACCCCCGGGGATTGTAGGCGTCTTTAAAAAAACGCTTGTTCACCTGCCTGTTCAGTAATATTTCCCGGCGCATTTCTTCGGGGGGTATGAGGGGAAGAATGGCGTGATATTTAGCCGAATCGACAAATTCAAGCTGCCCGTTCTGCCCCAATTGCCTCAAGCCGTCAATGATATCTGAGCCGCAATGTTCACTCAAGAGCTCGGTTAAAACGCCGTTCATATTTATAGTGATCTTTGAGCTCGGGTGCGCCAAAAACATTTTCACTAGAGGCCTGTAAGATTCGTTGCTTATCTTCTGCAATATTCTGTGGAATTGAGTAGGCGGTTGATAGAAATGTAAAAACGGGGCCCAGTAAATCATTTTTCCTTTCCTATTATTATATAATAAGTTAGAACCTCTCTTCTTATATACGTTTACGTCGTCTTATTTTACGAAAAAATAGCGAATATGGCAAGCTATTTTTGCCGGCCGGCAAGCTGGCCGCAGGCGGCCTGTATGTCTTTCCCTTTTGAATCCCGGAGCGTCGCCTGGACCCCTCTGGCTTCAAGCCTGTCCATAAAAATATTCATCTTGTCTCTAGTTGGAGTTTTAAAATCCAAGCTCGAAACGGGGCTGTAGGGTATCAAATTGATTTTTGCCTTTACCTTTTTGGCTATTCGCGCGAGTTCATCCGCGTCTTTTAAAGAATCATTTTTTCCGCTTATTAGAATATATTCAAACGTGATCATTCTCCCACCGTCGGAACGGTACTCTTCGCATGCCTTGATGAGGGTTTCGATCGGATAGCGCCTATTGACCGGGACAAGCTCATCTCTTAATTTATCGTTCGAGGCGTGCAGTGATACAGACAGGTTGACCTGAAGCCCGAGATTTTTAAGTTTTTCTATTCCCGGGACAAGGCCGCTTGTCGAAACAGTGATCCTTCTTGCCCCTATATTCATACCTGCGGTATCGTCCATGATAAGAATGGACTTTGAAACATTTTCATAATTGTCGAGCGGCTCGCCCATTCCCATAAATACGTAGTTTGTCATAAGATGCTTTAAATCGCGCTTTAAATACATTATTTGACCTATGATCTCAGACGCTGCAAGGTTCCGCACGAAGCCCTTTAATCCGCTCGCGCAGAAAGGGCATCCAAATTTACAGCCCACTTGCGTAGAGAGGCATATCGTTTTCCTGTCTGTCGCCCAGATAAGAACCGTTTCTATAAAATTCCCGTCGGAAAGTTTAAATAGGAATTTTTCGGTCTTATCTTTAGACTTTTGATGCTCGCAAAGCTCTATCGCGCCTATATAATACTCTTCGGAAAAAACGTTTTTTAATGCTTTCGGTATATTACTCATTTCTTCGAAGGTACGGGCGCATTTTTGGTAAAGCCAGTAAAATACTTGTTTGGCCCGATAAGGTTTTTCTCCGGCTTTCTCGATAACCTTTTCCAATTCTTCCAGCGTAAGATTTTTAATATCTTTTTTTTGCATGTTTTTATTTAGTTTTTGTTGCGCAGGGTTTGCCGAAAAATACCCCGATGGGCATGAGTTTTCCCCTTTTCTCGAGATGAACCGCTATTACCGTGAATATTATCGTGAAAACAATCAAAAATACCGTAGCCTTTATTTTATGCCTTGACGACACTATTACAGACCTGCCGCTCAAATACATCAAACACAGGCCCAGAATATTCGTAAACCAGTATATTCCTATCAACAAAGTCCATCCGAGGGGGATATGCGCGCAGTAAAATACGATATTTGCGATGAGATAGGAGAGCGGGATATTGACGAAAGCGTCATTCCACCAGGTAAGCGGGGAAAGTACCCACCCGACAAGAAACGCCGCTCCTTTAAGGAATTCTTTCATATCTTTAAGACCCATCCTTAGATTACTAAATTATACATTCTAAAGCAAAAAACCCCAAGTAAATTCTGGATGGATCAAGACTTATTCGCCGCGGTAATTATCTCTTATTTCTTTAAGGAATAAAACTGCGAGCGGCAGTAAAATAAAAAAAATCGCAAGATTTGCCACCATGAGTATACTACATCTTTCTTTAAAATTTATGTACAATTAACAACGATGAACAATTATACGCTGCACCGAACTTTTGTCAATGGAATTTAATGGCAGCAGCAGGGGTTCGCGGTTCAGAAAATTTTTCCCGTGGTTTTAGGACTTACGACGAGCGCCGGAAGGGGTGTCCTGAATGAATAGCGCATAGGCGCGAGGAGTAAGTTCAAAGCCACGGGAAAAATTGTCTTAAAGCCATGAGCCCCTGTTGCTACCATTAAGAGTGATGCCTGATTTGGCCTTTTGAGGGGTTGAAATAGCCCATCATAAGTGAGGGGAAATGTTTTTTAATAAGAGAGATTTCTTTTCTGATGCCTATAGTTTTGAATCTGTTGGCCGGTATTTTTAAAATCCTGAAATATTCCATCGGGTCAAAATTCAGGTTGCGCCATTGTATCATATCGATACGATAATCATCTATAAAACGTTTAAGCGCGGTAAATTCATCCTCGGAATCCGTAAAACCCGGCATGGTAAGATAATTCGCCGACACAAAACCGTTCTTTCGCTTTGCTAATTTTATGGATCTCAGGATATCGCCAAAGGTGTAACGCGAGGGCTTGTAATACCTCGTATAATAATCCTCTCTTGCGCTATTAAGGCTGGCCCTCATGCTGTCAAGGCCGGCGTCAAAAAGCCTACCAACGGCTTCGGGCTTGCTCGCGTTGGTATTAAGATTTATAAGGCCTTTTGCGGTTTTAGCCCTGATAAGCCTAATAGACCTTTCGATTATATCCCAAAAAAGCAGCGGCTCGCCTTCACATCCTTGGCCGAAACTTACGATCGGATTAGCGGTGTTGCTTATATGAAACAACGCCGCCTCTGCGATTTCCCAAGGCTTAGGGACAAATTTTATCCTGGGTTGAGCGGCAGAACAGTTTTTCTTGGGCTGATATGATATGCATCCTGCGCAGCGCGCATTGCACAAAGGAGAAACAGGCAGCGGCGCTTCGTATTTGTGCAGGAAAAAATTCTTTGCGTTAGGGCAGCCGTAAGTCAACGCACAGGTTCCGAGATGCTTTATAAGCCTATTTGAGGGGAAGAGTTTGGTGAATTTTCTTGCATTTTGCTCGATTTTCCTCATATCCATATGCCGCAAGTCATGCCTCAATCCTTTGTCGATCTGTATCGCGGCAACATAAAATCCGCCTTTACAAAATACCACGACCGCATATGAAAAAAGTGGCAAGACGGAGCTTTTAGGCATTTCAACGTACGCGCTATTATAAGTCACGGTAAAGCCCGGAGAAATAAAAGCAGCTACGGGAAAGCACCTTTCTTTCTTTTTTGAAAACGGATTTATTTCAATTATCGTGTTTTTTTTAGTTTGAGGGTCGTAACACGCGGCCAGGCGATCCGGCAATGAAAAGAGCTCGCTTCCGTAAGGCAATTTGATAAGATCGCACTCTGACAGGCGGAAAAACGCCCCACCCTCCATCCCTACCCCTTCAAGACTGGGATGAGGAAATATCCTTCCTTGTGTATCGGCGATAACCAGTTTTGGTATTTGCTTGTTCATGGTTCGTGTCCTATTATGAATGGTAGCAATAGGGGTTTGCGGCTTTAAGTAAATTTTTCCCGTGGTTTTGGGCTTACTCCTCGCGCCTATGCGCTATTCATTCAGCATACCCCTTCCGGCGCTCGTCGTAAGTCCTAAAACCACTTTTGGTAAAAATTTACAATTTCGCCGCTCACCCCATATTGCTACCATATGTGGTGAGGAATGCCAGCTGCTTTGACTTCAAGCAGCTACCGGCAGGTGCTCCTGAGGCGTCAAATTTTGCGAGCGAGCGTTGCAATTGAATGAGGCCGCCCGCAGGCGGCCGAGAAATCTTCAACATATCAATTGCAGCGAGCCGCAAAATTAGCCGAAAGAGTACCTGCCGGTACAGCTGCAGAGTGAGGAGTTGCTGAAACTACGAATCTCTGTTGCTATTATTAACATATTATAGCAAAATACTACTGGCTGGTATATAATAATATCAAGATGATCTACGACCCTTTCCAGCAAAATGCGATCGATTATATAAAGCAGGGTTTTTCCGTTATTGTCTCGGCGCCTACCGGCTCGGGTAAAACCGTTATAGCCGAGTATGTTATAAATGACTGCCTGCTGAAGAACGACCGGGTGATCTATACAGCGCCCATAAAGGCCCTCTCAAATCAAAAATTCCGCGACTTTCAAGAGAACTTCAAAGATAAGATCGGCATACTCACCGGAGACGTCAGTATAAACCCGACGGCCTCCGTTCTCATAATGACCACCGAGATATTCCGCAATAAGATACTCGAAGAAGGCAATAATCTCAAAAATTTCAGCTGGATAATATTCGATGAGATACACTACCTCGATGATTACGAGCGCGGATCGGTCTGGGAAGAATCGCTGATATTTCTGCCGGAACATATGCGGCTTTTGGGCCTCTCGGCCACCATACCTAATATCGACGAGCTTTCAAGGTGGCTTGAGTCGATACACAAAAGGCCTATAAAAATAATAAAGGAAGAAAAAAGGCCTGTGCCGCTCCATTTCTTTTATCAATGCCAGGGAGAGATCGTCGACAATATGCATAGGGCAAGGCGGCTTTCTTATAAAAGCAGGTCTTTTCATATGCACGGCAGGCAGTTCGACAAGCATGCTCACTCAAAGCAGAACAGGCCATCCGTTTTGATAAAACACCTTTTTGACCAAAAAAAACTTCCCTGCATTTATTTTGTGTTCGGGAGAAGGCGCGCCGAATACCTTGCCGAGGAAATAAGAGGGTTCGACTTCCTGACAGCGGAAGAAAGCCAAAAGATAATGAAATTATACGGTGAGCTATGCGAAAAATTTGACCTTGCCGGCGAAAAAAGCGCTGGCCTCCTCTTACCTTTAATCGAAAAAGGGATCGCATATCACCACGCCGGGATGCTTCCCACCCTAAAAGAAGTTGTAGAGCGCCTTTTCACAAGCAGATTGATAAAAGTCATCTTTACGACCGAGACCTTCGCCCTGGGAATAAATATGCCGGCCCGGACAGTGGTGTTCGACGAGTTAAGGAAGTTCTACGGCCGTTTTTTCAGCGACTTAAAAACTCGTGATTTCTACCAAATGGCCGGGAGGGCCGGGAGGCGCGGGATAGATACCGAGGGTTTTGTTTATTCCCGGGTGAACCCTAATTTTACCACGCCAGATAAGCTGCAGCAAATAATATACGGACAACCGGAAAAGGTGCAATCGAGATTTAACGCCTCCTACGCGACGGTGCTCAATTTATATCAAAAATATTCCGAAAAACTCTACGACATATACCCGCTTTCATTCCATTTTTTCCAGGAGAAGGAAAAATTCAGAAAAAAGGCCGTTGAGCTTTTACGTTCAAAAGTAAATATTTTAAAAGAACTGGGCCATATAGAAAAAAATGGTGTCACGGAAAAAGGTAATTTTGCGAGCAAGGTCTACGGCTATGAACTGCTGCTCGCCGAATTGTACGATAAGGGATTATTGGAAGAACTCTCGGAAATCGAGATCGGGATACTGTGCCTTGGGGTCGTGTATGAGCCAAGAAAAACTATTTACAGGCCTCGCTTAAGCAAGAGGGCTCGGAGGCTTGAGGATATGACAGACGGTATTTTACATCACATACAGAGAATGGAGAGTAAATTTAACATAAAATCTTTAAGCAAAAATTGCTTTTACGACCTATCGCCGGTACTTGAGGCGTGGATGCAGGGAGAGAAATTCGATAAAATTTTGAACCTAACCGAGGCCGACGAAGGCGAGATAATACGCTACTTCAGGATGAGCATCCAGATACTTCACGAGATCCTTGACGCACCCATATCTTTTGAGTTAAAAGAGAAGGTGAAAAAGGCTGTAGGTCTTATCAACCGCGGAATAATTGATGCGGAAAAACAGCTGAGGATGTAGCAAGAAGACTGCCAAGATTAAGTTTTACTATGTTTTTATATATTTCACTCTGAATATCATCAGCTATACCGTGTGTTTTATTTCTCCTTTCCTTTTTTATCCTCATCTTCTTTGGATTTAATATTACCATTGATTATTACATAAATAAAAAAGAAAACCATTCCCGCCAAAAGGACATACACGGGCCAATCTTTTGATATATTTCCGGCCATTTCCGAGCCCCCCCTTTTTTTTATCTCTCTTTTCAAATATCTTTTGTTTTAGCTACAAATAAACGACGTCTTCCCTGTGGTAGAGCGAAAGAAAAAGCAGCATATAATCTTTTAGATGCCGGGTAAGCAAAAAATTGTTTCTTACATGCTCGCGACCGTTTTCGCCTAATTTTTTGGCATATTCCGGACTATTTAGAAGCTGTTTTATAGCGAACCCAGCCCCTTCAATAGAATTGCATAGTAGGCCTGAATATTTATGCGTTATCTGCAGCGGAATACCTCCTACGTTGGAAGCTACGACAGGCTTTGCCTTCCATAATGCTTCGGTAACGGTCAGGCCAAAACCCTCTTTAATAGATTTCTGGATAATAACGGTTGACGCCCTCTGCAGGGCATTTATCTCGATATCGTTTTGGGGTAACAATAGTATATGAATATCCGGGTCGTGCTTCGCCTTATCTTTAACTTCCTCTAAAACCTTTTTGCCCTCAGGGTCATCCGAAGCGCCGCCGCCAGCCAATAAAAGCTGGCAATCTCTATACCTTTTTACCTGTTTATACACTTCAATAACACCTAACGGGTCTTTTAGGCGGTCAAAACGAGAAATTTGCGTAATAATCGGTTTGCTTTTATAAATTTCGTATTTTCTCAACACTCCATCTATGGTTTCCTGAGGCAACTCGCGATTTTTATCGCTTAACGGATCTATGGACGGCGAAATAAGGAACTGCCTTATGGGCAATTTTGGAGAAAAGGCCGGTGAGGAAAATACGGCGGCGTCATAATTAAAAATAAAGTCTTCCAAAAATTCCCAAATCATCTGGTTTGGGCTTGATACATCTATGTGGCATCGCCAGATCCACTTGTTTTCTTTTTTCTTTTTTACTAAAACTATCGGCTGCGGATCGTGAACAAAAACAATATCGCCGTATATGTCCATTTCTTCTATGTTATTTTGGCTTATTTCCAGAAAGATGTCTAAGTCCCTCTGATTTATTTCTTCGGGGCGCCCATGCAGGGCATTATGGAATTTTTTAGTCACGTCAAAAAATTGCCTGCCGCCTTTTATTACATCCCAATGCGTATCTATGTTGAGTTCTCTCAAAAGGGGGACCATCCTGCTTAATATTTCCGCGACACCCCCTCCTACCGCTGTGGAATTTATATTCTGGATCACCTTCCCTTTTAGCCGCTTGGAAAGAAGTTTCAAGTCGTCTATAATCGGCTGTCCCACTACTGCGGCGTACTCGTTTATTTTCGTCGTATTCATATATGAATATCTTTCTTAACAATTTCAATGACCGTTTTTCTCAAATCTTCCAAAGTATACGTATAAGGATCGAGTCTTGAAATCGCATCTGCTAATTTTTTATTACCTATGGAACACTCTATCCAATTCGAGAAATCATTGTCCCCCTTACCGATTCTTAAGCGAGCTTCAAATATATGAAAATATATCGAATCGATCGTTATTTTTTCTAAAATATCGGTAAATTCTTTTAAATTGCAAGCTACATAATTTGTTGGAAGCACAAAACTTACTGACTTCAGAAAATGAAATTCCTCGCCTTCCGCAGAAAACTTCAGATTGGCTAATGCATTATCCCTTAAATAATCCTCTATTGTTTTTGCGATTTTCTCTCTCAGGCTGTGAATGGTCGGGAATTGAATCGTATCGATGCTCATCAATCTCTCGCCAAGCCCGCCCTCGCCAAGAATACTGGTAACCCAATAGGCAAAATCATTGGGCGGCTCCGGAGAAATATACTGATGCTGCTGCAAGAATCTGTGCGTATGATGATAAATACACGCCCCTGGAACCTCTTTTATAAGGGCCAGCAATTGGCTTAAGGTAGAGGCCCTCAATCCGGTCAACTCGGTCAGGTTCAATCTTGTGCAAAACCTGAACGGTTCTTTAGCTTCCAATAGTTCTGACACCTTTTTCAATCCTCCAAAAGCATCCCAAGGAATACTGCGACTTCCCGTGGGTTTTTTAGATAATAATCTGCGCTGGATATATCCCTATTCCCGACAAAAATGCTCAATCCCTTGTTTTTTATTGCAAAGAATGCGTCTTCGTCGGTCTTATCATCGCCTATATATACCGGGACGATCCGGTTTCCTCCGGCCGCAAACCGTCCTCGCGCCAGAAGCCATAAAACGGCCTTGCCCTTATCCCATTTAACGGAAGGCGCCGCTTCAAAAACCATCTTTCCTAATTTTATTTTTATCAATTTATTCTTTGTATATGTTGAGGTTATCTCCCGAAAAATAGACTTTACAAAAGGTATTTGTTTTTTATTTGCCAATCTATAATGCAAGGCAATAACAAGGCCTTTATCTTCCACAAATACGCCTCTCACATGAGAAAGTTCATTATTTAACCTATTTTTTATCTTCTTAAGGGCGGATTGATATCCCGGCAATGCCGGATATCCAAACTTGATCTTTGGACCTTCTATTTCAAGACCATGATTACCTACATATATAACTCCCTCGATCCCTATCTTTTTCTTGAGATCTGCCAAACTCCTGCCGCTTATAAACGCTAGTTTGACTCGTGGCGATCTTATTAGTTTTTTAATTAAATTTTTTACTTTTAAAGATAAAATCGCTTTATCGGGTGTTTGGGTAATAAGCGTCAATGTCCCGTCATAATCCAAAAATATAAAAATGGATTTGCCTTCTAGTTTCTTTTTTATTTTTCTCCATTTGCCGAACAAATGATCCACGTTTTGACCTCTCGCTATGTCTTTTTTAAACCTGTCAGTTCGCTAATGATATTCGCTGCCCAGAGATAAACATTATTTTCGGCAACAACTTTGCGCATGTTTTCCATACGCTTTCTTTTTTCTTCCAAGGGCATTTCTATTGCGAATTTTATCGCATCTGCGAATTCCTCTATGGAATACGGATTGATTTGAATAGCGTCTGTCAATTCCCTTGAGGCCCCGGTAAAACAGCTTAATATCAATGCGCCGTTTGAATTGTTCTTTGACGCCACATATTCTTTTGCGACTAAATTCATACCGTCATGCAGCGAACTCACAATACAGAAATCGCCGAGCATATAATAAGGCCTTATTTCCTCGGGGGAAAAATGCCTTTTTAAATAAATTATCGGCTTCCAATTTCCGTCGGAATATTTCCAGTTTACTTTCTCCACAAGCTCATCGATCTCGCCTATCAATTCATGGTAACGCTTTATATGAATCCTGCTTGGGGCCGCCAATTGAATGAAGACAAATCTGTTTTTATATTGCGGGTATTTCTCCAGGAATCTATCGATTGCCAGGATACGCTCAATTATGCCTTTTGTATAGTCGATCCTCTCTACGCTAACCGCCGTTATCTTATTTTCCAGCTCTAGGTCTTTTCGAATTTTGTTTATCTGGTCAGTTTCGGATTTAGACGTCTTTCCATACGTATATCCGTCAACGCTGATCGGAAACGCCCTGACAAGCGTTTCCTTATTGCCTCTTACAACACTAAATTTTTCAGTATCCACGCGGCACTCTATTAGCCTGTTAGTGGTATCAAGAAAGTTATTGCAATGGAACTGCACATGAAAACCTATCAAATCGCATGATAACATACCCTCCAGGATCTCTTTTTGATAAGGGCATATAGCAAAAGATTCGGGATTCGGCCATGGAATGTGCCAAAATAATGCTATGGTCGCATCCGGTCTTTTTTCTTTTATGAATTTAGCCAAAAGCGTAAAATGGTAATCCTGAATAAAAACGAACGGATTTTTTGCCGGTAATTCTTCCAGGACGCTATCGGCAAATTTTTGATTTACTTTTTTATACATCAACCAGTCTGTTTCGCGAAATATTGGCCGGGTATGAGTAATGTGGCAGAGCGGCCATAAGCCTTCGTTCGAGAATCCGTAATAATATCCATTCTCTTCTTCCTTTGAGAGCCATACTCTTTTTAAAATATAACGTGTATCTTCCGGAGGAACTCCAAGTTTATTTTTTGAGTTTACGAATTTTCTATCCGCGTTCGCGGCCCCATGGGCGATCCATGTCCCGCCGCAGGCGCGCAATATCGGGTCTATGGCTGTAACTACGCCGCTAGCCGGACGGGTGCACTTTACAATTCCGGTCACCTCATCCGTAATATGCAAATAGGGTTCGCGGTTCGATACCACAACTAGCGCGTTTTCTCCCAGCTTGGCGCGCACGAGATCTTTCAATTTACTTTCGGTCCATAATCCTTCATTTTGAACGCGTACATGCGCATCTTCCGTTACTACCTTTCGCGCTACTCTTAGACTTAAGGCAACTTGTTCTACTTCGCTGATAAGCTTTCCGAATTCGCCTTTTTCCTCAAAGGGGCGCAGTTTTTCGGTTTCTCCCTTTTGAAAATGCATAAACCACTGCGTAAGCCTGCGCACGGGTAGAATAAAAATCTGCCTCTGGATCAAAGAAGCTACCAAGGTAATCGCCAATATTAGAATAATTAAACTAATACTTATCCTTCTCCATAATTCGGTCAAGGTTGTGAACAGATAGGACGTATCATAGATAACCTCTACGAGACCTAAGACATTCTCCTCATCATCCAGGACGGGTAAGATGTAGCTATACACCGAGTAATAACCGAATTTTTCCAGAGTCCCTCGTGAATTTTTCGTAGTCAAAATATCGCTTATATAAGGCTTTTCTTTGTTTTTCCAGTCGGAAATGCGTTTGGTAATAGCCAATATCTGGCCGTTTTTATCATAGATAACGCAGCCTTGAAGTCTTTCTCTATTTTGAAAACTTTCAACGAGTCGGTTTGCTGATTTTAGATCATTATCCCTAAGTATGTATCTGGCTGATAACTCTAAGCTTTCGTCTACGGTTCTGGCTTTTCTTTTGAGGTCATCCATAAGCCTTTCTTCTGTAAACTTGACCTGCATTATCCCAAATATGGTAAAGCTTAAGGTAACGATAATCAAGATCGGCAGAATAAATAGAAGGACCCTTTTCATTTACCTTTTCCCCTCTCCTTTAAAAACAAAAACCGCCATCCTGCATTTATTGCAAGATGGCGGCCCGACCATCATATTCATTTAACCTCTAAAGGATTCCCTTTAGACCCGTTTATAGTATATTTCTATTTTTAAAAAAAACAAGGTGAATAATTATTTGGGCATGATTTCAAAAATTCCACCTGAATTCCACGTCAACCCTGTCTTCCTGCGGAAGATTAAGCGACTCCTTCCAGGTCCTCTGGCCTTTGAGTGTTATATTATCGGTAATCTCTACCTCTCCGCCGACGGATTGTTCCGGGTAAACGTCTTTTGCCTCTTTCGGCTTTGTGCTGTACGTTACATACAATTTGTCATTGGCTATATATTTTCCGAATTCAACGGCAGGCAAATTTATTTTTTGGGCTTTGTCAGGACTTGTATCAAACTTCATGTTTATATCATCGAGCCCTACTGACCTTGCCAGCCTGGCTTCAGCCTTACCGAGGAAAAGATCATTTATTAAAATATTATTTACATCCGTATCAGTAAGCTTCTCCCTTTCCTCGTCAGTAAGGTTCTTGAAGTTCTTTCCGAAAATAAAAAGAGAAACTATCTCCGGATAGCTCAATTCGGGTTTAGAGCTAAGCGTCAGATGCGAATCGTCTACAGTCCCTTTTATTCTGGCGTATATTTTATACCGCCTGATGCGGGTATCGCCTTCAAGCTCGATCAAAGGGCTTTTTTTAAGATCTCTAAATAAAATATAACCACCCGTGATCCTGAATCTGTTGTCATAGGCTTGATATGACCCGTTCTTAATGTCAACCTTACCTGAAATATACGGCTTAGTATCCCTGTCTTTCTTTATTTTGATGCGGCTATCAAGACGAGCGGTAATACTACTTTGCTTAGCGGCTATGTCATCTCCGCGAACGTCGATATTTATGATCGAATCTTTAAGAAATCCCAATTTGGCGCTGGCCTTTTGATCTTTGAAGGAAGATACATCAAAGAACCCGCCTGTAATATATAACTCTTTAAGTTCTATATCTCCGAAAATAAGAGGGCTTGATGCTTTGCCGCTTATCTCAAGGTTGACGCTCCCATTTATCTTTACGGATGAGTCGTAAGATAGTTGGCAATTGCGGCTTTTTATATTGATATTCAGAAGATGCGGCGTTACATCCTTTAAAACAATCTCTCCATCAAAATCCGCTAAACCGGTCATGCGGATTTCGTGCGGCAAGAGCCCCGTAAGATCTTCTAATTTCATGGATTTTTTACCGAAAACGATGGTTGTAACTTGGTTGTGGTGATTGATGTCTAAAGGCAGGATAACTTTTCCGTAAATTATCCGGCAACCCTTTAGATCGGCGTCGAACCTCCCAAAAAAGATACCAAGGGGTCGATACCGCAACTGAACCGAATCGGATTTAAATTGGAAATCCTTGGGGTAATTTTTAAAATCTTTTAAGGCAACGTCCTTTAAGGTTAGATTGGTAAATATGTTGCCTTTTATTTTGCCGATATAAATATCGGCATTCCATTTTTTCTCGGAGTACTTGGTGAGCTGGTTGGTAATAAACCTATAAAAATATTTTTCTTTTAAAAAATCCAGGCTTTTTATAACAGCCAGGCATGTGACAAAGATAATGACAGCTGATAGTATGAATTTCGTTTTAAATCGCATAAACCGGATATCATAAATGTTTTTTCAATTGCGCCCAGGTTCTTTTGCCTACAATGCCGTCAGCATGCAAGTCATTAGCCTTTTGGAATTCTTTTATGGCGCTTCTTGTAGTCTTGCCGATCGAGCCGTCTATTTCTCCGTTATAAAACCCGGCGTTCTTTAAGGCTGTCTGAAGTTGTTTCGGCGTCCAATTGGCCGCCACGTTTTTCTCTTCTGCGGGTTCGACTTTTTGCGCCTCAGCAGTCTGGGCGCTTTTCATCTCTTCCTGCAGCCGCTGGATTTCCATATCTTTTAACTGCACTTCACTTTCCAACTCGCTGACTCGCATATTAAGCTTATCCGCCTCCGAAGCCGCAACCTCACCCTTTGAAGTCGCACACCCGGCTAAAAATAAGGCCAAGATAACACACGCTAATAACTTTACTTTCATGCGGTAACCTCCTTTAATTGTCTTTATAATGATTACAGTGATGGTTTTTTGAACTTATCTATGTAATCACTTTTTTATCACTGTAATCTATTTTTTAAATTATACACCTTTTCATCAATTTTAACAATAGGAAATAATTAATAGTAGTGTCAAGATAATTGGACGCTTTCGTGTTT
>PEWV01000052.1 GCA_002780005.1 Candidatus Aquitaenariimonas noxiae | reverse complement strand
ATCGAAATCTGCCCCTCGGCACCTATCTTATCCAAGAGTGCCTCGGGACAAATTTTGCATCCCGTTAAACTATTGCACAATTTGGAGCCGGGAATAGGATTCGAACCTACGACCTGAGGTTTACAAAACCCCTGCTCTACCAACTGAGCTATCCCGGCATAATTTTTTCATGCTTTGCACCAATTGAAAGATATACTATATTATATTATATTTTATTTTAGTCAACTATTTTTTTAAACACTACAGGTAGCGCAAACAAAATATCGCTTGCAATAAGGCTTGTTTCCCCTTTTTCTTTCTTTGCAATATCACCGGCTAATCCATGAATATATACACCCATGCTCGCGGCCGTAAAAGGTTCTATCCCCTGTCCAATGAAACTTGCGATAATTCCCGTCAAAACATCGCCTGCCCCACCGCTTGCCATACCGGGATTACCGGTGTTGTTTATATATTGCACCCCATTATATGCTGCAACGATCGTCTTATATCCTTTTAAGACGAGAACGCTCCTGTATTTTTTTACGAATTCCTTTGCAACCTTAAGCCTATTTCTCTGTATGTAATCAATTTGAATACCTAAGAGGTTTGCTAATTCTCCCGGATGCGGCGTAAGTATCGGAATTGTCTTTGCCTTTTTTAATAAAATGGGTTTGCCATCCAGGGCTTTTATACCGTCGGCGTCCAAAACAAAAGGTTTATCTATTGATGTTAAAAGTTTTTTTACCAACTTTTTAGTATCAGGATTCTTGGAAAGACCGGGCCCGATTGCCGCGGCGTCGATCTTATTTAAAAATTTATTTATCCCGGCGTATGCTTTTACTGATAGAGATGCGGCATCTGTTTCTGATAGCGGCAGGGTCATCACTTCGGTTAGTTTCGCTTCCATTATTTGATTTAAACTTTTAGGTATCCCAAGCGTGACTAGCCCGCTACCGGATAAAATAGCAGCCTGTGAAGTTAGGTATGCGGCGCCTGTTAAACCTTTTGAACCGGCAAGCACCAAAACATGCCCGTAATCTCCCTTATGGCTTTCTTTTTTCCTGGCTAGTAATTTCTTTATCAAGCTCTTATCCAATCCTAACCTCTTCTTGCTAATATTGCGTTGGCTACAGCATAATTTTTTGTATGAGACATGCTAACCATGATTTCGCTTATCTTTTTGACCCTCTTAAGCTTATTAAGATTTCCGTGCAGTTTAATTTCAGGCTTTCCGCTTTTTGCATTGGAAATTTCTATATTCTTCCAATCTGATAATTTGTCGTAACCAAAAGCCTTTAATACCGCTTCTTTCAGGGCGAACCTAGCCGCTAAGTGCTCAAATATAAAGCGCCTTTTTTTCGCATATTTTATCTCTTCATCTGTGAATACTTTCTTTAAGAAGCCATTACCCCATTTATCTATTGCATATTTTACCCTCTTTACCTCGACTATGTCTATTCCGGTGCCCACTATCATGAAATGAGCCCCTTCATCATACTTACGGCCTTTTCCATGCCAATAAATACGGAACGAGAAACAATAGAGTGGCCTATATTTAACTCTTCTATGCCGCTAATTGAAGCTATGGGCAACACATTGTCATAAGTAAGACCGTGTCCGGCGTTAACTGTCAATCCGAGTTTTCTGCCTAATTTAACGCACCGGTTTATTTTTTTAAGTTCTCTGTTTCTCTGTCTATTAGTTCTTGCGTTTGCATAAACCCCGGTATGAAGTTCTATGGCCTGAGCCCCCGCCTTCCGGGAAGCGTTAACCTGGCCAGTTTCGGGATTTATAAATAAACTCACCTCGATGCCTTTTTTACTTAAGGCTTCGATAACTTCTTTTACCTTATTTTTGAGCCTTACCACATCCAATCCGCCTTCCGTTGTCAACTCCTGCCTTTTTTCGGGGACGATCGTAGCCTGGTCAGGCCTTATCTTTTGCGCAAAATTAACAATTGCGCGTGACATTGACATCTCTAAATTAAACTTAACAGAAATCTGTTTTTTTATTCTAGATATGTCGTTTTCGTTTATGTGGCGTCTGTCTTCGCGCAAGTGCGCAACAACGGAATCGCAACCGCCTTTTTGGGCAAGCAAGGCCGCTTCGACAGGATCGGGTTCCATCGCTTTGCGCGCTTGCCTTAAGGTGGCTACATGGTCAATATTTACGCCTAATTTCATTTGGATTGATTAATATTTTCTTTTTCGATTTTTTCAACAATAGGTATAGAAACTGTGACGAACCTGTCTATAACCCTTACGCCCATTGCCGGGGATCTCAAAGAAACTTGTATGGTAGAGTTCTTTGTGTACTCGCTGATATCTATAGGCATTGTCTTAATAACTTTTATCTTATTAAGCAATCCTTCTGGGCCCATTACGCTGCATACGGCCGGCGTAATTACAATTTTATCCTCAATTATTCTGCAATTTGAGGCTACTTTTCCTGTTATATCAAGGGCTACAGGAAATATTTTTGCAGTAATCCTATAAGGAACTATTCCGCTTTTAAGACCCATTTCTTCTTCCAGCGTTATCCTGCTAAGTTCTCCGCGCATATAAAACCATAGCGTGACCGCGAGAACTAGCGAAAAAACTTTTAAATAAATATTACTTAAAATAAAGTTTCGTATCTTTTTCATTTTTTCCGCGTTCCGAAATTTGAGAATGAGTTATTATGTCTTTGCTGTTTTGGTTTGAAAAGACCCCGCAATACATCGTAAAGAGTGTCTCTGGTCAGGTCTTTTGTAAGCTTCCCGTCGACCGCAACCGATATAGCCCCTGTTTCTTCGGATACAACAATGCATACCGCATCCGTTTCCTCGGTCAAACCTATAGCGGCCCTGTGACGGGTCCCTAAGAGCGTGCTTACCCTCTGATTTTGAGTAAGAGGAAAAAGGCATCCTGCGGCTATTATCCTGCCGTTCTTTATAATAATGCCGCCGTCATGTAGAGGGGTACCAGGCATAAAGATAGTATTTATAAGTTCACTTGTCACTACGCTATCTATGTCAACGCCGCTTTCTCCGTACAATCGCAATCCTATCTCTCTCTCTAATGCTATTATTCCTCCGATCCTGCGATTAGACATAAATATAATTGATTTTACGATCTCATCCAAAATCTCTTCTTCCCTGTAGGAAAAGCCGAATTGCCCGAGCAATGCCAGGCCCCTGCGCAATTCCGGTTGGAATATTATGATAAAGCCTATCACTGAAATGGCAACGAGTCTGGTCAGCATCCAATTTATAGTTGCAAGGCCTAGTTGGCGCGTAATGAAAAACATAAGAACTAATACAATAATTCCTTTTGTCACCTGCACAGCCCTAGTGCCTTGTATAAACACGAAAAGCATATATAGCATAAACCATAAAAGCCCTATTTCGATAAAAGGCTTCGCTATATTCTGCCAATATTCTATAACCATTCTTTCCTACTCCGCGAAGCGGATCGCATCCGCAATTCTCGCAATTTCTACCATGGGCTTTACATCATGGACCCTTACAATATTCGCTCCATTTAAAATACTAATCGCTACCGAAGCGGCCGTTCCCATCAGGCGGTCATTTACTTCTGAATTAAGAATTTTTCCTATGAATGATTTTCTTGAAACCCCTACAAGAATGGGCCTTCCGAGCGTTTTAAATCTGTTCAAGTTTCTTATTACCGAGAGGTTATGCCCTGTTGTTTTGCCGAAACCTATACCTGGATCTATAATTATTTTACCTTCCGGGATACCGGCCTCTTTAGCGATTCCGATAGATTCTTTCAAATACGATATTATCTCTGATATTAAAGTATGGTATTCCGGATCTATCTGCATCGTCTTTGGCGTACCTTTCATATGCATGAGCACTATAGGGGTGCCGTACTTCGCGACGATCGATTTCATCCGTTCGTCGCCTCTCAAGGCTGTGACGTCATTGATGATCGACGCACCTGCCTCTATCGCGGCTTCGGCTACTTCACTTTTCTGGGTATCGATCGATATCGGAACGTCTATATCTTGCGCTATCCTCTTGATGATGGGTATTACCCTTGAGAGCTCTTCCTTCACGCTGACCGGCTCAGAGCCGGGTTTTGTTGACTCGCCGCCGATGTCGATGATATCGGCGCCGTCCCTTACCATTTCCTCTGCGTGGCGGACCGCTTTATCCTCATCTAAAAAAACTCCTCCGTCGCTGAACGAGTCAGGGGTGCGGTTCAATACCCCCATCACATATGTCTTTTTTGATAAGCAAAGGGTGCGTCTTTTGCAGATAATATCTTCCGGATCAGGCCTTTTTTGTTCCAGGTTCTTCCTGCTTAGGGTCAGCATTTTTGATCCCGACTATTTTCTTTACCTCTTCGCTGTCCAATACTTCTTTCTCGAGCAATACC
Source organism: Candidatus Aquitaenariimonas noxiae (assembly GCA_002780005.1). Taxonomy (GTDB): domain Bacteria; phylum Omnitrophota; class Gorgyraeia; order Aquitaenariimonadales; family Aquitaenariimonadaceae; genus Aquitaenariimonas; species Aquitaenariimonas noxiae. The sequence goes on along the minus strand of PEWV01000052.1, from coordinate 6,285 downwards.
TCTGCCAATTTCTTTAATTCTTCTTTGTGTTCTGTGAGTTTATCTTTCGCTATTTTATAACAGTAATCTACCATGCTTTTAACCTCTTGATCTATAAGGCGGGCTGTCTCTTCGCTGTAATTCCTTTCTTCAAAAAGGTCGCGTCCCAAAAAGATTTGTTCATCCCGTTTTCCGTAAGTAAGGCTGCCCAATTTTTCGCTCATCCCAAATTTTGTAACCATTTTTCTGGCTATATCGGTTGAGACCTCAAGGTCATTATGGGCTCCTGTTGATATCTCGTTAAAGATCAATTCTTCGCTGACCCTTCCGCCCAGCAAAATAATAAGTCTGCTTATAAGCTCAGTTTTAGTGGTTATATACCTGTCTTCAAGCGGCAGCTGCATAGTGTAGCCCAACGCAGACGTGCCTCTCGGTATAATAGAAACCTTATGAAGTGGGTCCACTCCAGGTATTAAAAGCGACAATAGCGCATGGCCTGACTCATGATATGCGACCATTGATTTTTCTTTCTTGCTTATAACGCGTGATTTTCTCTCAGGCCCTGTCATGACGCGCTCGATCGATTCTTGGAGTTCCGGCATTGTTACCGCATCCTTATCGCGCCTCGCGGCTAAAAGCGCTGCTTCATTGGCTAAATTGGCAAGGTCTGCCCCTGAAAAACCGGGCGTTTGCCTGGCAATGGCATTTAAATCGACATCCTTATCCACTTTTATGCTCCTCACGTGAACCTTGAGGATCTGTTCCCTGCCGACCAGGTCAGGCCTGTCTATAACTATCTGCCTGTCGAATCTGCCCGGTCGTAAGAGCGCGGGATCGAGTACGTCTGGCCTATTAGTAGCCGCTATAAGTATAACGCCTGCATGTGTATCGAAACCGTCCATTTCCACAAGAAGCGCGTTCAAAGTCTGCTCTCTCTCATCATGGCCGCCTCCGATACCGGCAAATCTCTGGCGGCCTACTGCGTCTATTTCATCTATAAAAATTATGCAGCCCTTCTGTGATTGCTTAGCGCTTCTCTTTGCCTGCTCGAATAGGTCTCTCACGCGCGAGGCGCCGACACCTACGAACATTTCCACAAAATCAGATCCTGATAAGCTGAAAAACGGAACTTCGGCCTCACCGCTCACAGCCTTTGCCAAAAGCGTCTTGCCTGTTCCCGGAGGGCCCATAAGCAAAACACCCTTTGGGATTTTTCCGCCTAGGCGCTGAAATTTTTTAGGGTCCTTTAAGAACTCTATTATCTCGGTAAGCTCTTCTTTGGCCTCGTCAACGCCGGCAACATCGTTAAAAGTGATCTTCGTCTGGCCTCCGGCAACCTGCTTCGCCTTGGATTTCCCGAACGCGAGTATTTTACTGCCGCCCTGGGCCGCGCCCCTGTAAATGAAGAAATATAAAAATGCTATGAATAAGACCATAGGCCCGAGAGAATAAAATATATTCGCCCACATTGTCCTAATAGGCTTTATATCAAAGTTAGAGATATTATCCCGTAATAATTTCATCACTTCCTGGTCGTTTTCCGGGACGTAAACTATGAATTTTTCTCCGTCTTTGAATTTACCTTTAAGAACGTTCTCTACCTGTACGGCGGATTCGATACGTCCTGTCTTCGGATTATCTTTCAATATCGAATAGAAATTACCGTAGGTAAGTTCGGCGGGCGGTTTTTCTACCCCCATGGAGGCCACATGTAAAATATAAAAAATGCCCAATGTCATCAAAATCCAAATTACCAGATTGCTGCCGCTTTTCTTAGGCAGTGGTTTTTTCTGAATCGGTTTTGGCTTCTGCCCAGCACCTGTAATCTTTTTATCCTGATTTTCCATTATACCTGCCAATCTTTTAGTTTTATTATACTAAACTTACACATTGATTTCAAGTATCTAACTTACCCAGTTTAAAGAACAAAAGTGAATCCTTTTCTTTTAGTATGCGCAAGCCTCCGGGCAGGTCGATGCGCTTGCCCTTCTGGCCCAACCTTATAAAGCTATCAAAATCCTTCCAGTGTTTATACGAAAGTTTTTTAATGTTCGCCCCTGCTTTAGTTAGAGCATCTCTTATTATTTCTTTCCGCAAGGCCTTTGGCTGTATGATGATATCTTTTAAGTTTAAGCTGAGACCCTTTCTGCTTTTAGAAAATCCTACGCCGCTTTTCCGTTTTTCTTCTTCTATAAAATTAAAATCCTCGCGCAGGCTTTCGGCTAGATTCGCCAAGGCTCGGCCTATCCGCGGATTATATCTCGAAAGATACGGCATTATTCGGTTACGCACCGTATTCCTAAAATATATGTCACTGTAATTCGTGTTGTCTATTCTGTACGGTATGTTTCTCTTCTTTAAAAAATTTACGATATCAGCTTTTTCTATATCGATCAGAGGCCGTATTATACTTACATCGTTTTCTTCTCTTACGGAAGGAATGCCTATCACGCCTCTAAGGGTAGTGCCCTTAATAATACGCATCAAAATTGTCTCGGCGTGGTCATCGATCGTATGGCCGGTAGCTATTTTGTTTACTTTCATTTTTTTTGCCGATTTTATCAGAAAATCATACCTTAGCTTTCTTGCGATCTCTTCGGTCGATAATTCATTGTCCCTGTATACCTTAGGGTCTATCTTTTTATAAATATAAGGGACTTTGAAGCTTTCTGAAATATATTTTACAAATTCCGAATCTATCGCCGAAGCCCTGCCCCGGATACTATGGTCTATATTTGCGACAAAAATGCTTATCTTTAGTTTATCCTTAAGTTTTTGGAGGGCGTAAAATAAAAATATAGAATCAGGCCCTCCGGAGACGGACAATAACACCTTGTCGCCGCGCTTCAGCATGTCGAATCTTCTGATAGTATTAAGGACGCTTGCTACCGGATCTTTGTTCATTTTTATAATAAGTATGGTAGCGGGGGAGAGATTTGAACTCTCGACACGCCGGGTATGAGCCGACTGCTCTGCCAGGCTGAGCTACCCCGCCACTGAATAACATCTCTCTGAAAAACATCAAAGCCTGTTTTAGCACAGGAAAGCTGTTGAGCCTAAGCCCAACTTTACACTATTCATGGCGAAATCCGCCGAAGCCTCTCTGCTATGAAATGCATAGATGGCGAAGGCGGAAGCTACCCCGCCAAAACTTACGAAATAAGTTTTGGCCCGCAGATGCGACGAACAGGAGCATCCGAGGATCAAGTTGGTCTAACTATATCACAAGGCAATTTCCTTGTCAAGGCGCTCCTGCAGCACCTCATTCATGCTGCCGGTGCGATAGCCTATGAGGTCAAGCACAATGTAGGAAAATCCCAGATTTTTGAATTTATTTATGACTTTATCTCTTAACGGCTTTTTCGAAAAACGCCCTATCTCGCCCACGCCCACTTCGATACGGGCCAAATCTCTGTGAAGGCGCACTCTTACATCCCGAAAATTCAACGATTTTAAAAAATCTTCTGCCGCTTCCACCTTTTTCAAGCTTGACTGTTCTATTTTCTGGCCGTATGGGATTCTTGAAGCGAGGCACGCAAACGATCCTTTATCCCAAGTAGGAAGCCTCATTGACCTTGATGCGTTTCTTATGTCTATCTTCTTTAGCCTCGCTTCCATAAGCGGGGATCGTATTCCTAATTCCAAAGCTGCCTTTCTACCATATCTAAGGTCTTTTAGGTCATCAAAATTTGTCCCGTCTATAACATAATTTATATTTCTTTCCTTCGCGACACTTTTCAATTTTGAAAAGAGTTCTTTTTTGCAATGATAACATCTGTTAACAGGATTTTTCACGAAGTTTTTATTTTTAAACTCCTGGGTTGTGATTATTAGATAGCCGGCGCCAAATTGTTTCGTTATCTTTTCCGCGCATCTAAGCTCGCTTCGCGGAAAAGTTTCTGACTTGGCAGTAACGGCTAATACATTTTTTTTGCCGAGTGTATCCATAGCAATTCTAAGCAAAAATGTGCTGTCTACCCCACCTGAATAAGCCACAACAACGCTTCTCATCTGCTTCAATATTGCCTTGAGTTTTCTAAGTTTTGCATTCATTCTCTATTCCTTAAACAATGTCACCAGAGCACCAAGTCACCAGGTCACCAGATGCCTTTTTCTGGTGACGTTGTGACCTCGCTAAACGCTAGCCGCTAACCATTCCGGATGTTACTTAAGGTTTCTTAATGTTACGTAATGTTTCTTAAGGTTGCTAAAGCTCTTTTGCAACTTCCCGTAACCTCACGTAACTTCCCGCAACCTCAAGCAACCTCACCCTATCCCCTAACCCCTATACCCTAATCCCTAAACACTACGCTTTATCCATCCACCCCCGACTACTGTATCTCCTTTGTAAAATACCGCTGCCTGGCCCGGGGTAATAGCCTCGGCTGGATTGTCGAATTCAACCAGAATTTCGCCATTTCCAAAATCCCTCACAGAAGCGCTAGCGGCTTTGTGCATATATCTTATTTTCACTTTAAGCCTTGTGGTTTTTTCTAATTTCTCCTTAGAAATCATATTAATATTTTCGACAATAAAAGACTTTGACTTTACCTCGTTCTTCTCGCCTACAATAACTTGATTTCTATCTTTATTTATCGCTACCACATAAAGCGGGACTTTGTGAGCAATGCCTAATCCGTGCCTCTGCCCTACAGTATAAAAGGGTATGCCTTTATGCCGGCCGAGAACATTTCCTTTTGTATCTACAATATCCCCTTCCTGGGGCTTCACGCCTATTTCATCCTTTAAAAATTTTGGAAAATTCTTGTCGGGCATAAAACATATTTCCTGGCTGGACATTTTTCTATAAACATTTTTCAGGCCCATTTTTTTAGCTACTGCCCTGACCTTTGCCTTTGTCAGATGGCCCAGCGGGAATACAATATGAGAAAGCTGCTCTTGGGTAAGGTTGAATAAAAAATAGGATTGATCCTTTGTTTTATCTTTGCCTTTCTTTAAAAGATATCGTTTTCTTTTCTTATCGTATTCAACATTCGCGTAATGACCTGTTGCTATGAGATTGGCGCCGATCTTCTTCGCAGAATCAAGAAGATGTCCGAATTTCATTTTCGCGTTGCAGACTATGCAAGGATTAGGTGTAAGACCGTTCAGGTATTGGTTGCAAAAATAATCTATGACTTGAGTGCGGAATTCTTTCGCGAAGTCTAACACGTAATACGGTATGCCGAGAGTCTCGGCCACGACCCTGGCATCAGTAATGCCTTCCAGGGAGCAGCATGCCTTGTCCCTGTGGGATCCGCAGGAGGATTTCGGCCATGTCTTCATCGTCATGCCTATGACTTCATAGCCTTCCTTCTTAAGCAGTGCTGCGGCCGCTGAGCTATCAACACCGCCGCTCATCGCAATAACAATTCTTGTTTTTTTATTTTTAATTATTTCTTGCATATGACTTTTTGGGGGATGCCTAAATGGCTAATTTGCCTTCACGGAACTTGGTTATATAATTCATGCAGTAATCATCTTGACCTAACAATGCGACGGCGGCGGATAGTGTCGCCATCGATTCTTTATCTAAAGGATCGATTATAACGGCGTCTATGCCGTTTGCTATTGCCATCGAGAGGAAAGTCTTATTTAAGAGCTTCCTTTGAGGCAGACCGAACGAAACATTGCTTAAACCTCCTACGGTTTTTGCGCTCCCCATTTTTTTTATGAGCCGTAGGGCACTTAAAAACTCATTCGCCTGATTCTGTTCGCTTGATATCGGCTTTACCAGCGGGTCAAAATAAATATTTTCATCCGAGATTTTATACGTCCTTGTCATGTTCAATATCTTTTCCGCGAGCTTCACCCTTTCATCTGCGGTCTGGGGCATGCCGGAATCGTCCATTGTAAGCGCCACAACATTTGTATTGAATTTTTTTGCCAATGCCAAAATTTCTCTGGCCGAACGTTCTTCCGCTGTAACAGAGTTGATAAAGGGCTTGCCGTTCTTATTGACTGAGAGCGCGGCTGCTATGGCTTTGGCACTCGGGCTGTCGATAGAAAACGGCGCAGAAACTTCTTTTTGTACAGCTTCTATAGCCCAGCATATATTTTCTTCTTCATTACCTTCTGCCGTCGCGCAGTTGACATCAAGAAAAGTCGCTCCGGCCTCAACCTGCCTTCTTGCCTCGCTGACCAGGAAAAGAGCGTCCCGCTTTTCGATCGCCTCTTTTATCTTTGCCCTTGATGAATTTATCCTCTCGCCTATTATGATCATAACCTTCTCTCTTGCTTTGTTTTATCAGATAATTTATTGCCCTTCATCATTGCCAAAATTTCTTAACGCTTTTTTAGCACATC
>PEWV01000061.1 GCA_002780005.1 Candidatus Aquitaenariimonas noxiae | reverse complement strand
ACCTTTTTTATTTACATTTCAAAGAACTTTTAAGATTAAAACCGTCCAAAATATTTTACACTATCGCTTTTATAATTCTATCGAGATCCATGGATTATATACTTGGAAGGTAACTATTACCTGCGAGGCAAACTATTCACGCATAGAGAGGGATGCCCTTATCTGCTGGCCTACTTTCCCCTCTACAAAATTGACCACGTCATTTATATTATTAAATTCGAATTCCATATGAGGAATTTCGATATTAAACTCTTTTTCTAATATAAGCATAAGCTCAACGCTATCGAGAGAATCTATCCCTAATTCGGAAAAAGGCGTCTTGCTTGAAATTTTTTCTTTACTTATGCTGCACAATTCCGCTATTATTGATTTGATTCTTTCTTCCACCACAATCCTTTGTTTACCAATTATCTTCTTATTATGGTAGGAATTACCACTTCTGACATTAAAAGGCCGGTAGCAACTGAAGCGATGACACCATATATCAATATCATAATAACCCACTTTGATTTTTTATCTGGATATTCATTCCTATCGGCTCGCCAAAGCAATATTAATCCGCTCCATAAAAATACATTAAGCCCAAGAGAGATTATTAACACGGATACGACTGGAAAGAAAACGGTTATTTTGTGATTGAAGAATTTATAGACAAAACTAGCAAAATAACCGATTGCGGCATAAACTAGAAGCGCCCAACCTAAAATACGATATAATCTTGTCTTTATCATGCTTCAGAACCTGATTCTTTAAACCATGGGCATTCCCAGCAATGTTGGAAATCGCGCTTAACCCTGGGACGCATACCGGAAACAAACATCCAACACGCCTTTCCGAAGTCTATAAGATATGGAGGACAACTCTCTCTGGCTTCTTTTGGACAATTCCAATAATCCCAGCAGTTTTCTGCTTTTTTATTGCACTTATTGCGCTTGCACATATATATAAAATCCTTTAAAAAAGGTGATCTGCTTTTTTTAAAGTTGCCTTATGATTTTAATTATATGCCTCTTACACATTTTTATTGTGTAATAAATAATACCTTATCGAGATAAGGCTGTCAAGGGCAATTTTCAAAAAGCCTAATGGGATGTTACTTTTAATATAACAATCGCTAGCATTATTATCGCTATTATACACTTAAGCAGTATTGAGCCTACCCTTCCGATAAGGCTTCCCACCCCGGCCTTAAGGGATTTTATAAGGTCTCTCTGCAGGCAAAATTCTACCAAGAATGCTCCGAGAAAAACCCCAAGCAGCGTACCGGGGATAACTCCTACGCCTAAAAATGACAAACCCGCCAAGGCACCCAAGATACCGCCTATAATCGCGCCTATAGCAGCATAGTTTGAAGCGCCAAATTTTTTAGCGCCGATTATGACAAGCACATACTCCAGAACCTCTCCGCATAAATAAAGCGTGAAAAGTATAATAAGAATCTTTGCATCCAGAACTGAAAACGTGGTCAGGATAGCATACAAGAGCGTGCCGATAAATATCATAAGCGTCCCGAAATCCGTAAAGAAAATGGACACAAGGCCGATTAGGCTGAATATTATTAAAATTATTAACGCCAATAATTCCATAAACTACCTCCTCTCGTTTAAAGCAAGCTTATAGATTTCATCTTTATTTATAGCTTTAAAACCACCTTCTTTTAGGCTGCCGAGTTCCAAATTGCCTATCTTTATTCTTTTTAATTCTATAACAGGAAACCCTAAGGAACCAAGCATTCTTCTGATGTGCCTTTTTTTACCTTCGCCTATTACGACTTTTATTCTAGTCTCCTCGCCGCTCGATTCTTCTATGGAAACGCTCTTCACTTTAAGTACATCATTTCCGTTTTTTATGCCGTTTTTTAGTTCTTCTAACAATACATCATTCATCTTGCCTTTAACCAATACGATATATCCCTTTTCGATCTCAAATTTCGGGTGTGTTAGCTTGTGGCATAAATTTCCGTCATTTGTAAGAATTATAAGGCCTGAAGAATCCTTATCCAACCTTCCTACAGGATAAAGCCTGCCTAATTTTGCCGGAATAAAATCCTTGATCTTTTTATTGGCGAATCTATCTTTAAGCGTCGTGGTAACGCCTTTTGGTTTATTAAATAAAATATATAAACTTTCTTTTAAATTTAAATTCTTACTTCCTATAACAACGGAATCGCTCTCTTTTACCTCATACCATGGTTCGTAAACAACCTTTCCGTTTACCTTTGCCTTCCCTTCTTTTACCAGCAAGCCGGCATTTCTTCTTGAGCAAAATCCGCTGTTAGCTATGAAGATATTTAGATTCATACACCTATTTACCCATGGTTAAAAGCGCGCCTACTAATACGCCTAATATTGTGCTGATGATCGGGTTACTTGTTAATGGACATGCCCCGGAAGCGCATTTGCCAAAATATCCGACGGCAAAGCCTATAGCGCCTCCGATAGCAGCGCCCAATAATATCTTCATGTATGGCATTTATTTCCCTTCTTTCTTGTCATTTTTTTTCATTTCCAACCATTTGCTCCAATTATCGTAGCTACGACCAAAATCTTCCTGCGTTATTTTTTTAAGTGCGACGTATACCTCTTCCCTGACTCCCCAATTTTCATCCTTCAAAAGATTAATAAGTGCCTCAACGGCATTATTATTTCCTATCTCTCCTAAGAAATATGCCGTTTCCATGCGCACGGATGCGCTTTCGTCCTTTAGCGCTTCTATTAGCGGGCCTACAGGATGTTTGTATCCCGTCTTTCTCAACGCAACTATCGCATTATATCTCACTCGGCTATTATCATCCCTTGAGGCAGCTACGAGGTAGGCGGCGGCATCTTTATTCCCGACTTCACCCAAGGCAAAAGCCGCATTTCTCCGAGCGTAAGGATCGCCGTTTCTTAAAAGAAAGGCTAAAGGCTTGACAGCCGGCCCGCCTATCTTTTTTAGGGCGCTTGCTGCTTTTTCTCTTATATTCAAAGCTTCTTCTTGGTTATTCAATGTGGAGATAATAAAATCTATATCGTTCCTAAGATGTTTCTTTTCCATTAGATCAACATACACAAAAGAAAGGATTAGCACAAATGATAGGAGCAGTATTGCGGTTACTACTTGTTTTAGCATCTTTTGTCTCTATGGGGCTTTTAAGTATAAGTGCTATCTTGAGATTTTGACTACTTTATATTTTAAGATACCGGCCGGTATTTTAATCTGGACCTCGTCCTTTTCCTTACGGCCGAGAAGGGCCTTTCCGACAGGAGAAGTTATAGAAATCTTATTCTCTGAAAAGTCGGCTTCCGCCTCTGATACAAGAATATAAGCAATCTCTTCGCCGGTATTTAGATCTTTAAGTTTTACGGTTGCTCCTACGCGCGCTTCGTCTTTCGGTATGTTTTCGCCGTCTATCATGCGTGTGTGGCTAAGCTTCCCCTCTAATTCTGCTATTCGCTTTTCATTTAAACCCTGGGCTTCCTTGGCTGCATCATACTCGGCGTTTTCGCTTATATCCCCGTGCGAACGCGCCTTCTCTATCGCCTTCGATAACTCTCTTCGCCTGGTACCCTTCAAATACTCCAGTTCTTCCCGTAATTTCTCGTAACCTTCCCTCGTCAGATATACGTCATCTTTTCCCATCTTACTCACTCCGATTTTTTAATATTAATGATACTTTTCTTTGTTTTTATATCGGTAAACCTATATTTAATACTATCGTCTTTCTTATACCTTAGATTAGCAAGATTTATTTTCAGCGTCCTAGTTTCTCCTGGTTTTATCGACGAGGCGTTATGTGATGAATTTAACAATACAAAATCCATTTCTGATTTCATGTAATCTAATTCCCAATCATAGATGCTAAAAAGTGCTTTTATATAAACTATTTCGGCTTTATCGCTATTATTCTTAATGTCCATACAAAATTCAGGTGAAGCGTCTGTGCCGCCTACATAAGTTTGGACCACCTCTAATTTTTCATTATATGCAAATACGCGTTTCGCGGTGCTGTATAAAATATTGCCATATTTGTCTATATTTTTAGTCGCAATCAAATAGCCCGCCAAGAGAATTGAACCTATAAAAATCAAAAACAATATAAGGCTGAATATTTTTTGGCATATCTTAAAACTTAACGTGTAAAATAAAACGATCCATATCAAAATGAAAGGTATGGAATTTGTAACCGCATTTAAAAGCTCTCCCTCGCTTTTCCAAAATATACAAGAGATGCCTATTATAAGGGCCCAGGTAATAGCGAGTTGGTGGCTATTAACGCTTATCTGTTTCATGTTATCTCACTCCCCGTATTTTAGATTTTGGATTATTTCTACCCTTCGTTCCACTTTGACCATTCATTATAATTTCTGCCGAATTTTTTACCTGTAATATTTTCCAGCGCGTATGAAGCCCTTAACTGGACATCTTTATATTCATCTTTGAGGGCTTCTATTAAAGCCGGTGCCGCTTTCGCATCTCCAATTTTACCAAGCGATATCGCGCACTCTTCTCTCACAAAATTGTCTGAATCTTCCGTTATGGCCTCCGTGAGAATGGCCACGGCTTCTTTATCCTTTAAGCCGCCAAGTGCCCTTGCGGCGAGCTGGCGGACTTTTGACGTTTTGTCTTTTTTGAAAGCTTCTCTTATGTCTTCTGCTGTTATGGGGTCTAACTTATTATCTAAAAGCGTAATGGCCGCTATTCTAACGCGTTCGTTCTGGTCCTTTAGAAGTTTTACCGAGGCCGGAGGGATCCTTTTGTCATTAAAGCTCACAAGCGCATAAGCAGCCGATTCTTTAACGTCTGATTCCTCGTCATTTAGCATCTCAAGCAGCGGATCAACGGCTGAGGCATCGGCTATTTTTCCTAAGGCCCTGCACGCTGCTGCCCTTATGCTATAGGATTCATTTTTCAAAGTATAAATTAAATTAGGTACGCCATCCTTTGCCTTCAATTCTCCTAAAAGATCGCAAACTAATATCCTTGATTCCCGGTTAATATCTTTATCCTTTAAAGCATCAGAAAGATACGGCACGGATACCAGGCCTATGTTTTTAAGCTCCATATAGCCTTCTCTCTGTATGCTCCTTCCCTGGTTTTTTAATTTCTTCAGTCCGTTTTCGATCTTTTTTATTTCCTTTGACGAAAGTTCGGCCGCGGGCAAATAAGGCACAAATAAAAATGATAAAGTAATAAAAAGCGCTGCAGCGCAAAATACGATCGATGATCTCTTCATTTTCTCCTCCAGTTTTTTAATTAAACTCTAAATACTATACGCTAACCGCTAATCGCTATACGCTATTTCTATCTTTCTTCTGACATCATCATCAGAAAATTCTTTAATTTTCTCGACCTGGTCGGATGCCTGAGTTTTCTAAGCGCCTTTGCCTCTATCTGGCGCACCCTTTCGCGGGTAACATTAAATATGGCGCCTACTTCTTCAAGGGTCCGCGGATATCCGTCTCCTATGCCGAAACGCAGTCTTAAAACCTTTTTTTCTCTCTCCGTAAGCGTGTCTAAAATATCGCCCATTTGCTCTTTTAGCATAGTATAAGCTGTGGCACTTGCCGGAGAAACAGCGCGTTTATCTTCAATGAAATCGCCGAAATGCGTATCGCCCTCATCGCCTATAGGCGTTTGAAGAGAAATTGGTTCCTGGGCGATCTTCAATATGCCGCGCACCTTATCGACGCCGACCCTCATCCTGCTGGCTATTTCTTCCGGCGTCGGTTCCCTGCCGGTCTCCTGAACGAGTATCCTGGATACGCGGATAAGTTTATTTATAGTCTCGGTCATATGGACGGGTATCCTGATCGTTCTGGATTGATCGGCTATGGAGCGCGTTATTGCCTGCCTTATCCACCACGTGGCATACGTGCTGAATTTATATCCTCTCTGATATTCGAATTTATCAACGGCCTTCATCAGGCCTATATTGCCCTCCTGGATCAAGTCTAAGAATGACAACCCTCTATTTGTATATTTTTTTGCTATGCTGACAACCAGCCTCAAGTTCGCGGCGACAAGCTCTTTTTTGGCTTTGTTAAATTTAGCCTCTTTGACCTTAATTATTTTATAATGTTCTCTGATCTCTTCAAAAGAAGCGCCAAGCTCGGACTCCATTTTCCGTATCTCTTTCATTAACCGCGCGGCATCGCCTCTCCGCTTCTTACCCTTTAGCCTGTGTGCCTCCTTGGTCTTTTTCTCCAATTCCTGCAAATAAAGCCTTATCTGGTTCGAAATATTCTCGATTATTTGTATAGAAATAGCGAAATCTGACAAGGCCTTTAAAATCTTTTTTTTGCTTCTGGCCTTTTTTAAATTGCTGATCATTTTCTTGAGATGTCGTTTTGTATTTTTCTTTGCCTTCAGCTCCCAGTCAAGCACGTCATCCGGATTTACCATTTCTTTCAAAATCTCATTTGCCAGTTTTAAGACTTCGCTTTTGACTATACCGCTGTCAAGCACGGTAGCCCTGAATTCGCTTTCAGCAGCTTTGATCTTCTTGGCAAGCGTAATTTCTTCTTCATGGGTAAGGAGGGGTATCTGACCCATTTGCCTTAAGTACATCTTCACTGGGTCAGCTATATGAAGCGGCCGCGGGTACGTCTCGGTAATCACCGAAGGCTCTTCCTTAGTCTCTTCCTTAGTCTCTTCCTTAGGCTCTTCCTTCTTCTCTTCCTTTTCTTCTTCGGCTTCCCTGGCTTCTTCGCTATCCATAACCTGAATATTTTCGTGGTCCAGTATAGATAAGACTTCGTCTATTTGTTCCGAAGAAACAACGTCTTCCGGCAGAAGATTGTTCACTTCCTCGTAAGTAAGATGCCCTTTTTCCTTGCCGACGGCGATAAGCTCTTTAAGCTCCTTGATCTGGCCTTCCTTAAGGTGCTCTTCTTTTTTTTCTTCCTGCCGTTCGGTTTTAGCAGTCGGCCGTTTGGATTTTTTGGCCGGCCGTTTTTTACCGTGCCTGGTTTTTTTTAAGATTTTCTTTCTGCGTATAATTAATTTTCGCTTCTTTTTTCTTCCGCGCATATAAAATTACGCTCCTTTATAAGTGTGCTGTACTGATTTAAGAGTTCTTTAAGCCTGGCGTGGTCATTATTAACCTCTGCCGCGCGTATCTCGGTTTGCAGTATTTTAAGCCTGTCCTTTAACAAGCTATGCTTAACCCATTTAATGCAGTCGCGCAGGTTCTTTTCTTTATCGTTATATATATGAGTATCGCTTATCAATTCGGAAATTAATTCCGGAGAACTTTCGTCATCAAGATAACTTATTATTTTATTCGGGGTAATGTCTTTCCCCTCTCTATAGAAATCGTATAAGACTTTTACGATTTTGCGGATAGTCCCATCCTGGAAGGCCTCGTAATCCAACTCTTTCATAACGTTGCCCACAAGCTTTGAATCCTCGAGCATCAAAGTTACTAAAATCCTCTCGGCCACTTTCATGACGCCGGACGAATCCAGTTTTTGCTTAGTATCGGGTTCGTAAGAATAACTATAGGCTCCTCTTACCTTCTGTAGTTCTATCTTCAAAGCCTCTTCATCAATATCCAGGTCCTGCGCTAATTTTTTAAGATAGCTTGATTTTAGAACAGCGTTCGGTATGCGCGAGAGTGTCGGGAGCATTTCGCTTACTATTTTTGTCTTTCCTTCGGGGGTATTCTTCTTGTATTTTTGCAAGAGCAGGTCTAATTTGTAACTAAACAAATCCTTCGCGTTCTCAACCAGTTTTCTAAAACCCGAGCCGCCGAATTTATTCACATAGCTATCCGGGTCCTCGCCTGTAGGCAAAGAAACTAAACGGACACTTAATCCTTCAGTTATTAATATATCCAAGTTGCGCAAGCTAGCCATCTGACCGGCTTGGTCGGCGTCGTACACCATAACTACTTCATTGGTGAATCTTTTTAAAAGCCTGATCTGCTCGGTTGTCAGCGCAGTCCCGCAGGAGGCGACAATATTTTCCACGCCGCCCTGGTAAGCGCTTATCATATCCATATATCCCTCTACAATTATTACGTAATCAGCCTGCGCTATCGCCGACTTGGCTAGATTCAATCCGTAAAGATGCCTGCCCTTTGTGTATATGGGTGTTTCCGGCGAATTTACATATTTAGGAAGAGAATCGTCCAGGACCCTGGCCCCGAAAGCGATAATCTTGTCTTTGGAGTCAAAAATGGGAAATATCAATCTATGCCTGAATCTATCGTAAAATGAATTATCCTTACTGCTGGGGAGGGCTAATCCGGCCTTGTTTAAGATATCAGGGCTTACGCCGCGCTGCCTGGCATATTTAAGCAAACCGTCCCAGGCATTAATACTATAACCCAATCTGAATTTAACAATCGATTCCTTTGATACATTACGCCTGGCAAGATACGTATGCGCCGGCTTTCCGGTATCTTGATTAAGAAGATTACTGGTGTAGTAAGAAGCCGCAAGCTCGTTAATCTTGTATAAATCTTTTATGAAAGAGCTTTCTTCGGGAAGCCTTTCTTCTACGCTAGGCAGCATTACGTTTGTTTTGTGCGCCAAGACCTTCACTGCGTCGATAAATTCAACCCTTTCGTATTTCATGAGAAAATTGAACGCATTACCGCCGGCGCCACAACCAAAACAGTGATATATCTGTTTGTCCGGGCTGACCGTAAAGGACGGCGTCTTTTCGTGATGGAAAGGGCAGTTCGCTTTAAAGTTCCTTCCTGACTTTTTTAAAGGAATGTAACTTGCGATCAACTCGACTATATCGGACTTGTCCAATATATCGTCTAATACGTTCTGAGGAATAAGACCCAACTCAATTATCTCCTTACGCGCTTGAAACCGGAGCAGGCCAATACATTTATACCCGACTTGTTTTCCAGTTTGTCTAAAAGCATATTTAAACCAAGGTTATCGCTCGCTATGTGCCCGGCGACAACGACGTTTATATACTCGTCTTTGATCTTTGTGAAATGCTTCTCGCTTAAATGCATGCAGACCAATGTGCCGATACCGGCCTGAGAAAGTCTCGCGAATATATTTTCAGAGCCTTCTGTTCCGCCTGTCATATCTACCAGGACTTTTCCGGCCTTCGAGTCCTTTTTTCCGGCTATGATCTTAGGACCGGCTTTATTTATAGTTGCGTTTTTATATTCCGGTATATTGTTCAAGAGATTTACGATATCGCCGACCTTTTTTGGTTTTTTCCCGTTAAATAAATTCTGAAGAAAACTCGCCACAAAATTGTCGGCCACTGTGTGCATAGACATGAAAGGCATATCCAATAACCTTGCGGCGTCAATCACACGCATATGATTAACGGCATGAATGCCTCTTTCAACCTCACCGATCCTCCTGTCCATCAGGTCTTTTGCGACATTGGGCGCCATGCCTGTTTTTATGAGGATCCCTTTCTGCACATGCATGACTTCGTAGAGACCAGCCAATGCCTTTCCTTCGGGATGGTGGGTTATTATCAAATCTATATCTTTTCCGTCCTGATTTAACCTGTCGGCCAAGAGCACCTCGGGCACTTCCATGTCGATACCTACAAGGGCGTTTTGAACCTCTCTCTCAGGGTTGCCGTAAAGTATTCTTGTGTCGCTATAGGGATTACGCAGGCTTTCTTTATCAAAATAAAGCTTGTCAGCGCCTTTTAATTTACGATATTTGCTTTTTGCCTCTGTTAATATTTTATTTACGGCGCTTAACCCCCGGGGATCCTTTTTCATTCCTTCGTTTACAGCAAGTTCATAAAGTTTACCTAACTTCATATTTATTCCCCTCCTTAAAGCTGCTTAGCATGTGCTATACAACAGCAATTTTGACAATAAACTCCATACGGGCATTATCAATTTCTTAAAAAAATTTCAAATGCTCATCTATTTATTATCTCTACTTTTAGACTTAGCTACCAATTGTAGGTTTCTATTTGCCTTCTATTTTTAGCGGGCGCCCGATTTTCCTTTTTGTCGGATTTGTCGGAATCTACATTCCTTTTTATAGACTTTCTGCTCAATATCTCCTCTAATATATCATTCTTTTTGCTAGCCTTGAACTGTGGCAATAAATCTAGCATATAATCATAGCAGGTCGGCGCGATTTTTAGAAAATAAATACCCGAAAAAGATTTATCCAGGATCGAAACCTTTAAGTAATCATTCGGGATTAAGAGCGAGATCAATAATATCAAGCTGACCAACAAACATCCTCTTACCATCCCGAGAAGACATCCTCCTATTTTCTCCAACCCTCCGACTAATTCTAATTTTACAATTTTAAAAAAAAGAATTTTTACAAACCTGCAAAGCAGAAATGTACCTGCTGCAATGATCAGGAAACCTATGAAGTTAGAAAACTCAACAGGTAGATTTACCCGTGAGATTAGAAAATCCGATATCTTTTTATAATTATGGATTGCTAGAATAATAGATGTGAAAATACCGAGTAGGGTAAGAAATTCTGAACTAAAACCTCTTGTTAAACCTACGTAACTCGTTCTAATTAAAAGAATTAGGATAACTACATCGACCCAGTTTATTTTTGTTAAATATTCATTCAATGTGCGATTTTCTCCTCTGAAAGTGAAAGAAAGTATACCATACAAATCTGTATTTGTCAAGGCGGGGACGGCTATTTTTTATATCTCAAAAAATGTATAATTATGATCGATTCTCGATATTTTGCCGCTTGCAAGCTTACCTTTCAGCGAATCCGGACCTTTTAGAAGGACTTTTATGTACGTATCCGTATACCCTGTAAGCAATTGTGTCGATTTCTCAATCTTTTCTTCAACTAAAACCATTGCCTGTTTGCCTAGAAATTTCTTCCTATATTCGTAGGATAATTCTCTTTCTGCCTCTTTAATTTTACTCTCCCGGTCTTTAAGAATATAATAGGATATATTATAAGGTAAGGAATCCGCCTTTGTCCCTTTTCGTTTGCTGTATGGAAAAACGTGTATTCGGTGAAAACCGCATTGCATTATCGTATCAAGAGTATTAGCAAAATGCTCTTCCTCCTCACCGGGAAAACCTACCATAATATCCGTAGTAACTCCGACTTCTGGAATAAATGATTTTATTTTCCTGACCGAGTCAACATACTCTTTTCTTGTATACGGCCTGTTCATAGCCTTCAATATGCGGTCATCCCCGCTTTGAAGCGGAATATGCAGGTGCCTGCATACTTTTCCCGAAGAAGCCATTTTGTTTAAAAGCCGTTCGGTTATATATTTCAATTCTATCGAGCTTAAGCGTATTCTGAATTGGGCGTCAAAATTTTCTATCTCTTCCAAGACATTGACGAGATCAAAACCCTTTCCTATGCCCCTGCCCCATTCTCCGAGGCACACGCCTGAAAGCACTATCTCCTGAAAGCCGCTATCAAGTAGAGACTTCACTTCACTCTTTATTTCCTCAAGCGCCCTGCTTTGAGGTTCTCCTCTCACAAGCGGGACTTTGCAAAATGAGCAGAAGTTGCTGCAGCCGTCCTGAATTTTTACAAACGCTTTTGAGTGGTCTTTAAAATCTGTTATAAAATTGCTAGTAGAAAGCGCCGCGCAGCCTGTAACCAGCGAAATCAGTCTAATTTTGTCGGAATTCTTAATAATATCGGTAACGCCTTCCAATTTAGAAATTACGTCGGAATCTTTTTCTGCGAAACACCCGGTAACGACAATTTTTGCGCCGGGATTTTTGCGATAGGCATCCCTCACGAGGTGTCTTGATTCTCTGTCCGCGCGGCCTGTCACAGTGCAGGTGTTAACTATATAAATATCGGCGCTGTTCGGCCCGTTAGTTTCTTTAAAGCCGTTCCGTAAGAAATTCTCCCTGATGAGCTGGCTCTCGTACTGATTTACCTTGCACCCTAATGTCTTTATGGAAAATGTCTTCATTTATCCCAATTCGTATTGAAGTATTGATAAAATGTTTATCGCGGCCGTATCGACCCTTAAAACACGCTCACCCAGAGAAATCAACTCCGCGCCCTCTTTTTTTGCGGCCTCTATCTCTTCTTTAGTAAAATCACCTTCCGGCCCGATGAAAATAATTAGATTTCTTTTCTTGAATTTCGTTATTACCTCTTTAATATTTTTTGTCTCTTTACCGAGGCACGCCACGAGCGCCAGGTCGTAATTCCTTATTCTTTTCACTACTTCAGGAAAAGTAACGAGGTCTTCTATCTCGGGCGTTTCGAGCCTGCCGCATTGTTTTGACGCAGCAACTGCTATCCTCTGCCATCTTTCGCGTTTTGATCCTTTATTTTTATCGTCGATCTTTACGATCG
The DNA here is from genome assembly GCA_002780005.1 of Candidatus Aquitaenariimonas noxiae. Classification (GTDB taxonomy): domain Bacteria; phylum Omnitrophota; class Gorgyraeia; order Aquitaenariimonadales; family Aquitaenariimonadaceae; genus Aquitaenariimonas; species Aquitaenariimonas noxiae. The sequence continues at coordinate 16,671 of PEWV01000061.1, read as the reverse complement.
TCCTTGCGGAGCTCATGGGTATAACGGTACCCACGCCTAATTCTGTGGCCTTTTCTATTATAAAATCTATTTTGGCGTTTTTTGGAATAGATTGGGCGAGGGTAATGCTTATATTTTCTTCCGCTCGTAAAGTTTTGGTATCATTTATTTCTACCAAAACGCCTCCTTGAGTAATATTTTTTATATTGCCTTCGTACTCTTTCCCCTCCCCGTCAAACGTAATTATATGATCGCCTTTTTTAAGGCGCATAACATCCAGGATGTGATGCGCCTCCTCGCCGGATACATGTATCTCTTTGCCTTTAACGCTTGAGGGGCTGATATAAAATCTGCTCATTTCTCTCTGAATACCTCGGCTGTAAATATGTAAATATCGCAATCACTTTTCTTCCAGGCATCGGGCGCCAGACCTGCTTTGTGGGTACAGAGATTGGACATGAACTCATCCCTTGTCCAACCCGTCTCTGTCGCTACCTGCGGGAGAAAAACGCCGCTTCTGAAACCGCTTCTCACAAGCACCCCGTGCTTCCCCATCTCGATAATGCTCGGGTCGCTTATTTTCTCAAGCTCGGACAGCACCGATATTTCTACATCTATGTCTTTCAGCTCGCCGGAGGTAACCGGAGGAAATCGAGGGTCACCGGTCGATGACTCTATCGCCATGTCCCTAACCGTCTTATATAGAGGACCTCTTCCGACGATATTACCTATGCAGCCCCTGAGTTCGCCCTTATAATGCAGCGTAACGAACGCGCCCATTTCGCGGTTCAAGACCGGGTCATCTTCTTTGAAATCAGGTATTTTTCCGGTCTTGATATAAGTCTCTATCGTATCCCTCGCGATTTGAAGAAGTCTTTTTTTCTGGTCTTCGGACAGCATTTGAGTTTCTCCTTTTTTTACGGCCTCTTCGGCAAACGCTTCCTTCACCAACCCGTCAAACCTCCGGGCCTTCTGATTAGATTTATACATAACCGCGCTTACATAACCCACTACGCGTGTTTTATCTCCTGCCGTATCGCCTGAATTCGCGTATTTAAGCACTTCCAATTTATCGGCGCCGAGCTCTTTCGCCGCCGTCATGGTCGCGCATACCGCACCCGGACCGCACATAAGGCGTCCGCCCGCGAGAATGTTCTCCGAATATAATCTCGCCGGGTCAAACGCCTTTATGATATCTACGGTGCTCTTATCTATCTTATTTGTCTCGTCATAAGGAAAAAAATGATGAAGGTCTGTGCTACCCACCAATAAAATTTTATCCTTGTCCTTCAGGGCATTATATAACGCGTCCGCTATTATCTTATCATTCTCCTCGGTCTGCTCACCTATCGCCACCATAACCAGTTTAAAATCCTTGAGCACCGATTGCAGGAACGGGATCTCAAGCTCTATAGAATTCTCGCCCTCAAACGCCGCGGGATAGCTTGTGATCTTTTTGTTATAGCTTGTCAATTTTTTTACGACATCCATGTCAGTACTTATTACCCCGAGAGGTGTTCCATAAGCCTCTCTGTCAAACACCGCCACACCGTCATAGTCAAGCTTGTGGCTGAAACCTATAACGACAACCGTGTCCACAGCCATTCCGGCTACCGCTTTATAAGAATATGCCGCGACAGGCCCCGAATATTGCAACCCGGCGTGCGGCGATATTATGGCGATGATCTTGCCGTCTATTTTCGGCGTCCCGGCCTGATCCAGATAATAATTAATTTGGTTACTCAACTCTTCTTTTGTCCCCGGATACCAGCTCCCGGCAAGGTCGGATTGTTTTACCTCGGCGCTTGCCGTAGCCACACAAAACGATAATAGAAATAAACTTAAGACTAAGCATTTTGCTATTTTCATATATTGCCTCCTGAAATTTTCGAAGAAAATTTCATCTCGAGAGTGCGACGCATAGGAGCACTCGAGAGATCTATAATTTCAGCATACTATATCACTTAATGATAGCAACAGTATTTGCGGCTTCACAACGTATTGCGTATTGCGTACTGGGTACAGCGTTTAGCGTCTAGCGATTAGCGTTTAGTAAAAAAAGAATCGGACCCTATTTATTTTCATTTGGTAAAAATTTTTCCCGCCTATGCCGAACTTTTAGCAACACATGTACGGGACCCCGCGCATAGATAGCTTAAAGTCAGGTTTAGGCGGGGCAATTCGCCGCTCATCCTGATTGCTATCATTTTTACTGGGTACACTGTCCCGATTGTCTCGGACAACGTCTATGAATTAGAGTTTTTTAAGCTCTCCGTTTCTATTAACGCAATATTATAAAATTAAGCGTTGCGCCGACAATAACGCTGATCGCTACCATAATAAAAGTAGATTTGACCAGGCCCTTCCATCCCAGCTCTTTCAATAAAACTACAAAAGTGGCAACGCACGGAAAAGATATCGCGAGCAGCGTCGCCCCGATAAATAATTGTTTGGCAGACAGCCCGAGCGGCATAAGCATGCCCACGGCAACATCCTTTCTTATGAATCCTATGATCAGAGCGACCACTGCTTCTTTAGGTAAACCGAATAAGCCATGGATAACGGGCGCTGATATAGACGTAACAAGATTAAACAATTTGAAATATATAAGAATATTAATGACTAAGACACCGATCATAACGACAGGCACTGCTTCGATCAGAAAACCTTTTACCCGAAAATATAATTTTTTCAAAAGCGTGGATAGCGGAGGAAACCTGTATGGGGGTATCTCCAGGAGGAATTCCGGGCTGTAGCCGGTGAGAAAACGGTTCATTATGAGCCCTAAGATCAAAACCAGGCAAAAGAGGACAAGATATACGCCTACGACATACAATCCACCGAATTGGCCAAGTAAACCAAAGATCATTGCCTGTAGCGGAATGCACGGAACGCCTATGGAGATCAGGGTTGAGGCGATAAATCTTTCGCGCTTGGATTCCAATGAGCGCGTGGCTAAGATACCGGGCACATTGCACCCAAAGCCCAAAAGCACAGGGATCACAGCGAACCCATGAAGCCCCAGGCGATGCAGAACATTATCCAATAATATCGCGAGCCTCGGTAAATATCCTATATCCTCAAGAAGGCTTAAGATAAGATAAAAAGAGATCACGTACGGCAAGACCATGCCGAATTCAATGTAAGGGGCTGTGGTCAGAACGCCCAACGACTGCTTAAAATCTATTTTACTATTGATCAAATCGCCTATCAAGAGGTGAAACCAGAACCCCTTCTCCTGCCAATGAAGGGTCAATTTTTCCAATATCGGTTGATAGAGATTAATAAATACAGGGTCTGTTATCTTATTAATAATAAACTCACCTATAAAGCGTACGGTCTTGAATGAAGCGTAAATAATCCCGGATGCTATCATAAATCCTGATAGCGGCCGGACAGAGGCGTCTTCCAACAGCTCCTTTAAAGTATGATGCCTATGTTCGAGGCGCTGGACCTGTTCAACGATCCTGCCGATCTCTGACCACCGCTCCTCTTGGGTAAGCTGGTTCCTTAAAGCGGGCGAAGCGTCCTTGATCTTCTCGATCAATGATTTTATTCCGAGACCGGTCACCGCACATGTCGGGACTACCTGAACGTTAAGAAGCTTTTCCAGTTTTTCCGTATCTATATGGACGCCTTTATGGCCCGCCTCATCGCACATATTCAGGCAGGCGACTATACGGAATCCTTTCTCGATCAACTGGAGGGTCAGAAGCAGGTTTCGCTCTAAGTTGGTCGCGTCAAGGATGTTAATGACTACGATCTCGTCCTTGGAATATTCTTTTAATAAAGATACCGCCACTTCTTCTGCGTGGGAGGTGGGTTCTAATGAATAGGTGCCGGGCAGGTCTACGATCTCGATCTTTTCATCTCCCACGTACACGTATCCTTTTAAGATCTCCACGGTAGTGCCGGGATAATTCGAGGAAATGACATGGACTCCTGTAAGGCGCGAAAAGACCACGCTCTTTCCGACGTTGGGATTACCTATAAGATAGATCTTTTTTATCATTCGACCTCTAGTATGATCTTTGTAGCTATGCCATGCCCTATAGCTAACATACTTCTGCCTGTCTTGATAACCACCGGGCCTCTTAAGCCGATATGGCTCAACTTGGTCATCTCTTTGCCTTTAAAAATACCCATATGCATGAGTTTATTCTGCAGGTTTGCCCCGCCCGAGATCTCGGCGACCTTTGCCTTGCGATTTGGTTTGATTTGGACTAAAGTTATTCTTCTCATTTTTGTTTATTGTCCTGATTTAAAATAGAACCGTCCCCTATTTTGCCTCTAAAACTATTCTCAAATTTAAAGCATTGGCTATTTTTTTAAGAGTCCGTAATAAGTGTTTTTGGGGACGTGTCACTTGGGGGGCACGTTGCCCCCTCTAACTCCTATCCCCTAATCCCTAAACCCTAATTTGAGCCGCGAATTCTGGTTGCTATCATAAATATAAACGAGCCGTTACTACTGCAAAACTATTCTGCTTCGCTCTTTTGGTCGCTAACTATGGTATGAGCTTCGCAGGAACATTCTTCTTAAAATTCCTTCATAGCCCTTACCATAGCTTAACTCTGAAGGGCGAAGAAGAATGGTGGAGCAGAGCGGGTTCGAACCGCCGGCCTCCTCGTTGCGAACGAGGCGCTCTCCCAGCTGAGCTACTGCCCCAACTTCAGTATAAAAATTTCTTGACTTTTTATCTCTTATACTATAGACTTATAGTAGGGCTTGTTGTCCGAAACGCCTACCGTTTATGGAAGGCTTATTTAGTAGGACAAAAAGCCCATTTTTTATTTTACTTGGTGAAATTCCAATCCCAATATCGAATTTTCTTACCAAATTCAACCTCAACTGCCTGTCTTATTGCTTGTTTTAATGGGTGTCTACTTTGCGTTACCTTATTGTTAATAGCACCTATTATTAAATCCGTTAGTTGCATAATATCATCGCTTTTGGAATCTATGGCTTGCAAATGCTTTATTACAGTTCTGGCCGGTTGAATATTATTATTTATACTATCTTTAACATAGATAATAAAGTTATCTTTAACAGCCCTTGCTTTCTTATCACTATATACAACAGCGTTTTCTTCGTTTTTTGTAAATATTCTAAGTGTTTCCTTTGTAAAAAAGTTATACGCTGTATACCTGGCTTTCTTTTTATGAGTCCCGAAATAGCTAAGATCAATTTTACTATTATCGAACACATATCCCCTAAACCATATGGGCTCTTTTAATGCTACACTCAAAACTTCACAGCAAGCTTTGCAAGCTTTGGGATTAGAAATATCGCTGAAATGCATTTCTTCTTTAAATCTATATTTTTGTCTTATCTCTGTTATTTTTTGATATAAACATTCTCTATCTTTAACAAACAAAAGGCCAACAATAAAAACTCCTGATGCGCCGACAACGCCGCTTTCATCGTGATAAATAAAACAACTTCGCTTTACAGGTTTCTTGCTAAACAATGACATTTCATCCTTTACCTAATCCTTATACCCTAACCCCTATCCCCTAACTACTTCTTCTCCCGTCCCACCGGTATTATATAAATCGGCTCATGGTCAGGCGGCAATTCTAAGAGCCTTGAAACTGACTCATCGCTATACGCGCCGACCGGAACAGAACTAAGGCCTAAACTTACAGCCTCTAAATGTATATTCTCCGCAGCATGGCCCACTTCCACGTCAACATAACGACCGCCTCGCAAGCCATACTTGGAAGTGACCCTTGAACGCACCGCGCATATGACTATGCTAATGGGCGCCTCGCTGATAAAATTCTGCCCCCACGTAGCGCCGGTCAAACCTCCTCTTAGATCCTCTGACTTTAGAAGTTCGAGCTTATGGCCTTGCGGAATATAATGATAAAACCCGTCTTTTTTAACGATATAAATTTCCAAAGGATAAAGCGCGCCTGCCGAAGGGATCGCGCGAAGCTTTTTAGCACTATCCGTAATACCCTGCCCTGCCCAAAGAAGCTGGCTTATCTCTTCCATGCTTAATTCATAAGAGGTAAATTTCCGTTTTGAACGCCGTTTTGCGATAGCTTCCTCTACGGACATTTCCCCTTTTAATTTCGGCTTTGGCAACTCGATGAAGTTTCCCATATTTTTTTCTTTTCCCTAACTACTAACTACTAACTACTAGCTACTAACTACTTTCTCAAAACCCCCTACGCAACCCCTCACTTCTCGCTATCTTTATCGCGTCAAAATATTCGTCCCGTGTTATTTCTCTGTCTATTTCAGGAAAATTAACCGCGTCAAAACACGGCCTGTACTGGTCCATTATATTAACATAAGTATCTTTTGATATTTCAGTAGATATGAAATGCATCCATTCTTTTGTGCCTGCCATTTCGTTCGGCAGAACTAAGTGCCGGACTAAAAGGCCTTTCACTGCAACGCCGTGTTCATTTACGACAAGATCACCGACCTGAGCGTGCATTTCCTTTAAGGCCTTCCTGGCCACTTCGGGATAATCCGGAGCGTTTGAATACCTTTTTGCCATAGCGCCGCTACTGTACTTTGCATCTGGCATATATATATCTATGATTCCACTTAAAAGTTTTAATGTATCAAGCTCCTCATATCCGCCGCAATTATAAACGAGCGGTCGAGAAAGCCCCTTTTCTTTAGCCAGCGCCACAGCCTCTATTATCTGAGGCGTAAAATGGGTCGGTGTCACAAAATTTATGTTATGGCATCCCATATTCTGCAATTCCATCATAATATCCGAAAACCTCTCTACCCCTATTTCATCGCCAACACCTAGATTGCTTATATCGTAATTCTGGCAATAAACACAATGCAGATTACAGCCGGTTAAAAATATCGTTCCTGAACCGCAAAGCCCCACTAATTCAGCCTCTTCGCCAAAATGAGGGCTATAGCTCGAGATCATTGGCTTTCGAGCCATCCCGCAAAAGCCTTTTTTGCCTTTCAATCTATTCACGCGGCATTTGCGCGGGCAAAGAGTGCACTCTTCAAGCAGGCTATACAGCGCCTCTATCCTTTTATTCAATTCTTTTTCTGCAAGGTCTTGAACAATAACCACTCTTTCTCCTTATCCTTCATTTTTATAAGCGCGTACCTGCCGGTGAGTTTCCTACCTTCCAATTCGATCACTATTCTGTCTTTCTCATCCTCTTCCATGGTATACACTCCGCTGTCCCAGATAAAAACCTTGCCTGCCCCGTAACTGCCTTCTTCTATTTCGCCCTCGAAGTCTATGTAATCCAGATCGTGATCCTCTACTTTTACTGCCAGCCTTTTTATCCCCGACTCAACAGGCATGCCTTTCGGCGCTACCCAGGAAGCCAGAACGCCGTTCATCTCCAGCCTAAAGTCATAATGAAGCCTCTTTGCGTGATGTTCCTGGACTACAAAACGGTTTTTTATCTCCTTTTTTATTTTCATATTCATATTTTATATTTTTATATTATATTGATTACAGTGATTTTTAAAGAGATTACAGTGATGACCTTATAAACGGCTATCTGTATAATCTTGTTTTCTATCTCTGCAATCATTTTTTTATCACTGTAATCATATAATAAATTTTTTATATATTCAAAGCCGCCATTATCGTATTATAATGGATCTCTACCGTATCTTCATATTTGTAGGCATACCCTCCCGCAAGGACTACAGCTATCGGTATGTTGTAGTTTTTGGCCAAACCAAAAACAAACTCATCCCTTTTGCGTAACCCTTCAATCGTGAGACACAACCCTCCTATCTGGTCGTCTTTGTACGGGTCCGCCCCGGCGACGTACATAATAAGATCCGGTTTAAAATCGCTCGCGATCTTCGGCAGCTCGTCCGACAAAAACCCAAAATATTCCTTATCCTTTGCGCCGTCAGCGAGGCCTATATCAAGGTTTGAAGGCGGTTTAAAAAAAGGGTAATTATTCTCCTGGTGTATTGAAAATGTAAAAACACTCTTATCGCCGCGGAATATTGCGGCCGTGCCATTGCCATGATGCAGGTCGCAATCTATGACTAATGCCTTATTTATCAATTTTTTTCTCATCGCCCTTTTTATAGCGATCGCAATATCGTTCAGAACGCAGAATCCTTCGCCGTGTTCCGGAAAGGCATGATGAAAACCTCCGCCCAAATGTATCCCGACGCCTTCTTTGATGGCTATCTCCGAAGCGAGAATTGTCCCTCCGCAGCAGAAAAGGGAACTCTTTAGAAGCTCTTTCGAGAACGGCAATTCAAGCTTCAGCACCTCTTCCCGCGTAAGTAAACTGTTTCTTAATTTCTCTAAATATTGGCTCGTATGCACCAGCAAGACATCCTCTTCATCGGCAATTTTGGGAGATACAAAATCCTCTTCCTTCAAAATGCCTTCTTTTATCAACCTGTCGTGAATAAGGCGGTATTTTTTGGTAGGAAATACATGGTCGCCTATATTCACATAATAATGTTGCGAATAAACAATTTCTCTTTTCGTCATTTAAGACTATGTGATCAACTCGGGGATCATAGTGTCTACGGATTCCTTGATCACATTCCAATCTTCCTGGCTATGGACAGCAAATTTTTGTTTTCGCGCCCATTTATCCCCTTTTTTCTGCCACAGGTAAAGGCATACCTGCTTCCGGCTCCATGAATCCACCAACACCACGGCGGACCACCAGCCAAACCGCTTGTTCACGGTTTTATACTCCAATACCTTCAAAGGGGCAATTATGGGGACAGCCTCTTCAATAATTTCTTTCTTTTCCGGCATTTTTGTCTCCTTTACGTTCTTAAAGATATATCGTAATTGTCGTAATCCGGACCTTCCCCCTCCAATATTACGTGCCCTTCCCTTGCCAGCCAGCCCACGCTCATCAGAATATTGTCGCGCGGCCTATCCAAATCTTTGGCGATTTTTCCAAGCTTAACCTTTCCGTGTTCATCCAAATAGTGCCAAATATCACCTGCCACAATACCTATATTAGTTATCATCTTCTATATCACCTCCTTCATCTTTTTCTATATAGCTATTACATCTTGGGCACTGCGAGATATCTTCATGCCTGCTGTCAACATAGGTGTGATCACAAATCGAGCAGTGCCATATATGCTTCTTTTCTGAAATATCTTTAATGTTCTTCCTCTGCTTGGGGCCGAAAAAAACCCATATAACTAAAATCGCAATAACAGAAAAAAATATATAAAGGGAGACAGCTGTTAAAATATCCAATTTTATCATTTTGCTAATCTGTCTTTAGCTCAAGCTTTATTCGCCGGGTCTCCGGTTTTTGCCCGCCCGTTTTCTCCATGGGGACAAAACGCCATTTCTTCAAATAATCCATTCCAATCATGTCGATTTCCGGATAGCCGCTCGATACGACCGGCTTAACCTTTTCTACGGTCCCGTCAGGCGATATTGTAAATTCCAATTCTATATTAAAATTTTTCCTATCTTGAGTAAGTCCTGCCACGCCTGAGGCCCCTGCAGGCACAGTAGGCGCGGCACTCGGCTTAGAAATGATCTCCCTTTCGCCGTGAGTTGTTTCGGTCTTTGCGTCTTTTAAAATAACCGGAATATTTTCTTTTGAAAAATCAGGCGCTACTATTTTGTTCCCGGCCGCAGTATCCCGTAAATGGGCATTATCAATATCCGGAATATTTTGTTCGGACCTTTTAATAGAGTGGACCTCGTCCGGGTATTTTGCTTTTACGTCAAATACATATTGCGGCACTATTACCTGCATACGCTCTGTCCCGTCTTGCTTTGGCAAAACTTCACGCATAAAATTAAATGTATTTTTTTCCAATATCGGCCCTAAAAAATAGACGCTTGAGTAGTTTGATGAAGAAATCCGGCCGTAAACCGGGGCGATGCTTATGCCTGACATGAGTATAATATGACAGAATAACGAAATCAAAAATGAGATACCAAACACTTTATTTTTAAACATTGTTATTTCATCTCGTGCATAGTAGCTATATTGACCTGGTTGACACCTTCTTCCCTGCAAAGGTCCCATATCTCTATGATCTTCCCTAGCGACGAGTCTCTATCGGCCTTTATGAGAACGGAGCTGCCCTCTTCTGCGGCAATAGTAATACGCTCCGCCAACTCGTCAGGAGTAACCGCCCGTTCGTTAAGGTACACAGTGTTATCTTTTGCAACTACCACTGTCATGCTCTTTTCCTGGACGACTTCGCTCGTGATCGCCTTGGGCAGATTTACCTTTATGGCCTGCGAGGCGATGTAGCTCGGAGTAAGAATAAAGAATATCAAAAGCAAAAATATGCAATTTATGAAAGGGACTGCGTCTATCCTCATATCAGGTTTAAATCGGCGTCTAAATTTCATCTATAACCCCTATTTGGTAATTGTTTCTCTTTGCGTAAATACATTTACTAGATCAATCGCGTTTTTCTCCATATCCGAGACGAAGCTGTCAACTCGGCTCGCGAGATAATTATACGCCACATAAGCCGGAACGGCTACGCAAAGGCCGGCAGCAGTAGCGAGCAATGCCTGCCATATCCCGCCTGCCAGGTCGCCCGGATTCACGGGTTGAAGCGCCTGGGATTTTTCCTGGATGACCTGAAATGTTCGCACCATACCTATGACTGTCCCGAGGAGCCCCAATAAGGGGGTGATATGGACTATCGTAGCTAATACGCTTAAGTTCTTTTCCAAAACAGGAACTTCGTGTATTGCCGTATCTTTAATTGTCTCGCGGAGCTCCGAGCGCGTCCTGTCGTGTTTTATTATTCCGGCCTTTAATATGCGCGCCATAGGGCTCTGGACCTTATCGCACATGTCGAGCGCTTCCATAATACGGTTCCTGCGCAAAACATTCAAAACCTCCACCATAAATTTATCCATAACTATTTTTGCCTTGTATAAATAATAAAATCTCTCTATAAAAATCGCGAAGGCCAGAATCGAACAGAAGATTATAGGATACATAAGCGCCCCACCTTTACCAATCCAGGTCCACATTGTTTTCATCCTCCTCTTATTCTACTTTTTCCTTGATCAATCCCAATCTTTCCCGGGCATATTCAGCCTCGGCTGTATCGTCCTCTGACAACTTAAGATATATGCTTTTTGCTTCCTTCAATTTCCCAAGCCTCTCGAAAAGTTGAGCGGCTTTCAATTGCGAACGCAAAGACCAGAATCGCCTCTCGGGATAATTATAGGAAACCTTTAAATATTCTTCTATTGCGCTGTCTAAGCTCCCCACCTCTTCTAGGCATTCGCCGACCTGGAATTGGATTTGCGCATTCATATCCGAAGACTCGCCGCTGATCGACTTCTTAAAATATTCGATCGCGTTCGCATAATCCCCTTTTTCTTTAAATATAGCGCCTATTTTACGGAAGGCTACTTGCTCGAAAGTAGTACCTTTATTCATTTCAGCAAGCTTTTTGAAACTCTCAAGCGCCTTATCGTAATTTTTGCCTTCAAAAAATATTTCGCTTATTTTCAGTATCGCTTCAGGAACGAATTCGCTATTCGGGAAAAGTTCCACGAGCTTATCCAGCGCGCCAAGGGCTTCGTCCATGTCTCCGCTTTCGTATAAACTCCAAGCTAATCCGTAATACGCGCCGGGGGCGACTTTGCTTTCAGGAAATTCAGCCAGCACCCTGCTGAAATAATTTTTAGCGTCTTTAAACTGGGCGTGATCGTAATAATATTCCCCTATCCAGCTTGTAACATGAGGCGACAGGTCAGACTTCGGATACTTTTTAAGAAAACCCTCGAATACCTTAACTGCTTGTTTTTCCTTACCCAATTGATAATAACTCCAGCCCAGATAATAGTTAGCTATCTTCGCTATCTCGCCATCTCTGCTTCGCTCGCTTAAGTGTTTGAATATCTTTAATGCGCCCCTGTATTCCGAGGTGTTGTAAAGAGAGTTCGCGATCTGCAATAGTGATTTTTCCTTTAATTCGGTTTTGGGGTACTTTTTTATAAGCACCCTGAACGCGCTTACCGCCTTTTTATATTCACCATTTTTAAAATAGATAGAGCCGATTTTGAATTGAGATTTATCACAATAATTACTACCGGGAAATTTCGCTATTATTGTCTGAAAGGCAAGCAAGGCCCCTTCGTATCGTTCTAAATCAAACATTATAGAGCCTAACTGATACTGGGCATAGTCTCCGTAGAAGCTGGCGGGATATTCTTTTAGCAACTTATCGTAATATTCGATGGCTTTCTCATGCTGGGACATTTCGTAGAATGTGTCCCCCAGCCTCAGGAGCGCGCTTTGCTTGATAAGAGCGTCCGAAGATTTCTGGACAGTCGTTTCAAATTCGCCTATCGCTTCTTTAAAATTTTTCATCTTCAAATGCGTCCAGCCTAACTCGTAATGGAGCTCATCCGCCATCTTCGGGGCAGGGTATTTAATGAGGTACTCTCCAAACACGTCGAGGGCTTCTTTATATTTTAAGAGGTTATTAAAAAGCCCGCCTTTCAGAAGATAAGCCTCTGCTATAAGCGCTTCATTGTGGCTTTCTTTTATAATTACGTCGCAATATTTCAGGCCTTCTTCATATCTGGCCAGTTTGTCGAAAATCTTTGCCATTCCTAACGCTATACTATACTTTATATCCGGCTCCTTGGACGCGTTAAATAGCGCAGAGAATATTTTTAGCGCCTCTTCATTCTTCCCTAACTTGAAAAATGACCAGCCTAACTTGTTCTTTGCGAAAAGAGACCAAGGCTCATCTTTCGAAAGGCTTATGGCCTTATTGTAATAATCGCACGCTGAGTCCAGATCATTGTTAGCGTATTTTACTTCACCCAGTAAATAATAAACCCTTCCTGTGTTTTGTGTAAGCGGATATTTCTCCAGATAAAGATGCAGCTTTTCCGAGGTGAGGTCGTATTTATCCATGTTAAAATAGGATTCGCCTATCTCATACAGCGCGTCAGCGCTTAACTGATGCTGCGGAAATTTATCTATCAAATCTTGAAAAGAAACTATCGCCTGTTCAAAATCTTTTAATTCGCAATAAGACCATCCTTTCGAATAGTACGCGAACGGCGCGTAGTCCGAGGATGGGTATTTATTTATAAACTCATCATAAGACTGCAGGGCTGACTTATAATCTTTTGCCTTAAAATAAGACTCGCCTTTCCAGTAAAGCGCATCTGCTTCAAGGCTGCTGGGGACCGGTTTGTTTATCAATAATCCCAATTCATAAATAGCACGGCTGAACTTCTCATCGTAATAAAAAGACTTGCCTAAAAGAAGGTGCGCCTCATCGCTATATTCGCTTGCGGGATATTTTTTTATAAAGGCTTCAAGTTTTTCTATGGTCAAATCATAGAGTTTGTCATTAAAGGCTTTCTGGGCAAATAAAAAATCTTCCTTATCATCGGCAGCCGACAGCAAATTCGCATTATTCAATAAAATCGGGAATAATACTAAGCCCGTGGCCAGAACTTTCAATATAACGCCGTTTTTAGTTATTATTTTTCTCATATGCCTCAACCAATAGATTAGAAATATTCTTTTTGCCGTTTAATACTTTTTTAAGATACTGCCCCGTGTATGACTTTTTGGTATCCGCGACCTTTTCTGGAGAGCCGGAGACTACGACTTGGCCCCCGCCGTCTCCTCCTTCGGGGCCTAAATCAATAATATAATCCGAGTTCTTGATCACGTCCAGGTTATGTTCTATTACTATGACCGTGTTGCCGGCGTCGGTGAGCCTGTGCAAAACGCTAAGTAATTTATCCACGTCCGCAAAATGGAGCCCTGTTGTTGGCTCGTCTAATATGTAAAGCGTCCTTCCGGTAGAGCGTTTAGAGAGCTCTGCGGAGAGTTTGATTCTCTGCGCCTCGCCCCCGGAAAGAGTAGTAGCCGATTGGCCCAATTTTATATAACCAAGCCCGACATCGTGAAGCGTCTCGAGCTTCGAATTTATAGCAGGGATATTAGCAAAAATATCCATCGCCTTATCAACGCTCATTCCCAGGACATCGTTTATAGAGAAACCTTTATATTTTATTTCCAGCGTTTGCTCGTTAAACCTTTTGCCCTTGCAGATCTCGCATGTAACATACACGTCCGGCAAAAAATGCATTTCTATTTTCTTTATCCCGTCTCCGCCGCACGTCTCGCATCTGCCGCCTTTGACATTGAAGCTGAACCTGCCCGGTTTGTAACCTCGCACGCGCGAGTCCGGGACCTTGCTGAATAAGTCCCTTATAATTGTAAATACGCCCGTGTAAGTGGCAGAATTGCTGCGGGGAGTCCTGCCTATAGGCGACTGGTCTATAACTATCACTTTATCTATGAATTCCATTCCTGTAATCTTATCGTACGCGCCGGGTTTTTCTTTTGAGCGATAGAGCCTTTTGGCAAGGGCCCTGTATAATATGTCGTCCACGAGAGTGCTTTTTCCCGAACCAGAAACCCCTGTGATGCAATTAAAAACTCCAAGCGGTATAGTTACGTCTATATTTTTTAAATTATGCTCTTTTGCGCCCTTTATAACCAAGGATTTATCTTTGTTTATTTTTCTTCGAGCCCCGGGGATGGGAATCTGAAGTTCGCCCCTTAGATACTTACCTGTCAGGGAGTCGCTGCTTTTAATTATATCCTTTAACGGCCCGCCGGCGATAATCCTTCCGCCGTTTTCTCCTGCGCCGGGACCCAAGTCTAGAATATAGTCGGCCTTTCGAATAGTAGCCTCATCGTGCTCTACTACGATTAAAGTATTCCCAAGGTCACGCAAGGCCAAGAGCGTGTCCAGGAGCTTAGAGTTATCTTTTTGGTGCAAGCCGATACTAGGCTCGTCTAAGATATATAACACCCCTACAAGGCCCGAACCTATTTGAGTAGCGAGCCTTATTCTCTGAGCCTCGCCTCCTGAAAGCGTAGAGCTGCGCCTGTCCAAGGTTAGATAGTCCAACCCGACATTTGTCATGAATCGAAGCCTTGATTTTATCTCCTTAAAAGCCTGATAGCCTATCAATTTTTCTTTATCCGTAAGCTCCATGCCGTCAAAGAACGCCTTTAGTTCTTTTATGGCCGTCGTAGTGATATCTATTATGTTCTTTCCTTTTATAGTAACGGCCAAGCTTTCTTTTTTTAACCGTTTACCGTTGCATACGGGGCAAGGAAGAACGCTCATGAATTTATTTATTTCCTCTTTTATGTAATCGGATTCAGTTTCTCTGAATCGGCGCTCCAGGTTAGGCGCAACGCCCTCGAACGCGCCGTAGTTGTCGTATTCTTCGCCGTATAAGATTATCTTTTTGATCTCTGGCGAGAGTTTTTTAAAAGGTGTATCCACGTCAAAGTTATGCTTGTGGGCCAGCGAGCGCATTAACCTTCTGTAATATAGAAATAATCCTTTCCCGCCCCTGCGCCAGCCTTCTATCGCGTCAATCACAGGCTTATTCTTATCCGGGATCACCAAGTCAGAGTCTATCTCCATCTTTGTCCCCAGACCGTCGCATCCCGGGCACGCGCCGTACGGGCTATTGAACGAAAACATTCTCGGCGCCAGTTCCTCAAAACTTATTCCGCAATCCGGGCATGCGTATTGTTCGCTGTAAACGAGGTCCTCTCCTGATCTTGTTTCATCTATATTTATTATGACAGTGCCTTCCCCGGCCTTCAACGCCGTTTCTACCGAGTCGCCGATTCTTTTTTTCGATACGGACGAGAGCTCGAACCTGTCAACTACGATCTCGATATTGTGTTTCTTATTTTTATCCAAGGCTATCGGCTTCTCGATCTCATATATCTTGCCGTCGACCCTGGCCCTTATGAAACCTTCTTTCTGCACTTGCCTGAAGAGCTCGCGGTATTCTCCCTTTCTTCCGCGCACAACAGGCGCTAAAATTATAATCTTTGATTCTTTCGGCAGTTCAAGGATCTGTCTTATTATTTCCTGGGAACTTTGTTGTTTTATCTCTTTACCGCATTGAGGGCAATGCGCAACGCCTATCCTGGCAAAAAGCAGCCTTAAGTAGTCATAAATTTCTGTCTGGGTCCCGACCGTCGAGCGCGGATTACCTCCGGCTGTACGCTGTTCTATGCTTATGGCCGGGGACAACCCTTCGATATATTCGACATCCGGCTTTTGAAGCTGCTCTAAAAATTGGCGCGCGTAACTTGAGAGGCTTTCTACATACCTGCGCTGGCCTTCCGCGTATATAGTGTCAAATGCCAGGGAAGATTTTCCCGATCCCGATAATCCTGTAATTACTACGAGCTTATCGCGCGGGATCTTGACATCTATATTTTTAAGATTGTGCTCCTTGGCACCTTTTATAAAAATATACTCATTTTCCATGCTTAAATATCCCTCGCCCTTATAGGGCTATTAGCGTATATTATATAATATTAGGAGCTATGAAGCAATAAAGAAAATTTCGCTATTACCCTATACTATATATAGTAGCAATAGGGGCTCGCGGCTTAAGTAAATTTTTCCCGTGGTTTTGAACTTACTCCTCGCGCCTACTAAGCTATTCATTCTGTACACCCCTCCCGGCACTCGCCGTAAGTTCGAAAACCACATTTGGGAAAAATTATTCCCGCCTAAACCTGACTTTAAGCATACATGTGCGGGATCCCGCACATAGAGAGCAAAAAGTGGGGCATAGGCGGGACAATTTCACTACTCATCCCTGTCGCTACCATATGCAGTGAGACATTCCAGCTATTTTAACTTGGAGCAGCTACCGGCAGGTGCTCT
>PEWV01000049.1 GCA_002780005.1 Candidatus Aquitaenariimonas noxiae | reverse complement strand
GTAATAAGCGCCTGCATTGCGAAGGAATTCCCGGGTTGAGTAATAAATCCTAGTTTAGCCGGCGTTCCGTATCCTACGCCTATATCGGATGACATACCTACCATACTGTGCCCGTCTCCTGATCCGCCGTTATACATTATAGTAGTTACGGTCGTATAATCCCAACCGTCGCCATACCCTCCGATATATTCAGCATATATCTTCATGGGATATATAAGAGAAATAATGATTGATAGAACAAAAAATATAATTCTATATTTTTGCATCAGTACCTCCATTACTATATACTTACTTTATAAATTTGAAGCATGCTTTAAGGCGCTGTCCTGACGCAACGGCCTCCCGAATAATAGTATCTGTGCACAGCTGTAGAGTCGGCAAGGCTTCGATCCGAGGCGTAAACAGAAGTTGCAAGGCTATCGCAACCTCCACCGCGTAAACCAGAGCCAACTGCATCTGTGCCAGGCCAGTTAGAAGTATTAGCATCGCCATTCGCGCTCAGGGCACCATCGCCATTGGCACCTGTAAAAGCTCTTCCCGTGGCATCAGCTATCGTAACAGGCCTTTCCCAGACATTGCCCCCTAGCTCCATAACTGCATAATAGCCGGCACCTGCCCCTCTTCGCGTCGTGTCTGATGTCGAAGCAAAGCCGCAGCGAAGAGGCGCGCCGATATCCGTGCCTGTTCCGTTATAATTACAGAGACCATCTCCTATCGTGCTTGCCGTTTCATTAACCGCACCTGAATTTTGAACCGGCCCCTCGGCCTGCGTGATAACTATATTGCCCCAGGGGTATTCATTTGGAATGGCGTTTGCCATGCCTCGGCAACTTTTTTCGAATTCCAACTCTGACATTGGCCGTAGTGCCGCCCAATCGGCATAGGCAATTAAATCAGCCCAGCAAATATAATTACATGCTACATTTGAATTTGCGCCGGCCGAAGCATTGCCGGAAGACCAGCTTATCGTATTACGATATACTTCAGCATCGGAATTTTTACCGCTATAAGTGACGTGATTTCCCGTGATGTCCCTTTCTGTTTTCTGTGCATTAGTTAAAGTATTAAAAAAATCAACATACTGTTGTTGCGATATTTCATATTTCATAACATAAAAAGCAGTATAACCGTTAGACCAAGAGGAATTGGGTGCTGTCTGTCCTGTAGGGTAACCTCCGGCAACACCCGCATTTGGGGTGGTAATCTGCGTTAATGTAAATTCGTTAGTTCCCGTACCTCCGCTGCCGGCATAAAAAGCGCCTTGCGGCATATATACCATCTCAACAGCAAACACTTTGACCCGGGCAGTATTGCCTCCGGATAAACCACTTGCCCCCCAATCCCAAACAAGTTGCACGTCTGTGGTAGATATTGTACCGGCTCCGTTGGCGCTTCTTCGCAAAAATGCGCCTTTTTTGTCAGCAGGCACGACAATATCCAAAAGAGTGCCTGTGCCGCGAGAAAAATTAGCCGGGTTCGTACCGCTCGATTTCAATGTCGCGTGCGCCCATGTATTACCGCCGTCTGTGGAATACTTAATAAAAACCCATGAGGCATCATAATTGACAACATGCCGCCAAGAATTTTCCCATGAAATATCAAATTCAACATTACAAGTTTGTGCGGATGTATTCTGAGCAGTAATAGTAGCATTCGACACAGAAATATTGTTAGCGGTTGCCTGTCCAGCAATAAAAATATAAATGGCGAATATAAAAAGCTGGTTTAAAACTTTAATTTTCCGCATCATAACCTCCAGAATTAAAGCACTCACCGTTTATTGGTATTTTCTGTAATTTCTTTGATATAAGGGTCTCCCCATATTTTATCTTTCATGCCTAAATCGGCTAAGTATTCCTTTACCTTTAAAATATCATCGGCTTCAGGTTTAAGCTCTATATATTTCCTATAATGATACAGGGCTTGCTTCCTGTCATTCTTTGCGGTATCGTAAATAAGCGCCAGATTGTAATGAGCGTCAGCATCCTTGGGATCTGACTCCAGCACTTTTTTATATTCCATGGCGGCTTCGTCCCATTTATTATCCTCTTGAAAAATAACTCCCATATTGTAATGCATATCGGCAACTTCTTTTTTTAAACGGCTTAAATTCTCTGTCGAATCGGACAACTCGCTCAAAGCATTTTTAAGATTATCTTGCAGGGCTTCCGTCTCTTCGGAAAAATTATCCTTACTTTTTCCGATCACATCGACCGCGTCGTCTAAGCTTTTGATCTCTTCGCCGAAGGCATCCATTATTTTTGCCTGTAGCTTTATAAAGCCGCTCTGATAAATATCAAAATCTTTTTTGACCTCCTTTAGAGACCTGAGTTCTTTTTCCAGTTCGCCTATTTTGTCCCTTTTTGATTTTTCATCATCCTTCAGGTTTCTCTTTGCATAATCCAGATTCACAATCCCTTTTTCCAGATAAACTATTTGTTCCCGCATTTTATTATTTTCTTCTGTAATTAACTTAAGTTTTTCTAAGATTTGGGTTCTGTCGCGTTTAATGTTGGCACTTTCGCCCTGCACTGTCATATTGCTGCTTTTTAATTCTTCGTTCTCCTTCTTCAATTCCTCAATTTGCACGTTTAGTCGTTCATTCGCTGTCACCAGAACATTATTCACCGCTGCTTTCTCTTGTTCCTCCGCCGCTAAAGCGTAAATATCAAGATACCTTGAGGCACATAATCCGTAAAAAATAATCCCGATTACCCCTATGACCATTATTTTTCGCATAAGTTCCTCCATAGAAAAATCGTTTCGCTATCGCGGATCGGCCCTAGCGCATCTTCCGCCGTCATGGAAGTATCTCGTAATATTCGTATATGCCGCATATTCGCGATCCGATGTACAGCAATTTGTCGCGCCAAATCCCCAGCTTCCGCCGCGGAAACCGCTTCCTCCGGCGTCTTTAACTTCTCCCGCATTGTAACCCGGCCAATCGGTATTTGTAGCAAAACCATTTGTGCTCAGATTCCCGTCTCCATGCGTACCTAAGAAGCTCCTACCTAATATGTTTCCGACCGTTACATATCTATCCCACAGGTTTCCTGCTAGTTCCATCACTCCATAATAAGACGCGCCGGCCTCCTCACGCGAAGTATTTGATTGCGCAAATATACCGCAGCGCAGCGGCCCGCCGATGCTTCCATTCGTAGTATTATAAGAAGCATTCCCTACGCCTATGGGTTGGCTCAGTATAACAGCATTGGCCTGGCCGTCATTTACTATGGTATATGGCGCATTGTAAATGCTCGTATTCCCCCAGGGATATTCTCCTACGATAACTTCATCGGGACCTCTACACGCCTTTTCAAACTCCAATTCTGTCATGGGCCTCAACCCTGCCCAGTCCGCATACGCGCAAATATCCATCCATGAAATATAATTACAGGCCCTGTTAGGTGTGGAAGTTTCATAAATATCAGATACTTTATTGATGGTATGCCTTTGTAACCCATTTTGATTAGGATACCTATTAGTAGCCTGTGTAGCTGAAATGGAATTCAAGAAATCTACGTATTGTCCTTGAGATATTTCATATTTCATAACATAAAATGCCGTATATCCTGTAGGAAAATCAGCGTTATCAATACCGCCGTCATTATTTACGTCCAACCCTTCGTCACCGTCTATCCCAATACCTGAAGTTTCGATTTGATTATCATCGTATTGGTTCGTATCAACTTTAACATTATGAATAAACGATGTGTTAATAGGCCCGACTTTTGTATTATCTGCAACGTGAAAAGCATAAGTCGATTCTGACGCGCTATTTCCGTCACCTAAATAGAAAGGTCCTGCAGGAATATAAACCATTTCGATGGCCATTACACGTATATTTGTATTTACCGGATGGCTGGCTTGGGTATCAGATATCCCGTCTGAACCATAATCCCAAACAAACCTTATGTTTGAGGTTAATGAAGTGCCTGTGCCGTTCGATGCGCGTTCGATAAAAGCGCCCTTTTTGTCGCCCTCGATAATCGGAATATGTGCCGGGATCACTATCTCTATATCAGTCCCCGCACCTTTGCTCCAGCCTAACCCATCATCCAGCGGATTCGAATCATTATTCGATTTTAGCGTTGCGTGCTTCCATGTTATGCCACCGTCTGTCGAAACCATAAAAAACACCCAGGCTGCGTCATAATTAGTGCTATTTCTCCAGGAATTTTCCCAGCTTATATCAAATTCGATTATCATGGTGTTATTTACAATATTCTGTTCGCCCGGAGTGGCGTTTGAAACGGTTATATTGTTCGCATAGCATAAGGGACAGCTGAGGAATATAATGATTAATAGAATAAATA
The DNA here is from genome assembly GCA_002780005.1 of Candidatus Aquitaenariimonas noxiae. Taxonomy (GTDB): domain Bacteria; phylum Omnitrophota; class Gorgyraeia; order Aquitaenariimonadales; family Aquitaenariimonadaceae; genus Aquitaenariimonas; species Aquitaenariimonas noxiae. Next base: position 972 of record PEWV01000049.1, on the reverse strand, counting down.
AAATTTGTCGCATAGTTTTACACCTCCATAAAAATGCTAATAAGACCTCAGGCCTTTTGGTTTTCTCTCAGCATCTGCCGCTTCCTCATCTCCCGATATAATATGCGGCGTTATAAAAACAACAAGTTCTGATTTTTCTAACTCCTCAACTACTTTTCTAAAAGCCGCGCCCAGTAATGGTATATCGCCTAAAATAGGCAGCTTATCAACCGTCTTCTGCTTTTCGTCTTTTCTTAATCCGCCTATTATTATCGTGTTTCCATCTTTGACCATAATAGTCGTCTCTGCCGTTGTCTTTGCCAGGAGGGGAACGGTATTTTTAACCTTAGCGGCTATGTAATATTCTATATCGCCATCTTTAGATGAAACCTCGGGTTTTATCTTCATAGTAACATAGCCTTCATCATTTATAATTGGCGTTACAACGAGCTGAACGCCGACATCAATAAATTGCACCTGCGCTGCCGTTGTCGCGGTAGTGCCGCCTGTTTCTATGGTCGTAGTAACATAAGCCTCAGTACTACCCACATGTATTTTTGCCTCCTCGCCGTCAATAACAGCTATGCTTGGCGAAGAAAGATTCCTTATCTCACCAAATTCTTTTAGTACTTTTATGATCACAGAATAATTATGGCCGGAAATACCGGCATCCGTGTCATTTCCTATGCCAATTTTGAAAAAAGTTGTGGGGACATTTGCATCGGTAGGGAACGGAAAATCTTCGGCGAAGTGCAAGCCATGCTTATTGACTTCTGTAAATACCCTCTCCCAATCTATGCCCATATTAAAATCGTCAGTTAACACGACTTTAAGTATTCTTACCTCCATCAAAACCTGTTTTGTTTTTTTATCAAGGCTTTTTATTATTTCCTCGGCCTCTGTCATTCGTTCGGGTAAAGCTGTCACGATCACTTGCCTATTTCTTTCATCCGACGAAACCATCCCGGTCTTCTTTTCATCAAGCCTTCTGGA
>PEWV01000040.1 GCA_002780005.1 Candidatus Aquitaenariimonas noxiae | reverse complement strand
AATTCAACCTTTAATCTATTCATATCTTTTATTATATCTTCAGGTATCGCATAATCTTTTTCTGTATGTCTTGTTGACAAATAGGTGCGGGTTCTCTCCATAAAAGAGGCAAGCGTATCTTCCCTTGTGAGCACGATATTTTTTTCTTTAATACCATAAGATGCTATTAACTTATACCCATCCTCCTTATCATCGAAGAGGAGAATTCCGCAGCTAATGAGCTTAATAATATCTGCCAACTTATAAGTCGTCAACCGCACAAGCCTGGTTAGATCTAAAACTGTTAATACCTCACCGGTAAAGGTCTTGAGGAGTTCTTTGTAATCATATTTCTTCTGGAACAAAAACTTATCAGTTATTCTTATAAGAAAAGTTTCTAAGGGTCGTAAAATCAGTACTATTAAAATGGTGCTAATACCAAAACCGATCAATCTACCACTTAGCCCCATCTTTCTTATTATAAACTCCTGAACTATAAGAGTTGGCAACACTAAAACTGCAAATACTACTGCAAAAAGCCCAGCAAAAATAAGGGTCTTTTTGAGAATAACTTCGATTTCCATTAATTGGTGTTTAACAATAGCGTAAGCTAGAATGGCAGCAAAAACTATTCCCGTAAAATTATCGATCGGTGGCGTAGCTACATTAAACACTAAAAGTAGATACATAAAACAGGTAAAAGACCCTATTAACCAGGCTGTTAATAAATATTTCATTTGTGTTCTTCTGTGGCCTGATGAAGCTCTGTATGCTTCCCACGTTAAATATATCCAATATAACGCACATGCCATGAAGAAAATAATAAAAATATACCATCCTATTGCTGGTTCAGAAATAAAACGAAAAGGATATTTGCGTTCAACACCATAAATAAAATACTTTCGTAAATATGAAAAATTTAATATTACAAAAAATGAAGAAATCAAATAAGTTATTTTAATTATGCGATCTTTTTTAACTCCAATAACAGTAGTGGTGAAATGCAAACAGGTTGCTGGAAAAAGTGTTAACCCAGTATAAAGTATTTTATCCCAAAACAATGCAAAGGATTCATTATATGTACTACTTTCCATTAGACACCCCGATATCCATAAAACAGTTGTTGAGATAAATAAGGCAAATAACCTGTTAATAGTACTATTTTTATTTTTTAAATAAACGAATATTCCTATGGCTGAATTAACAATCAATGCTACTAGTGAACTTAATGCATAAATATTCATTTTATAAGCCTTTTTTATTGTAATTTTTATAAACTAATTTTGCCACGCATCTTCCCATGTGGGCAACAGTTGCAACGCCTCCATGACCTATTGGAGAAGTTGTCCAATGACCCGAAAAAAACAAATTGCCTATAGGCGCTTGAGGCGATATTAGTTGATGTTTCGTCTGGGAAAGTATGGCCGCCCATCCACGGCAAGCCCCTCTATAATTGTATGTATATTTATAAAAAGTCTGCGGCGTAGCAATCTCCATTGTCTCTATAGAATTTTTTAAATACGGTATTATATTTGAAGCGCGATTTATCAAGTCCTTCGAAAGTATAGTTTTATATTTTTCCCAAAATGTAGCTGTTTTAAAAGGCGCGCTTATATACAAATAAATACTTTCTTTACCGTTTGGTGCCATATCATAATCCTGAAAAGAAGGAAATACGCAAATTACATAACCCAATGATATATTTGACAGTTTAAAAAAATTGAATTCGTAATTCTTTAAATATTGCGGTACATACCATAATGAACAGCACTTTTTTAATATATTTTTGAAGCTTCTTCTTAAACCCAAATATACTACAAAAACTGACGCGGAAGGTACCATAGTTCTTATATTATTTATAAATTCCCCCCCTACTCTTGTTTCTCCAATTAGTTTAGATATAGTTTTCTTTATATCACACGCTGCTATTATATATGTTGATTTAATAAAACTTTTTTTATTCGTGATCACGCCTTTCACATTTTTATTTATAACTTTAATTCCAGTTGCTTCAGTATAGAGCATTAAAGAACCGCCTAGTTCTCTAAATTTTTCTGCTAATTTATCAGAAAAATTTTGCATTCCTCCTTTTGGATAATAGCCACCATCTGTGAGATAACCTCGGCATAGCATAATATCTGCTAATGCCGAGGTTGTATTTGGAGGTAAACCTGTATCTGCTCTTAGTATTCTCCAAAAAGATTTTAGCTTGGGATTTTTGAAATATGTATGTAATAATTTATCAAAAGTAATATTATTAAACTGGCCATATAAATAAAAAAAGTTTGGATTCAATATGAGTTTAAAAAATTGTTCGATTTTTTTCTTTTCCTCTTTAAAATATGTCATTAAAATGTCTGCTGTTTCTAAAGGGTTGGTCTTGATGGGTATTTCATAATCTGGTGTAATTATGATATCAGAAATTGGTGAACGAGTAATTTCTATTTTCTTATTAAGCTCAAGCTCATCTATTATTTTACCTAATATTCCATTCTTTCCACATCCTACTAAACTTCTTATACCTGCATCAAAAGTAAATCCGTTTCTCTTAAAAGAGGTACAACAACCACCCACTTTATCATTTTTTTCTATAATGAGTGCTTTCATGCCGGTTTTGGCTAAATAGCATCCGCAAACAAGACCGCTAATTCCTGCACCAATAATCACCACATCATATGTGTTATCAATTTTACTCATGATGCCATTCTCTTAACGCAACCACTGCATTATTGCCGCCGAATGCCAGCGAATTATTCAATGCTATTTTTATCTTCTTCTTTTTCGCTACATTAGGAATACAATCTATGTCGCACTCTGGGTCTGGAGTCTCATAATTTATTGTTGGCGGAATAACCCCATCCTTTATGGCAAGACAACAACTTATTGCTTCAATAGCGCTTGCTGCACCCATCGTATGGCCAAGCATTGATTTTATTGAGCTTACAGGTATTTTCTTATATCTCTTGCCGAAAACTTCTTTGACTGCTTGACATTCTGTTTTGTCATTTGAAGGTGTAGCAGTCCCATGAGCACTTATATAATCCACATCTTCTGGCGTAATATCTGCTTCTTTCATAGCTTTTATCATAACTTTCTTAATACCTTCTACGCTAGGTGCGGTCATATGAAAAGCGTTGCAACTTAAACCATATCCTAAAATTTCTGCATAAATTTTTGCTTTTCTTTCTAATGCTAATTCTAAATCTTCTAAAATTAGAATACCAGCTCCTTCTCCAACTACCATACCATCTCTGTTTTTATCAAAAGGACGGCATTTTTCTTTAGCCGTTGCAAATAGCCTATTGAACCCTGTAAATGCTATTCTTGAAAAAGAATCAGTGCCTCCTGATATCATAATTTTTCTTTTACCTGCTTTAATTTGATCAAAAGAATAGCCAATTGCATAGTTTCCGGCAGCGCAAGCTGTCGGAATGGTTAAACTAGGGCCTTTCAATCTAAATTTAAGACTTATATTTTTTGAAAGTACATTTCCAGGATACAAAGCAATCAAATCTGTACTAACTTCTTCTTTATCAACTCTTACCCATTTGCTGTCAATTTCTTCGATAACCTGCCCCTCTCCCATTGTTGTTCCTATAGCAACTCCTATTTTTTCACCACCGTATTTCCATAAATCTAATTTGGCATTGTTTATTGCCTCTTTAGTCGCTGCTATGGCAAACTGCGTAGCGCGTCCCAATTTATTTATTTCGTTTTTATCGAAATATTTTTCTGGTTTAAAATTCTTTATTTCACCACCTATATGCGTATCATAGTTGGATGTATCAAAACTACTAACTGTACTTATCCCGGATTTGCCGGCTATAAGATTCTTCCAAAACTCATCCTTTCCTATCCCTATGGAAGAAACAATCCCCACACCTGTTACTACCACTCGTCTTTTATTCTTCTTTTCTGCCAAAACTTATCTCCCCTCTTGCTACAATTTCATCTTCAATGTAAGCTTCTGTTTTGACAATACCGGCTCCTGATATTATCTTTAAAGGTTCAACCACTAGTTTAAGCTTGGCTTTTGGAAAAACAGGTTTTAAGAAACGTATATTTGATTTGGCTAAATAGTAGATATATTTTTTGCCTTCTTCTTTTGGCAATATTGTGCTGGCTAATATAATCGCTGCCTGGGCCATTGCTTCAATTATCAAAACACCCGGCATGATGGGGTTCCCAGGAAAATGACCTTTAAAGAAATCTTCTTTGCCAGTAATATTTTTAATCGCGACGACTTTTTTACCCTCTTCAAACTCGAGAACTTCATCTATGAAAAGAAAGGGTTCGCGCTGCGGTAGAATTTGCTTTATATCTTCAATATTTAGTTTCATAATAATATTATTTCTTACCCAAAAATTCTTTGGTTGTATTCAGTACTTGTTTGAGATTAGTTATCTTCGTTAAATGCTCTTCTGGTACTCTTAGTTTATATTTCTTTTCTATCGCCGCTAAAATTTCGAGCGCCATCATCGAATCCATGCCAAGATCTTCTACGAAGCTCGCATCAAGGGTAATTTTCTCTTCTTCTACTTCAATTATTTCGGCAATTAAAGAACGTAACTCCTTCTCTAGATTTTCTGTTTTTATCGCCGCCATACCCACCCCCTTGTTTTATAGTTACATATCAATGTAATTAGGACTTTCATCTGTGTAATCATCTTCCTCTGATCTGTGTAATCATCTTCCTCTAATCTGTGTAATCTCTTTATCTTTATCACTGTAATCAATGCATTTAAATCGCAAGACCGCCATCAACTTTAATAACCTGTCCTGTTATATAACCTGCCTTATTACTTAAAAGAAATGACACAACCTTAGCCACTTCTTCGGGCTTGCCAAACCTGGCCAATGGAATTCTTTTCAATATATCATCTTTACCTTTTAGATCCGCTATCATATCTGTTTCAATAAAACCTGGTGCAATAGCATTGACTCTGATATTGTAAGCGCCTACTTCCTTCGCTAATGATTTCGTAAATCCTATTATACCTGCTTTAGACGCTGAATAATTTACCTGTCTTGCCATTCCCGCAACGCCGCTTACTGAACTAATATTAATAATGTTTCCGCTCTTTTGCTTCATCATTGTAACAATGCAGGCCCGCGCCATATTGAAATACCCTGTGAGATTTGTTTTTATAACATCTTCCCAATCTTCTTCATCCATCATCATGAGAGCCTTGTCTCTCAAAATGCCTGCATTATTAATTAAAATATCTACCGTTCCAAATCTATTTATTGTTTCCTGAACCGCTCTTTTTGCTGATTCAAAATCTCTAACATCTTGTTTTATTGCTTCTGCTTCGCCTTTTATTTCTTTTACTTCATCCAATATTATTCCGGCAGATTCATCACTTTTTATATAGGTAAACGCTACCTTTGCGCCTTGATAGATCAGTTCAAACACGATAGCTCGACCTATCCCTCTTGTGCCTCCGGTCACTATTGCTACTTTATCTTTTAGCAACATTCACCTCTTCCTTTTTTTTAAATGCGTTCCCTTTTATGCGTTGTATATCTTCATCATTAAAAAGTTTATAACCGCAAAAGAAATCGGCGACACCAAAACCATGTTTTTTCTCAATAGCAAACATCTCATTGATCTTTTCTTCTGTTATATTGCCACGCCCTAAGGAATAATTTTCAAACCGTTCTTCAAGGGTTAATAAAATCCCTTCAGCTAAACAGCCAAAAACGCTATTCGGAGGCATAACTTTTTTCCACTTTTTACTATTTGTATTCTCCATAAAGGGATACCTTGCTAACCCTCCTTCAAAAACCAACACATCATTTCTTATATTGACAACCTCCTTAGCTACGTTCGCAGGTATAGCAACATCACAAACAACGCAACCCGGTTTTAAATCCTCCGGATCGATGAGAACGCTTACAGCGCTCGTTACCGTAAGAATTATATCTGCTTCTTTTATAGCATCTCTTGTGCGTTTAACTTCTATCGGGCAATTTCCGTAATCCCTGATTACCTCGGCAAATTCGTTCAGACGTTTTTCATTTCTGGCGGCTATATTGATTTTTTTCACTTTTTTTGAAAAAATCTTTGTGCATATAGAGCCTATGTCACCTGTTGCGCCAATTACAGCCATCACGGATTCGCTCAAATCCAAGTCCATTTTTTCCGCTGCCTTTTCAATACCTTCTATAGCCAAGCAAGCAGTATATGTATTTCCGCTTGTAACTGCTATGTTAACATTCTTGGAAACTTCTTCCCCTTCATTACCAACTATGGACGCAAAACCGCCTAGCACTGCTATTTTCGCTCCCAATCTTTCTGCCAATTTCGCAACCTCAATAATCTTTTTTATTACAACGCTTTCTTCTAAAAAAGCGACTTGATAAGGCAAGAGTGGACAGATAAGCGCATAGCCAGAAGCAATATCCTTTGTCAAAGATTCTATTTCTATATCGCAATATTTGTATGGCGGAAAGTTTAAAGTAATTTTATATAAAAGATCCCTGGGCATTCTCTTAGCTATCTTTCCCCATATGCCTAATAAACCATATAAGTGATTCAAATCTATCGGATGCCCTATAAAAGCAAATTTATTCTTCATATTTTCCTACCACTACTGATGAATTCACCCCTGTTGGCGTATCTGAATTAACCAGTATCTTGTTAACTTTTTTTGACTTTTTTTTATTTGTTACATATTCCAAGTCGCAACGCTTATCTTGTATGTCGTAATTTATAGTAGGCGGAATTATATCTTCCTGCAAAGTAAATACGCTTCCGGCTACGTTCAAAACGCCTGCGGCGCTGAAACATTCCCCGATTATTGATTTGATAGAACTTATAGGGATTTTATATGCCTTTTTACCAAACACTTTTTTTATAGCTCTTGTTTCCATGACATCGCAATCCAATGTAGAATTCGCTGTTGAAGAAATATAATCGATGTTTTTAGGTTCTAATCCGGCATCATTTATAGCTTCGATCATAGCGTCTGCGGCACCATCGCCTTTTGGGTTGTAAATATTTCTGCTTTTAGGATCAAATACGCTTCCATACCCCAGCACTTCGCCATATATTTTCGCGTTTCTCTTTTTCGCGTGTTCCAATTCTTCCAAAACCAAAATTGACGTCCCCTCTCCAAGCGCTATCCCGTTCCTTCTTTTATCATAAGGGCAATTTATCTCTTGTTTGCCGGGTCTTGAGCCTGCTAAATGGCCAATTTTGTAGAATCCAAGGTAAGTCTGGATACAAAGCTCCTCAACTCCACCCGCCAAGACCGCCTTTACCCTGCCCAACTCCAAAAAATTCATCGCATAGCCAATGGCGTCCAAGCTGGACGCGAAACCGCTTGATATTGTCGTATTAAACCCTTTTATATTAAACCAGATCGAGATCTGGCTTGCCGGCGAATTCATTACTGTATTTGGGAAATGGGCCGGGTTCACACTTCTAGGGCCCTCCCGCAGGGCTTCTTTGTCAAATTCGCTTATACTCCAAACGCTGCCTAATGTCGTTCCCAAAGATACCCCTATATCATCGGTATTTTCTTCTGTTATCTGCAGCCCGGAATCATTTATTGCCAGTTTGGCAGTCACTAACGCCAGTTTTGTAGACCTATCCAGATTTCTAAGCCCTTTTTGCCCCAAAAACGTTTCCGGCTTGAAATCGCTTATCTCGCCTGCCAGCTTGCACCTTATATTAGATGTATCAAAGAGCGTAACCGGCTTAATCCCTGAAACGCCGTTTTCCAAATTCTTCCAAAATTCATCCTTCCCAATGCCATTAGACGCCAGTACGCCAACGCCAGTGATAACTATACGTTTATCTTTCATATAATTATGATTATATTATGAAATAAAAAATCCAAATTATGAAATATTACCATAATTTGGATCTTATATTAAAACCTTTACCTTGTTTTCCTGCTCAGATATCCAGTTATCAACTGTAGCCTTCTTGAAGCGCCAGTGAGAACCGACTTTAAAAGCAGGGATCTTACCTTGCGAAGCGTGCTTGTATATCGTAACTGGTTTCATACGCAAATACTTTGCAAGCTCGCGCACGGTAAAGAGAGTATCATCGCTCATAACATTCCCCCTCTTATTAACAAACATTTGATTACACAGATTTTTATAAAGATTGCACAGATTAAAACACTAACCGTTTTATCTGACAACTCTTATTGCCAAAGTTAACCAACAAACCTGTATGCAAACCTGATACTTTTAAATAAGAAAGAACCTGATATTTAAATACTTCCGGGACATTACCAACTAAAGCCTTAATTTCTACAATAATACTATCGTCAATAACTAAATCTAACCTAAGTGAACCGATTTTTTTACCTTCAAAACAAACTATAAACTCCTTTTCGATTTCGTATCTTAAACCTGCTTCCTTTAAGGCTATCTTAAGCGCATTCTGATATAACCGCTCATTGAAGCCGGGGCCCAATTCAGAGTGCACTTTAAAGCAGCAGGCAATTATTCTCTCAGTTAAGGGGTCTTTATTTTCGCTCAAATCTGTGTAATCCGCTCGTTAATCTGTGTAATCTTATCAATTAAATTTGAACTTATACTATCTTTATACCTGTTTATACCTATTTATACGCCCTAGAATAGGGTGCTATTAAGTATACGGATGGATTGATTTTTGTCAAGGTGAGTCTTAAAAAAGTTCAATGCAGGCATGTCTTTGCAAAGCAAAGACAAAGGCCGAAGGCCTTGCGGACTGCTCTGAAAGAGCAGTCCGCAATGCCGGGCTACTGGCTTCTTCTTCTACGGGCGATAGCTGCTAGTTTTTGCCTATCCTGAGTGGACTTTCAAAATTTTAGCTTTTTACGAGGAAGAAATCGGTTTACCTGTCCCGAGCGAAGTCGAGGGATAAAAGGGCTGGGATTGTTCGAACCCCGCACCTATTGGTGTGGGGTGAGTTATCCCAGCCCCCGATTTCTGACGAGTAAAAAGCGTTAATAAATTTTGATGACCATGAAGGGTAGGCAAAAACAAAGCAGGAAAGATTCACTGTAGCGCGAGGGGGCTGAACCACGAACCCCAGGCACTATCATCGAGGTACTTCTGACGAGTAAAAAGCATCAATACGCAAGGGCATACTACATTTGTAACTTATTCAATTAAATAAAGTTACGACTTTGTAAATCTTATTTTTACAATAGTGCCCCTGTTCACATCGCTATCTATGGTAATATTTCCTTTATTATTCTGGATTATCTGGTGGGTTATGAATAGGCCCAGCCCCGTCCCCTTATCCTTTGTGGTATAGAATGGGTCAAAAATGTGTTTAAGCTTGTCTTTTGGTATGCCCACTCCTGTATCCTTGATTTTTTATTGGGGACACATCCTATTTTACTGTTTCCCAAATTTTCTGAGCCGCGAATTCAGTTGCTATCATTCTGTTAATCAGACATTGCGGTTAAAATTATTCTTTTTTCCTCGACATACTTTTCCTTGCTTACTAATCCCTTTTTATAAAAAGATTCCAAGCGGTCCAATCTTTCAGCCGGAGCCAGCCCATTTCCGCGCGATTCCTTTACGGGTGCTTGCGCTATAACGATAGATTCCAGGGGAACAGGTTGTTCCTGCGCTATATTTGTTGAAGGCCTATTTATTCTTTTCGGCTCCATTGATACGGTTTGCAACATGGGTCTATACACAGCCCTTTTCCCCGAATCTCCACCCCATTTATAACTGCCTCCTACCGTAGCGCCATAAAGCGACAGATTATTATCCGGCCATTCCGCAGAACTTGACATACCTCCTTCAAGATGTTGCTGCTCGAAAAAACCGCCTATGCTTAAAGTAAAATCCGGCGTCGCTAAATACCTGAGCCTCACTTCTATTTTTGGAATATAGCCGCCATCGCCATCTATAGACCCGATCGCGCTATTGGACGCCTGATTATAAAAAACAATTCCGCACGAACTCCTTAGGTCAAAAAGGATATTTTTATCAAAAGTGAAATTCAACTTTCCGCCGATATCAATATAATGAACATCGTAATCTTCGCTTACCTCACCTATCGGGATAACCGTTCCCAGTACTCTGAAATTTGATCTTGTGAATTGTATCCTGTTGTAGCCATATCCGAGAAGGGGCGTAAAAATAAGCGCATCAGAACTTGGTTTTGTTCCATCGCCAAGTGCCCATCCCACTTCTGCCAGAAAGCTTCCTCCCGACAAATCCATAGTATTTTCCTGGTATAAACCTCCGTCCAGATTCCATTTTTCAGTATCCTCTAAAGAAGCAAAAAAACTTCCCTTAAAACCCCCTTCCAATCTCTTAAGGTCATAATTCCCCAATGATAAATTAACTCTATTAAAATACTCCTGCCATTTGCTATCAACGCCTACGCTTGAAGCATGCTCCTCATATCTTGCCTCACCGCCTTGAAAATCTACGCCAAACTCCCACCCCGGCCACAATGGCGCTACCGGGTATTCGTTCTTTTTACGCTCCGCTTCGTAGACAGGCTTTTCCGGCCTGTAAGACGCGCCCCAATCATAAGTAAGGCCGCAGGTAATTGCCTTTTCGGCTAAAAATCTTCCTTCTAAAAACGCCTTCCAGTTATCATCCATACGCGCCTTGAGGCCTGTGACTATGTTAATTGTATTCTCCGAATGCAGATCCCAATCGGCTGAGACTATATATGACGAAGTCGTAAACGTAACTTCCCTTTCGGTTTCGCTCTTAAAATACGAATAACCTAATCCTACGTAAGGTGTCAAAATAGTACGGCTTTTGGGTAATTCAAAATCTCTTAATAACAAGAAAGTTACCTGAAGTTCGGAATTATCAATCTGGGGATTTTGAATATTTGACCCTCCCTCTCCGTCAAGCCAGGCCTTCTCTACATCTGCGCGCCATGAATCGAATTGAACGTCTCCCGCCACTTTCCAGTTTTTCGAAAATTCATATTCGCCTCCGAGGCCCAATCCCCATAAGAAACCAACGCCGGTCTCGTAATCGTACTTATTTGCAGAAACAAAATGGTAATCGCTTCCCCTGACCGCACCCAGTTTGGTATAAACATTGAAATAATCGCCTAGGCCCAATCCTAACCTGGTATATATTTGATTCGTATCTTCCATTTTGGCGCTGGTTAAACCGTTGCCTTTTTCAAGATCACGCTCGAAAATATAATTATCCTCCAATGTAATCCCGGGATTCAAATGGCCTAAAGGTTCACAAGAATCTGTTATCGCCGCCGCAAAGATAAAGGGTGTAAAAAATAATTCAACGCATAAAAAAATTAAAATTACTTTTATTTTTCGCATAGTTCAACTCCTTTTATTGGGGACACATCCTACTTTTACTGTTTCTTTTTACTTTTTGTGGATGATAGCAATCTGGATGAGCGGCGAAATTGTAAATTTTTCCCAAATGTGGTTTTAGAACTTACGACGAGCGCCGAAAGTGTAGTGCTGAACTAGTAGCACAGTAGGCGCGAGGAGTAAGTTCAAAACCACGGGAAAAATTTACTTGAGCCGCGAATTCAGTTGCTATCATTTTATTTTTCTATTTGCCCAGAATTACTTCCTTC
>PEWV01000027.1:1172-22987 GCA_002780005.1 Candidatus Aquitaenariimonas noxiae | reverse complement strand
CCCGCTTATAACTTTACGCAACACATGGCGGGATCCCGCACATGCATGCCTAGATATTAGTTTAGACGGGAAGCTTTTTGCTGGGAAGGAAATCGGTTTACTTGTCCCGAGCGAAGCCGAGGGATAAAAGGATGGGCATTGTCCGAACCCGCCGTTGCATCAGTGGCGGGTGAGTTATGCCCATCCCCGATTTCTGACGAGTAAAAAACGTTAAGAAATTTTGACGGAACGAAAGGGCAGGCAAAAACAGGATGGGAAAAGTGTACTAACTCGGTATCTGGTGACCTGGTGTCGTGGTGTCTTGGTGACCTTTATTGTTAGGCGTTGCTGAGGAATGACTGATCTTCGTTGTAGAGTTGGCGTAGTCTGTCTTCTGGGACTCTTTCAGCCGAAGGCAGATCAAGGGTCACGATAGACGATATGATCCCTTGCCCCGGCTCAACCGTCTTCACAGATGGCAGTCCTTGTATGTTGCCGCCTCTCAAGGCGAATTCTAAAATTGGAATAATGGGGACATAACCTAAACTGTTTACATCACTGTTCTGAATTTTTAGGTCATCTATAGCGACCAGACGTATCCTTCTGGAAAATCCTTCTTTATTGAATTGCTTGTTATAAATAGAGGCACTATTGTTTCTTATAATACCTCGCACTACCCTATTCGCGTCCTCTCTTAAATATTGGTTCACTTCACCGAGCAAGACAGAACCCTCGCCTGTAATAATATCTAACTTGTCCCTGAACTCTTCCCTTCCGGCGACCTGCCTTAGCTCCTCTACAACCGAAGGCCCGTACTCTCCTAAATTAGCGATGCCGGTATCTATCACTATACCCAACCTTTTACCTTCCTCAAGCCCCGCAACCTCCTGCTTGATAGAATCTACGAGAGAACTCGCCTGCGCCTCTCTTCTCGACGGCTCTGTTGCGGCAATGGTAGCTTCGGGCGGTGAAGGAGGCGCCTCTCGAGGAGAGAAAACAACTATATTTATCTCAGTGCCGCTAGTAACAGGGCTAGCCTCAACTTTTTTTGTACCGTCAAAATAATATGTCACACGCCTACCGCGCGAGGAAATCTGAATATTCCCAATTCTATTCTCAGCTAAAAGCGCCCGCGTCAGGAAGCCGCCCCATTGCCTCGTGCTATGCTTGCCATAACGCAGTGACTTTAATTTTTCTACCGGTCCTTTTTCAAAGACCTCTTCTATGTTTATTCCTTCGCCCGAATCCTTGAACACCATCTGCATAGCGTCCGCCCCCATTATCTCGCATCTTCTGCTAGCAGTGAGAAAATGTGTCCCCGGACTGACGCGGGACCAATTATCGAGCATGTGCATACCTATCCATGATGCCACCTGGCCCAGGTTATTGTCTCTAGGCGCCCTGCGCAGTTCGAGCTGGCTGGAGTCTATGCTTCCAAACAACCTATCCTTTAAAAGTATCTCATGGAATCCTGTTTTTCTAGCCATCGACTCGATACACAGTAACCAATGAGGCTCTGCAAGATCCCAAAAATCACCTGCGCCTCCGCCTAACAGATCGCCTCCATACATGCTATCGTCGCTGGATATGTAAGTCCCTCCTTCAAAACCCAATGCTTGAAGGTCCGGCGTAAGATAATGTCTATTATTCGTCCCCATCGCCGCTTCTAATTTATCCTGCGGTAAGTCGGGAAAATCATGGAAGGGGGCATCAACGGTAGAAGCAACCCTGGGGCTTCCTAAAAGCGCTGCCGCTCTTTGGTACTCCGCTTCGTCCATAGGTAATATCTCCATCCCGGGTTTGGCGCGCTCGAATAGATCATTCACATATACATCGTAGTTTTTTTCACGTACGCACCTGGCTATTGCTGCACCATCATCGCCTCTTTCGGCATGGCGTATAATATCGAGATCGCCATATTCGTCACTTGTATATACCGTGATCTTCCATTCCGTAGAACCTGGGATCCTTGTTTGATAAACATAATAACGGCGCGTATCCCTTCTTGTGGGACCGAATCGTAAATCGGCTATAAGCAAGCCTTCATCCGCCATATTGGATTCAGGATAGGTAACGGGGGCGTTTGGAATTATCACATCGCCTGATAACGTTTGCATCCTCTTACCTGAAAGAATAGACCTGGTAGCGCCCGTTAACCAGAGGACTCTGTCGGCGAATTCAGGGCCGCTTGCTCTGCGCTCATGGCATCTCGCCACCACATCAGTGATAAACCCGATCTCCTGCACTTCATTGTCACTGAGTGGCTGGAAATCGGCACCCGTGAGGTGCCGTAACGCAGTAATGAGCTCCTGCTTTCCCTCGCTTGCTCTATATCTTGTTACGCTGCCTCGTTCCGAGAAGGTATCATTCAAATACCGCTGGGCTTCCTGTAAGTGAGCTGGGGAAATAGCGGGATTAACCTTAAATCGCACATTAGCCCCTGAGCCCTCTCTCACCAGCAATCTCGCATGATAAAGCGTCATCAAATCAATGCCCGCAGTTGATAGCGCAATCCCTTCAGGGGTTAACTCAGCAACGGATTTAAATTTTGTAGCTGCTATTTCAGTGGCTCTCTTGAAGAGTACGGCCGGCGAGCCGGCTGGAGGCGTAGCAGCCTTGGCAATCATTCGCTTAGGCGCGCCTTTCTCCGGAGCGCTTGACGGTTTTTTAATTCTGTATACAAAAGCTTTTACGCCGAACGGATGCCCGAGAGGAATTTCTGAAAGTTGAGGCAGTAATTCAAGCTCGACCCCGCGCCTTCTCGCGCACCCTTCAAAGATCTCTAAATATGTTTCCGGAGGATAAATAGTGCTGATGACGATTTTGCCGCCATTGCGAGTAACATCAAGCGCTCTTGAGGTTATCTCGCCAGCCTTCTCAATGCCTACTCCATCTAAAAGGTTAAACAAAAATGTATAATCCCACGAATTATCAGGATATCTTTCTCTGCTTAAGAAATTTCCTTCCTCATATCGTAACCTATCTTTTGATCTTGTATATATTTCAGGGTAAGCAGAACGCGCTTTCTTTTCTGTCGCTTTTATCATATATTTATGAGTATCTATTGCCGTAACAGAAGCTCCCTTTTCAGCGGCAGCGAGCCCAGGCTGCACAAACCAGCCCCACCCTGTCCCGACGTCAAAAACCCTGTCTCCTTTTTTAATGCCGAGCGCCCGGATAAAGTTATCGCAAGTCTCAAATTCTCTGTCATAGAAATCCCTAAAATCTCCCCTGCTTATTTTTTGAAGGCCGGCCCCTTCCTTATACGTTCCCATAACAGGAAATTCTTCGTCGCTATACTCGCTACCAATGATATATCTGCCTTTAAAACCGCCGCCTCCAAGCGCCAGATCAAACGCGTACGTCGAATGTTCAGACTGGCCGCTGACAGGTGTCTGTTCATAACAAAATTCCCATACAGTTCCTTCGGGGAGCGCACCTGCTACTAAAGCAATGGCTTTCATAAGCACTCCCGCCCCTGTAAAAGACGGGACCCTGATAACGCAAAGCCTCTGCTCTATCGCTTTATTTTCCTCATCGATCGCCAAGGCCAGCCACATCATAGTTTCATCGCCTTTGCGAAGCAGGACGACCAACCCCGGCCATTCAGTCGGATTATGAGTAACGTCAAGAACATATTCATTTCCTTCATCATCTTTAACAACCTGTCCTTTCAGGCCGAAAATAGTCTCAGTCAAGGACCTAGCTTGAGGCGCAGCCGGAGCAGTCGAAACAGGCGGCCCGGCAAGTGGAGCTCCGGCAGGAGGCGAGCCTGGGGGTAAAGTTCTGGCCGTCGCGACAGCTGTAGCCGTAGTGCCCGAGTATCCTTTCCTTAAAATTATGGCCTGGGCGCCTGCAGGCACCTCTCCGATCACGTGCACCTCTGATATATTAAGGTCCATGGAAATTGCCATCGCAAAAATATCTTCAGGCCGATTAGGCTCTTCCCAATTGATCAACTGCCTGCCTGTAATTATAAAATAACCGCCGTCTTCTATTAAGTCCCATGTGTGCTGCAGCGTCATTTTAAGCACGCGAGTTCTTTCCCGCTTTATGGCGCGCCCTGTTCGCCGGGGCGGCTCCTGCCAAATACTCGTCGAGCTGGCATATTTTTTTATAAAATATGGCAGGTTATACCATATTGCTACGGTGCAAGGTTCAGCAATTTGAGTTATCTCTTTATTTTCAAACCGCGCTCCTGAATCGCGCGCTATCTCTCCGGCAGGCAGTTCGTCACCCGCGTAATCAGCGTCAAAATTTTTCACGTCGTAATTGGAAAAGGGAGGTATCGGATGTTTGCCGCTGCCAAGATTAAATATTGTCACCCTATCTCTTGATCTCAGGCTTTCGGCAATAGCGGGAATAGAAAAAATAAGTTCCAGATTATCAATTGTGTTTGGAATACTTCTTAGTTTTTTGAAACGGTCAAAATAAGGAGTGCCCTTACGGTAATAGGTTATATTTGGTTGGGTTGGTTGCCGGGGAGCAACACGCGCTCGCTCGGTAATTACTATGTCCCGTAACGCTGCTATAAGCTCTTCCCTGCCTTCACCAGCCCTGTATCTTTTTACGCTGCCGGGCTGGGAGAAAAGGCTATTGAGGTATTTTTGCGCGTCAAGGAGTTGGGCTTGTGTAACATTTGCCGAAACCCTGAATTTAGCGTCTTCTCCTGCCTTATCCCTTATTAGTGCGCCGGCGTAATAAAGCGTCATAAGGTCGTCGCGCGCGGTTGATTCAGCGATATCATCGGGTTTTATTTCGGCAACACTTTTAAATCCATCACGGGCCCTGGCTATTGCGTTGCGCAAAAGCGCCGCGGGCGAGCCAGGCGGAACAGCGGGGCTTGCAGTTTTAAGCTCTCCCCTGACAACCATAGTCGTACCGATGCCCTGCCTGCCTGACTGCGTAATATTTCTATTACCTTTGACATGAGAAAAAAGATTCGCGCGGCTATCATCCCTACGCAAGCTCTCAAAAAATACATAAATATCAGAATACCACTCCAGGTTAAGCATATGGTCCTGAGCGTCTTCTCCAACCCCGCCGATAAAATCGATAAAACGCCTTTTCCCATGCTCGTCCTTCGTTGTCATAGGGCTGCCGTCATGCCCCTCCCAGTGTTTTAATACTTCCCCCGAGATCCCGACACCCGTATCGTCCAGGATAAGATAAAAAGCTCCTGTTTGGTCATTTATAAATAGCCTGAATCGGATATTCGCATCTTCTCTCTCTATGCTGCCTTCATCCAGCCTCTCAAAGACGGCATCTATAGCATTCGTATAAGCGTTATCAAGAATTGCCTCAATTGAACGACGCTTAAAAAAGTCAGGCATTTCCTTTTTAACTTCGGCGATAATAGCATCTACCTGAAGTTTGACTTGTTCCAGCATATAATCCGAACGCTTCCATGTCGGCTGGCCTCTCGGCGTATAAATGTCGCCGATATTAAACGAAATATCTACGACCTGGCGGCCAAGCGATTCATTTCCGCGAGGCCCGATATTATCTTCCTGAGAAATGGCCTGCAAGAGATCCTCGGATAAGGCCGTAGCAGACTTTTCGCTTCGCCCGAACATCGCGTAAACCATTTCCTCGTAAACCTTATGGTCGCCTGTAGGAACGGCAATCGCGCGCAGGTTAGGATTCGCCACGGCGATATCGTTAAACAAAAACGCGCATACCATGGCCATGGCGGCGATCTTGAATACCCAATTATGTCTAACCTTGCTCATCATCATCCTAACCTCTGCTCAACATTAGTCACCAAGACACCAGTTTTAGCTCTTAGCTCATAGCTCTTAGGCATCCCTATCACCTATGACCTATGAGCTATGACCTATCGGTCTATTCCCTATTCCCTATACCCTATACGCTAATCGCTAGTCGCTATACGCTAAACGTTAATCAGCCTAGGGTGGACGGCATTATCAAACCGAGGAAGAAAGATAACGCCGCCTTTTAACCCCAGGCCAAGTGGAGCCCCTAGGTCTAAGTACCTAGGCTCCCTCCCGAGCAGAAATATACATGTTAAAACCCTCGTTATTCTGCGAGGGATTAATAAAAAAAGAAAACCAGGCAGTCTTTGACATACCTGGTTATAGATTCTATTTTAGGTCCTCGGTTTATCATATACTCCTAAAATACAATTAAGATATAACTTTATAGTGTTTTAACACACATATATTACCACATATTATCTCCATATACAAGTCAAATAACTTGCTTTTTTAACTTTTAACACTAGAAATTATGTAGGAAATTGATATAATGTAGATGGTTTCTGGCTGGTTTTACTTAAGCGGCGTGAGGGCTAAGCTTGCGAGATTTACTAATTCTTTTACAAATCCTATATCATGATCCGAAAATTCTTTATCTTTTCTCATGATGTTCAAGTTGATAACACCATACACCTTATTGGTGTGAGATTTGGTAAATGGCATTATCATCGAGGATTTAATGTATTTTCTCTTCATCTTTTTAGAAATAGCGCTTTTGTTCTGGTCTTTTGGCAAAATTATCGGTTTCGCCGTCTCCGCGGCGATACCGGCAAGGCTATCCCCCATTTTTATGGTGGTATCATTCATTATATTCTTATCCAGTTTTGTGGCGACCCTTATGCGTAATTTATCAGAATCCTTATCCACCGTCATTACAGAGCCTGAGTCAGCGTCGAGCGCCATCGTGCAGGCCTTTAAGAAAGTGCTCAAAACCTTTTCTTCGTAATAGCGCGCGAACATCGGGTCCATTTTCTTAAATTCAGGGGTTATTTCGCTCAGACGCTTCTTATGATACGCTGCTTGCGCTAAATAAGAGAAAACTTGTGTAATTAATTTAACTATAGAACGCATTTTATTATGAGAAAAAACATTTATCTCTATAATGGAATCCATTAGCTTTTCGATGCCTATCCCGACGCTTTCGGCGTATTTCATATATTCAGACGGCTCTTTGCGCTTACCCAGCATCACCGGTCCGACAACAACATACGCGACAATGCTGTCTCCGGATGATCTTATGGGAATAATAAAAACGTCAAGATCGAACGGGCATTTGCAGTGAGCTGTTTCATTCAAGTGTATTTTCTTCCTGGATTTAGATTTTAAAATGCAGGTCTTGCAGAACACGAAATAACTCGAATTCGGCGAATGAGGAGATATTTTTTCCCATAACGCGCACGGATTATGTATTTTGGATGATATTTTGCCGGTTGAATCTATTGTAGCTATAGGAAGGTCCAGCGCTTCTGAAAGGTGTTCCTGGAAGGAGCACCACTTCTCGCTTCTCACGAGATCTTTTAAGCCTAGATCAGTATTTTGCATATACTAAGATGGGTCATTTTGCCTCTACCTGGGATAAAACGTTATATTTGCGCAACTTGTTGTACAATGTAGTCCTGTTAACGCCCAATTTTTTCGCGGCTTCCTTTTTATTCCAGCCTACTTCTTTCAAGACCCGAAGTATATGCACTCTTTCAGGCTCCTCGAGAGCTTCTTTTAAGTGATTATTAAATTTTTCAGTAATATTACCGCTTGTTTCGCTTATTGATATTGCATTATGATTAGTTATAACCTCGGGCAGGTCATCATTATTAATGACATTATTAATATCTAAAATAACCGCTCTTTCAATAACATTTTCAAGTTCTCTTATATTGCCGGGCCAATTATACCGCATCAAAGTTTCCATTACTTCCTTGGCCACGCCTTTTATATTCTTATGATTTTCCCTCGCGTACAACTCGACAAAATGATCTGCCAATAGAGGCAGGTCTTCTTTTCTTTCGCGCAAGGGCTGCATAACTATCGATATGATGTTTATCCTGTAAAAGAGGTCCTCTCTGAATTTTTTCTCCGTTACAAGCTTCTGGATGTCCTGGTTGGTTGTCGCGATAATACGAACGTCGACTTTCATAGTCTTGTGGTCACCGACTCTTTCAAACTCTTTTTGCTGCAAGACTCTCAAGAGCTTTACCTGCAATTCCATAGGAAGCGTATCGATATCATCCAGGAGTATCGTCCCGCCGTTTGCAAGCTCAAACCGGCCCTTACGGTCATTTATGGCTCCGGTAAACGCGCCCTTTACGTGCCCGAATAGTTCGCTTTCAATAATTTCTCTCGGAAGAGCGCCGCATGATACCTCTATGAAAGGTTTATGTCTTCTTTTGGAATCATTCTTATGTATAGCGTGAGCAAGGACTCTTTTTCCCGTGCCGCTTTCGCCCTGTATCAGGATCGTGGCTTTAGTATTCGCTATACGCTCTATTATAGTGTATATCTCCTGCACCTCTTTGGCGTTCCCTATCAAGCCGTAGTGCGTATTTCCTTTATTGAAAAATTTACTAGTCCAAACGTCTTTATTTTTTTCCGTAACTTTATTATCTTCCGCGCCGGTATTGGTCAATGCCTGTTCTATCGTGGAAAGTATTTTATCATCCTTCACCGGCCTTACCAGATAATCAAATGCCCCGATCTTCATGCTCGCGACTCCGGCTTCAAGTGAACCGTAAGACGCTAAAACGACAACTTCCGCCCCGTTTGTTTTTTCTTTTAGTTTTTTAACTACTACGGTGTCCTGCGAGCCGTTAATATCCGCGAGAACTACATGGAATGACGTTTCGCTCAATAAACTGAGGGCCTCTTCGGTGGAATTTGCAGAATCTACTGCGTAACCGTACCGGCACAAAAGCTCATATAGCGACTTCTGCACCAGCTTGTCAAAATTAACGAGTAATATTTTTGATTTATCCATTACCTACTTATGCTTTTCCGCCAATTTGCGCATCTCTTTTTCCATTTTTCTCGCGTAGATGTCAAGCCGTTTCAAGAGAGTTGCCATTTTTCTCACGCCCACTTTTGACTCCAGAATAAACTGCCTGGTTTGCGAATTTTCTTCAATATGTTCAAGAGCCAAATTCAAAAAACGATTAACCGCGTCAACAGGGTTGCATAACTCGCTTATTATTCCTGCGGAATCTCTGCGGAGAGAAACTAACTTATTATATCTCCTTGTAAGATCCTTGCTAGCATTGCGGTTGCTAGATTTTATTTTAGTGTTACGTTTAGAAGGATTGTATTTTACCATTATTTATTTATGATGTCAAGAAAAAAAATGTAGCTTTTTAAGCTACTAACAACAATTGTCTTGGTGTGTCCTACTTTGTCTTAGTTAGCTCGTCGATCTTTTTCTTAAGAGCTCTTTTCAGGTGCGGCTCTTTTGTATTTTCAAGGACAAATTTATAGATCTCTATCGCTTTCTCCGGTTGATTCAATCTTTTCTCATACAAAGCTTCAATATAGGGCAATTGCTGCGCGAAGGTTTGAGTGAACGGATAATCCATTATTAAGTTCTTGGCGGCCTCCCCTGCCTTTGCATAATCGCCAAGCCCTATATACGCCTGCACAAGTAAACCTGAAGCCGCATAACCCAGCATGCTTCCTTTATGCTCCGTTCTATACTTCTCATATGCGCTTGCCGCCTCGCCGTAAGCTGATTTCGCCTGGTCTTCCATCTTATTCTTTAAATAATAATTACCTATATATAAAGGGATCTGGATGCCCAGGGGCGTTGTTCCATACTTGTTTTTTAAGATCGTGTATTCTTTTAATGCCTTATCCCAATTCTTCTGCATCTCGTAAGTAAGTCCTTTTAAGAAATGTGATCTGCTTACTATCATAGGATTGTCTTTATTTAAAGAGATCATAGAATCGAGGGTTTTGAGCGCTTTGTCGTATTTCTTATCAGCCATGTAAAATTCGGCAAGTTTAAGGTGCGCGGCTTTGGCGGTTATTGTCTTTGAATACTTTTCCATTATCCTTGTAAGGTCTTTTTCTACTGACATGAGCATTGCCGGAGGAGCTACATCAGGATTGGCAGCTATTTGCTGGATCGTTTTCGACGCGCGGTAAAATAACTTCTCGGCCGCGTATTCTCCTCCCCTGCCAAGGAATGACAGAACGGCGGCAACTGCAACTAAAATCGAAACTAAGGTAATTATTACTTTTTTCACGTTTTATCTTTCTAAGTTTCAGGTTACTTAAGGTTTCTTAATGTTACGTTATGTTTCTTAAGGTTGCATAAGATTCTTTTGCAACTTCCTAATCGCTAGTCGCTATACGTTACTCTTCTCTTCATTCATAACAATCAAGGCCGCACATACAAGAATAAAACTGTCAACAAATACTGCCACTACGATCCCTATAAGCGTAACTATTGCCGAGATCTCAGGGAAAGTCTTATCGATCAATATCGGTATTATACTTTTTGATAATGTTACAGGCGCATAAACCAAAGATGGCAGAAGTATGATCATAAATATGCCAAAAAAGTTGCGCGCCCCCATGCATATGCTTTTCCAAAACGCTTTGAACAACGCCTTTTTCTGAATAACCATCAAGGGAATTGTCATAACGATGAATATCTGCAGGACGATATTCGCCAAAAACGAAAACAAAGATATTCCTACAAGATACATACTCGATGCCATTTTCGGCATAAATTTTACAACCCGTATCATGATCTTGCTGAATATAAAAGCTACCAACTTATTCGAAAGAACGATCAGAATAATTACTATGATCCCAAAAAGAATAAGGGCGCCGTATCTCTTTAGCGCGTTCTTCGCCATAGCGCTCATCTTAAGAGGAAGATCGCTTTTGGCATTTTTTACCGCATTAACGCACATTGACATCATAAATACACCCAGAAAAACATAGATCACTATCTGCGTGAAATAAAACAATTTTTGCAGCAGGAAGAAATTGCCGGGATAATGGAGGAATGTTTCTCCGAAAAACTTTCTTACGATCGGATTAAAAACGAATGAAAGCGGCTTTTGTGTTGAAAAAAATATCGTTTCCAGCGCCAGGCTTTCAAAAAACGCGATGAATACGAAAGGTAAAATAATGACCGGCTTTTTAAGCATTACGCTAAAAGCTTCAAGCCAGATTTTCTTTATAGAAATTTTATTTTTCATAATAAGTTTGGGTATTATAACATAATAAAAATCAAAAGCAAGAAAATTATAAAAATGGGGCAGCAATCCATAAAGTTACTTATCTGCTGCCCCATTTTAATTTTAGTTCCTTATTAAGTATAAACACTATTATTATTGCGGTGGGGAGCACGAAATATGAATAATACTTCATGCTCTCCCCACATAAGCATGCCTACTGGTTCGAGCATGCCTCTATTCTTATTCCAATCGAATAAAGGCTATGCTTGGAACCTCTTTTTCGCTCCTGCTCCAAAAAGACCTATGAGGCCCATACCTAAGAGCATCATACTTGTTGGCTCAGGTGTATGATAAATCCACCCTGCATTCGGCATTCTATCGTCTGGATCTCCTCCAGCATTTTCCATTACGAGATAGATACCAACATCAGTATTCTCAGCAGGCTCCAGATAGCTAGGAACAAGACTCTGTGCAAATGAAACCTCCACTATGCCACCAGCAAAATTACCAAAGGCACCTGTTCCTGATCCCAGGAAAGTGTGGTCCATCTTGTACAAATTAACTTCAGCTAAGTCATTTATGTTGTAAGTTAATATCAAATCTCCAGAACCTATCTTTGTTGGTATCGATCGTCCACTGATAGTATGCTGGCTGGAAATTACCAGAATCTAATCTAGCTAAAGTCGGGATACCATAGGTATCTGCACGAAAATAAACATTTGTATTATCCCAATACGCATAGGCTGCGGAAATGTCATACCTATCATCTATGCCAACACCTGGTCCACCAGTTTCATTCACATCAGTGCCATAAATCATGTAATTGTCCCATTCGTTAGCACCAGCCGAACCATCAACGGTAATTGCTTGCGCTGTGCCAATAGCACATGCTGAAACCATCAAACACAATACTAAGCTACTTAATAATTTCTTCATTTTTTCACCTCCCTTCGTTTTTGAATTTATATTCATCGCAATCTAATACTGCGTGTAATATACCAAGTTTTGTATTGCGTCGTGCGTATCGCGTATTGCGAAAAACGCTATACGCAATACTCAATACGCTATACGTTTTTCTTTTTTCTAAATCCCGCAAGCCCTAGCAAGCCTAAACCCAGCAAGGACAAAGTCGCCGGCTCAGGGGTTATATTCACATCTACTATTCCAAAATCATTTCCGCAAGTTTCTGTCCAGTGCATTCTGAAATTATTGCCGTTCTGCCAATAATCGCCAAAATAGCTATGCGGCACATATCCTTCTATTATCCAGCGCTGGCTATCGTATTGATAATAATTCAAAGCGCCTTGACAAAGCATAGAACCGTTCACTGCCAACATCTCTGTCGGCGCGCCGTCATATGATCCGCCATAATACGCTCCGCCACCCCAGTTGTTATAACCAAGGCCCCAGGTTTTGGCGCTATACAGCCCGCCTTTTGTAAGACTACCCAGATTAGTCGTCTCTATCCCAAATTCATAAGATAGTACTGTGCTCGTGTCGCCGAGTACGCTGTCTATTCCAAAATCAAATGCAATATCACCCGGCTTATTTATACCAACAACAGAGGGGGGAAACCCTGTAACTATTGCGAAATAAAGATTTGTGCTGTCGTAAGTGGCGTACATAGCTTCTACATCATAAGTCTGTCCGCCCCATCCTGGATTAAGATAACTGCTGTTCTGATCTTCGCTGTTTGAGCCGTTACTCTGTATTTCAGGATTATGATATACCCCGTCATTTGGATGCCAATGACTAACCGGCGTCACTCCCCACTCAGACAATCCACCGTCATTGATGTTAACGCTGAAAGCGAACGATGCTTGCGCGCAAAACACCATCACCACAAACATCAAACTTCCGATTATTATTTTTTTCATTTTTTTATCTATTCTTCTCTTTTTTTCTTTTCTTTCTAAACGCTAGACGCTAATCGCTATACGCTATACTTACGCTATCTAGCCCCTTTACCAAGCGCCGCTACTAAAATTGTCTGAAAAAGTATTCTCATATCGACAAGCAAGCACATTTTTCTAATATATAAAAGGTCATACTTAATTTTCTTTTTTACGTCTTGCAAAGTTTCATCATATTTATGACGGACCTGCGCTAAGCCTGTAATGCCTGGTTTTACCTCAAGCCTTTTTTCATAGCCCCTGATCTCTTTGCTTAACTTCTTAACAAATATTGGCCTCTCCGGCCTCGGGCCTACAATACTCATCTCGCCTCTTAACACATTATAAAATTGCGGCAACTCATCTATTCTTGCCTTACGTATAATTTTCCCAAATTTAATAATTCTCGGGTCATCCAGCTTTGCCCACACAGGGCCTGTAAGTTTTTCAGCATCAAGTCTCATTGTGCGAAGCTTATAAATATAAAATGTTTTTCCGTCCAAACCGCTTCTTTCCTGTTTGTAAAATGCCGGGCCCGGAGAAACGATTTTGATTACAATAGCGGCAACGGCAATAATCGGCAGGGATAAAACAAAACCAAAAGATCCCACAAGGATATCAAAAAATCTTTTGAACTCTAAGAAACGCCTTCTCGCGAACCTGACAAGCCAGCCAAACAAACCTGTCGAAGTCAAAAGAAGGATCGTGCTCGGTTCCGGGGCATGAGTATAAGAAGGCGTATTCGTCTGGGCATAGCAGAGGTTCAATACGGCAAATACGAATGCTATCACAACCGCGAAAAATACTACAAAATTGAAATGATGTTTTATCTTTTTCATAATTATACACGTTAGATATAAGCATTAAGCGTGCCAATGTTACTTTTTTACAAAAAAATATGAAAAAACTATTGCCATATCTCTTTGTAAATAAATAGGTTATAGCTGAAGAAAACGGCATAGAAATGACTATCTATGACATACTATGACAGTATTTGATTGGCGATATGTGCATTTTATACACTAACGGGATATGTGTTGAATTGGATGAACAGGAAAATGTGTGGATACTGTAAGGGGTTAGCCGTGAGGGCAGAGTCGTGAGTGGAGAGTAAAAACGCACGACGGTGTTCGCTAAATATATTCAATTAAAAACTTAAAACCGTTTTCTACGTAGTATTTTCTATCCTTCTGATTCAATAAGCTGCCGAGCGTTACAGTAAAGTCCCTCTTTTTAAAACTCTGCGCTGCTTTTATTATTTTTGACCTAACGTTTGCCGGAATATCTGCCTTTACCGCCTTTTTCAGTAAAAATTCAATATCAAAACAATCCCTTATTAGAGCCCTGTCTAAAAGGGCGTCTATCTTATTTTTCATCATCTGTTTAAGTGTAAGGGAGTTAAGCAAAACCTGTTTTGTGCTGTGCGCAGAAAACGCTATTACTTCTTCATACTCAAAAGGTTTTGGCTGTTTTCTTATTTCGATCTTAAGCCGCATAGGGTAATTTTTGCTTCTGAATTCATATAGCAGCGTAAAATGTTTGGCTGCTGAATCGGTTATCTCATACTTTTTAGAAAGGCAGGCTTTTATCTTTTTGTGAAATTTATCAATAGCCATTTTCTTTTTAAAATAAAAATCCAGATCAACCGAATAGCGGTTAAGGCCGTGGCAGAGCCTCAGCATAGTGCCTCCGCCAAAAAGAAGCGGCTCAAGAAGTTTTGCGCTGTTTAATACCTCGAGCGCCTCTATCTCAAACCTTTCATGTAATTCTAACGCTTCCATAAACTCTCCATTAGTTTTCTGATCCTAGCAGGATATGTCTTCAACATTTTTTCAATTTTATTTTTATTTAGCTTATCAAGATCTACGGCGCTTGTGTCAAGTTTATACTTGCCAAGGACTGTTAGATATAAAGAGTCAATAAATGCCTTTTCAGGTGTTGCTATAAAAAAGTTTTCTTTTTTTACAAAACTATTATAATAAAGGTTTTTTATTTTGAAAAATTCAAATTGCCTCACAGCTATGGAAACGGACTTTGTGCGGCGCATACAGGCCGATTCTATAAAATCGCGCTGGACCTGCGTAGAGATCTCATAGTATGATAGCGCCGTAGTGAACGAAATGTACGAAGGCACCTCAAGGATATTTGCAACCGAAAATAGCTCCTCGGAAGAGAGCCTGTCCCATCTCTCGCGTAATATATAAAAATTGCGCTTTATGCGCACAATAAACCCTGCCTTTGTATAACGAGCGCACGTAACCTTGGCAGAGTCAAAACCTATCCCGAGGCAGCTCGCCAGATCTAACGCTGAAAAATAGAGCTTCTTTATTTTCAGTAAATCCTGATAGCGCATGCCAGCTCCTTTAATAAATACACTTGATTAACACTTCTGTTAATTAAGTATACTCTATGATTCAGCACCTGTCAAGCGGAAATGTCAATTTTTGACTGGTGACATTGTGACGTGGAAAGTTTCTTAAGGATGCGGCATCACTGTGTCGGTACGGCGCGATTGATCATAAACTGGATGTTTTGATTTGTATTGACTGCCACCACGTTGATGTGGGGAAAACGCGCCTTCCATACGCGGAATATCTCATCCGCAAACCCCTGCCCTATCGTCTCGACATTGTCAAAATCCAGCTGTATCGTCTTAAATTTTTCAAGGCCACTGACTATCCGCCTGGCCTGGGAGCGAGACAAATACTGGACGCCATCGTGATACAGCTTTACCCTGACCTCTGTCTTGTCGAATTTAAACGAATTGCCGGCATACTGCCTGAAAACATCTTCCGTGTTCCTGCCGGAATCAAGACCGATAGAAAAGACCACTTTCGTACCTTTAACATCCGCGCCGTCTCTGATAAAAGTATCCTTGATGGTATTGTCGAAGATCAGCTTTTTCTTCGCGCTCTGTATTACCAGCGTATCCGCCAGCCGTGAGGTAAAAAATATCCCCTCGCCGCTATGCGAGGCCGGCATCGTGGAAAGCTTGCCCTTCAACAACTCGTTTATCGCCTCCATTTGGTCACGAAACTTCATCTTCTGCATAATGCTGTGAAAAATCCCTACGCCTTTATCGAACACTTTAAAACAAACGGCGTTACCGCTTTTTTCCATGAAGACCTCAATCGACCGGGACCCAGAATGCTCAATCGCATTATTGAGCATTTCGGTAAACGCGTAACTTAGGATACGCGAAACATTTTCCGAAATACCGGCAAAAATACCGGTATTTTTTACTATCTCATCGAGCACGATGTCTTCGGACAGGTTTATATTGCGCAGCATGCGACGAAATGTCATTATCCCGCGCTTTGTCCGCAAAATTATCTTCTGGTCGGCAAGGATATAACGGGCTGTGTTGGCGTTGCCTAGAAGGACGATCTTCCCTTCTTGCTTCAATTGTTGAAAAAACCTGTTTACGTACGCGCGTGAAAAACCGGTCGCCTTCACTATGTCAGATGCCTTAACCTGGGGCTTTTTCTTTAACGCGTTTGTGATCAATTGCGCCACGTCTATGCAGCCTCTTTGTTTTTTTCTCATGGCAGTATACCGTTTACGACTTTTAGGATAACTATATGTTTTAAAGCTGTCAACAACCTGTCAACCAGCCTTGTTTGTTGACAACTTAAGTATATACTATATTTTTATAGTTGTCAACAAGTTGTCAACCTCCCCAATCGCTAATCATTCCGGATGTTACTTAAGGTTACTTAAAGTTTCTTAATGTTACGGAAGGTTACTTGAGGTTGCTAACTGCGACTCACGACTGGTGACGTGGTGTCCCCTCTATAAGTCAAATGAAATTTCGCCTTGACACTTCGAATTTTCATGGTATACTATTATCGTGGAAATACAAAGAACTCCGGAGATAGCCGAATTAAAGAGGCGTTTTAAAAACAATCCGATTGTTGCTATTTTAGGCCCGCGACAATGCGGCAAGACAACGCTTTCCCACCAGTTTTCATTACAAGGGCCCTCTCGCATTACGACTTTTGACCTTGAAAATCCTAGGGATGCTGAAAGAATTAGCAATCCGTTATTGGCTCTGGAGGATACTGAAGGGCTTGTCATTATTGATGAAATTCAAAGACGTCCTAACCTTTTCCCGGTTCTTCGGACCCTCTCAGATCGTTCTCTTAAAACGCGATATTTGATTTTAGGGAGCGCTTCTCGCGATTTAATCAGGCAAGGTTCGGAATCATTGGCAGGACGTATCAGTTATTTGGAAATCGGCGGATTCACTTTGGAGCATACAGGTGTTGATAAAACTGAAAAGTTATGGGTAAGGGGCTCTTTCCCCAGGTCTTTTTTAGCATCGAGCGAAGCTTCTTCATGCGAATGGCGAGAAGATTTTATCGCAACCTTTTTAGAGCGTGACATTCCTCAGCTTGGTATACAGATACCGGCTAAATCATTGAGACGTTTTTGGACGATGTTAGCGCATTACCACGGCCAGATTTTTAACGCTTCAGAAATAGGGCGGAGTTTTGGCATTTCAGATCATACTGCGCAAAGATACCTGGATTTACTATCAGGCACTTTCATGGTAAGGCAATTACGCCCATGGCATTACAACACAAAAAAGAGAATTGTCAAAAGGCCAAAGATCTATTTTAGGGATTCCGGTATTCTGCATACCCTGTTATCGTTGGAGGGAAAAAAGGATGTCTTGTCGCATCCTAAGCTCGGTGCCTCATGGGAAGGATTTGCCATGGAGGAGGTAATTAGGTACGGCCGACTGAGAGAAAATGAGATTTTTTTCTGGGGTGTACATACCGGAGCGGAACTTGATTTGGTTTTTGAAAAAAAAGGTAGGCTTTATGGCATTGAATTTAAATACATGCAGGCGCCTACGTTAACGCCATCCATGCATTCTGCGTTTGCGGAATTATCTTTAAAACATCTTTGGATTATTTATCCCGGCAAGGATGAATACCGCCTAAATCGAAATATCACAGTCGTTCCATTGCGAAATTTACATAGCATAAAAGTTTCTTAATGTTACGGAATGTTTCTTAAGGTTGCTAAAGCTCTTTTGCAACTTCCCGTAACCTCAAGCAACCTCTTACTACTCACGACGCAATACGCAATACGCTATACTATACTGCGGACTGTGGACCGTGGACTGTGGACTGTACTGTCTACTGGTGACAGGGTATCGTGGTGACCTCCTAATCGCTATACCTTTAAAAATTCCTGTAAATTTTTAAATCTCTCAAATATGTCCTGCCGCAAATCATCTATGTATTCATCCGGTCCGTTTTCTTGCTCTATCAAGATGGGGCCTTCAGAATCCACTCCGCTAAAATATTTATGGATATTTTGTTTAACGCGCTTGCCTTGATTTTTGTTTTTAATAAGCAGCTTGATCTTGCCAATAAGCTCTTCTTTTGATGGGCAAAATCTTAGCATGTAATACACATAATAGAGATCTTTTTTGAGTTTTTCTTTATCCTGCCGCTGGACAAACGTAAGCAATTTATGGAAGACAAACATTGATTCCGTAGGTATCTGTACGTTTTGCTTTTCGATCGTTTGTGTTACCACTGACTCAAGAAGTAAATTGAAATTTTCAATCTCATTTATTTTGATCTCCCTGCCGACAATTTGGTCTATTATCTTTTTTGAAACTTTAGGATCAGCGATAAATTCGACTTCCGCCTTCAAAAAGCCTGACATATCTTTCACAACCGGGACAAAGGGAGTCAACCTATCCATTGAAACATGGCGCTCTCCATACCCAAGCCTTATGACATAAGAGGCAACTGACACTTTGCCTGTATATTCTTTGGTACTTACTCCGAAATCGATATCCGTTGTGGTAACTGCTAAATTGGGTACGTTTTTCCAAATGTATTTCGCGTAAATATAAGGCACCCATCCGCCTACTAAGACAAGATACGGAAGAAAATCGGCAAGGTCATTGATCACTTTGATAAGGAGTTTCTCTCCGGGAAATGTTTTAGGCAAAACTCTTTCCTTCCTCTTTTAGGATTTTTAATAAATACTGGGCGTGATCTCTGCCGCGCTGCTGGAAATTATACAGATCTAAATAAAGCTGCAAATCTGAAACGACACTGTAACTTTTTATTTTTTGGTTCTTAAAAAACACTCCGTTCTTATAGTACGGCCTTATGAGAGAAAAATTACCGCCCTTCTTTAACTCTTTTAAATCGAGTGCCTGTCTCAAATCTAATGACACCTCATTAAAATTCTCGCTTCTCAGATAACAGTGCGCCGCCGACGTGTTCACATAATTAGTAATGAGATTCGCTCCGGCATGAAGGGTTAAAGCGTATCCGGTGGGCAATTTTTTTGCTTCAAAATAATCTTTTAGTCGAGGCAATATATCTTCATAGGATGAATAATAAAGATGGGCCTTATTTAGTTCAAAGCTATAAAATTTGAGCCATTCGTCTAATAAACTTTTCTTATTCAGCAATACGCTATGCGCTAATCTGCCCGAACGAATCCCGCCAACAAATCCTTTTTTGTGCAATATAGATAATACGGCGGCAGCTCTTGCCCGCCCTACGCCGAACCCGTCCTCAAAGTCTCTCACCACCCATTTTTTATCAGGCTGCGACAACATGGCACGCATAACTATTGTGGCTTTATCGCTAAAGATGGTTTTCATTATTATTTTCCTCTTTCTAAAAAGTGTCTTGTGTTGATAAATGTCCATTGTTTTGTAGACATTTGCTTACAGTGGACATTTTAGCATATGTATCTCAGAAGTCAATAAAATATTTTACCCAACAAACATCACTATTAAGTTATTTGTTGGGTAACCCTCCATACTCCCTATTCCCTACTTAACCCCTTACTCGCTCCATACAAGCAAGCAAACGCCACGCCAAACATCACAAACCCTGTCATATCGTGAAAGAATCCCATCGCGATCTTCCCGCCATAAAGATCATTCACCATGGCGATCAATGTGGTCCTCATAATATTAGTAAACATAGCTATTGGAAACGCCAATATCAAGAGTATGATTTTCTTTATATACGACGCCTTCATTGTATACGCGAAAATGAGTCCAAGCGTCAATAGCGATATAAGAGATCTTAACCCGCTGCACGGCGCCTCGATCATTATATAAGACTTCGGCATCCGTATTATGCTTCCATCTTGTAGTGACGGAAATCCTATATGGTTTAAAAGAAACACAGACGCTTTAGTCACAAAAAGTTTCAAAGCTACTGTAAGATTTCCTACAGCAACAAGCGGCAGAGGTACCATCATGAATAAAAATAATATAGGAAATATTAATAAACGGGTGAGTTTTTTACCAAATGAGAATAAAACAAGCCCATATAATGCCAAAACAAATAAAAACCCTGAAACAAAATATACCCTCAATACAGCGCAGGCAAGATGCGCCAAAAGACTAAGGGCTATAATTGCTAATCCCACTTGACCACTCGACCACTCTACACTCTTCACTTCTTTCCTTTTTTGCCACACAAAATAGAGCGACACTAACGGTATCAAAAACCCATGCTCGTAGTATGACTCTGCCGCAAACCACCTATCCCACATCCAAGCAAGTGTAGGGATGTAGACAATGATCACCAATGCTAGTAACAATCCAAATTTAATCAGTTCATTTCTTTTCATTTTTGTTCTTTCATTTTTTATTTTCTTCTAATCACTAAACGCTAATCGCTAGTCGCTATACGCTATCCTCTATTCCCTGTATTTTTGCCTTCTCCCACACCACACTATGCTTCCTCCCAAGGTATCTAGCAAGCCCCACCACTGCCGCAATGTTCATCACGCAAAACATATGCGGAATATCGAACAATTTATTCGGATACTTAAAAAATATAGCCATCAAGGCGCATGCGTAGAACAGTATCTGCGACCAAAAACTAAACACATAAAACCAACCATCCAATATAAAGAGATTGCTGATAAACAAAGTCACTAGCAAGTACGGTACTACGAAGCGCAAAAGCTTATGCGAAAAAAACTGTATCGCTATCGGGCTTTTAAAAGGGATGAATAAATCCTTAAAATAACGAAATACCTGAAAATTTCCAGCATGAGTCCTCACTTTACGATTAAACTCATCCTTCGCGGTCTCGGGAACCGTATCATATATTTTTGCCTCCGGCTCAAATACGGCCCTATACCCTGCGCGGATCGCCTCAAAAGGCAAATAGACATCATCTAATATTATATCGCTTGGTATCTCTGAAAATAATTTTCTCCTTATCGCGTACAAAGCGCCGGTAGCCCCAAGCATTGAACCTATTCTTGACTCGCTCTCGCGAATAAACTTTTCATATTTCCAATAGAAGCCGACCCCTTTGCCCGACTTACTGCTTTCATCTTCAAAATGAAGCTCTGAACTAACACACCCGACTTTTTCGTCATTAAAGTTGGCTACTAACTCCTTTAACGCGCCTTTTTCTATTCTCTGCCTTGCGTCTGTAAAAACCAAAAGTTCACCCGTAGCCATAGAAACAAGGCGGTTGAGCATATTTGGCTTGCCGCCTCTTTCGGATTTTATATAAACCTTTACGCTATCGCTCTTATATTTGGACAACATTTCATTAGTCCTGTCAGTTGAACCATCTGAGCCTATAATCACTTCGATCTGCTCCTTAGGATAATCCAATTGCAATAAACTCTCAACCTTCCGTTCAATATTTTTCTCTTCATTATAAAGAGACATAATGATGGCTACTTTGGGATAAATGTATTTCTTATTTACCCTTTTACCGAAAAATGAAAAGAAATACACCAACATTGGATAACCGAAGTATATGTAGAAAATTGTAGCAAATGAAACCCAGAAAAGTTGCCTCATATTTCACTTCCTAATCGCTAGACGCTAATTATTCAGGACGTTACTTAAGGTTTCTTAAAGTTACGTAATGTTTCTTAAGGTTGCTAAAGCTCTTTTGCAACCTTCCGTAACCTCCCGTAACTTTCCGCAACATCCCGTTGACCCCCTCCCCTAAAACTGTACCACT
>PEWV01000027.1:0-1152 GCA_002780005.1 Candidatus Aquitaenariimonas noxiae | reverse complement strand
AAGAAGACCAGATCATCAGCATCTTAAAAGAGATGGAGACAGGCGTTCCAATGCCGGACCTCTGCCGTAAACACGGCGTAAGCGATGGCACCATCTATAACTGGAAGCGTAAATACGGCGGTCTGACAGTAAATGAAGCCATACGCTTAAGAGGCCTGGAAGAAGAGAATAGCAAGTTAAAGCGTATCGTTGCCAACCAGGCGCTTGACATAGAGGCGCTAAAGGCGGTCGTCTCAAAAAACTTCTAAAGCCCAAAGCAAGACGTAAAGCAGTAATATTTGTTAAAGATAACTTTGGGCTGAGTATCAGGCGATCCTGTGGTGTAGTTGATTTATGGCGGTCGACGTTTCAGTATAAGATGGCGACAAGTCTGGACGATGCGCCGATCCGCAAGAGACTAAAAGAGATTGCGGAGAAGCGAAGAAGATTCGGATGCGCAAGGCTCCATATAATGCTACGCAGAGAAGGCTTCGTGATTAACCATAAGAGAACTGAGCGAATCTATAAAGAAGAAGGGTTAGCTCTCCGTATCCGTCGACGTAAGAAGATGGCGGCGATACAGCGAAGTGAGGCGCCTTCGCCAACACGAGTCAATGAGCGCTGGAGCATGGATTTTGTATCAGACGCCCTTTCAAGCGGCAGGAAGATAAGGACGCTCACGATAGTAGATGATTATTCGCGTAAATGTCACAGGCTTGAAGTCGATACTTCAATCGGAGGCCAGAGAGTGGTCAGGGTATTAAACGAGATCGCCTATGGCGAAGGATTGCCTGAACTAATAACCATAGACAATGGTCCGGAGTTCATAGGTAAGGCCCTTGATGCTTGGGCATACCAGAGAGGAGTAAAGCTTAACTTCATACGGCCTGGCAAGCCGGTCGACAATTCTTTTATTGAGAGTTTTAACGGTAAATTCAGAGACGAATGCTTAAATGACCACTGGTTCACGAGTCTTGATGAGGCCAGGAGGATCATAGAAGACTGGCGGGTAGATTATAATAACGAGCGGCCGCATACGTCGCTCGGAGATCTTACACCGGAGGAATTCTTGGCAAAAGAACGTGAAAAATTCTCAATAGGCATGCCTATTGAGACGGTATCAACAAGTAGTGGAGATTCCCTTTAGGAGTGGTACAATAGACGGGGGTAGGT
>PEWV01000064.1 GCA_002780005.1 Candidatus Aquitaenariimonas noxiae | reverse complement strand
GAAAGTAATGGTCATCCCTATAAGAATCCTGGCATCTGCAAAATCCATCTTGTCGTACTGGAATCCTGCGACAATGACAGTGGCTATCATGGCGTTGAATGAAGTCGTGATATTCGTGATTGCCTTTGTGATAGCCTCTAAGGTGGATTTATCCGCGCCTTCGGCTAGTTTCATAATCTCGCTTATTGCGAATCTGTTGAAGGTGTTGGCCATATCGATGACTTTCTGGGCATCTGCGAATTCCATCTTTCCGTACTGGAATCCTGCGGCAATGACAGTGGCTATCATTCCGTTGAATGACATAGCTATATTTGCGACAATCTCTGCCTTATATTTACCTTCTATACCCGACTTTACTACCACATCTATCGCTGCTTCATTGACCTTAAGCGTTGCTTCTAATATTGTTATCGCTCTCGTAGCATCTATAGCTCCGGATTTAAATCCTTCGGTTATGCCTTCTGTAATCTTAGCGTTAAATGTTCTTAAAACATCGCTTATCTGATTTGCGATATGCAAACCTGATAAACCTGTAGTTAATATAATACCTCTCATAATGTTTGTCATGCTGACGGTTGCTGTGTCCACTAATCTACTAACCTCCGCTGGTGAAGTTGCGCCTATTAGACCAGTAAAGAGGTCTATTGCAACAGCTTCCACTTCCATTCTCTGTCGTTCGGTTAATGTTGTTGTTTCTCTAGGAGGAGTTACTGTTACCTCGTGTTCAGGCCGGGCCTCAGGCGCTGTCCTTTCAATTCTTCCAAATGCAGCTTCAAAGCGGCTTATAGCGGTTTCCAATCTGGCTCTTTCAGCAGGAGTTTCTGCTTTACCGTAAGCATCTGCCAACATCTCGCCCGCCATTCGGACAAGCGCAGCCCTGTTACTTGCTGAGAGCCGAGCTCCCAGTCCTGTAATATAATCCAAAGCCCCGCGACCTTGCGTAAATAAGTCTCCTGAGAATATCATCAATACGGTGCCGGCGTATTTTGCGAATAAATCTATTCCTCCTTGAGAGCCCGGACCCTTCTCTGCTAAATATGATGACAATCCTCTATAGCCAAGCCCTTCAATTTCCAAAAATTCACCGCCATAACCTAATAATTTAGAGCCTTCACCCAAGAAGATTTTAACAAACCACAGCGTGTGTAATGTAGGCCCTATTGAAATTAATCCAATTTGCTGGCCCCCTATTGAGAACCCGAGCTCTCTTGAAAGTATTCCGCCTAATGCCTTATCCATCCAGCTTCCGGTGCGGCTCAAAGGTTTAAGGTTGACTAAATTACC
Source organism: Candidatus Aquitaenariimonas noxiae (assembly GCA_002780005.1). GTDB lineage: Bacteria > Omnitrophota > Gorgyraeia > Aquitaenariimonadales > Aquitaenariimonadaceae > Aquitaenariimonas > Aquitaenariimonas noxiae. The sequence continues at coordinate 10,329 of PEWV01000064.1, read as the reverse complement.
AATCCCTTCAATAGCTTTTATTCCACCAGCTGTGATGCGGCCCCAAACCCTTAGAAGGGCGAACTGGCTTTGGGTTGCTGAAAGTCCTGCCATACCCAGCATACCCATTCTTCCAAAAACATATGGCATGATGATTCCGAATTTAATACCAAAGGTGAAGCCTTCTGCAAATCCTTGCACAAAAGCTATCCCTACCTTCTTCAAACCTCCTAAGAATCCTTCTTTCTGCCAATCCATAGTCGAAGCTGTAAATACCATCCTAAACAATGCTATCGTACGACCAAATCTAAGACCTTGACCTATTAGTTGAGTAACGTGGGAAGCCACCATACTGCTTCTGGGTAATAAATTAGCAAATATAGCCCTCACAAAAATTGCTGGCCTAGAGGTCCCCATTTCGAGACGGAGTAATATGCGGCCGGGCAGTTCTCCGAGAGCGCCCAACCAACTTCTCACTGTAACACCAGGAACTATGTCGCCTCCAAATACCTTATACATAAATGCCTCTAACATCCCAGGCATTGTCGTCCTTGTTAAAGCTGTTCCTGCCGCACCTTTCATCAAGAATTCCAGACCAGTCATTTCAGCAACCCCATGCCACATAGCCGCATCAGCTATTTCCGTTAAACCAGCTTTTTTACCGGCCTGCAGCCCTGCCTCGCGATATACCCTATTTATACCTGCTTCTACAACCTTTTCTTTTGCAGCATTGTAGGCGGTTTCACCTAATAACAGTTTGGTTATACGATTTTCCGAGAATCTTGCAATATTCTGGGCGAGGGCCCTTGTTGCAGTTTCTGCAGCAATTTCACCCCTGCCTAGCTGTCCCAAGGTTGTTTCTAATGCTTCCCTCGTTACCAATTTTCCTAAACCGAGATTTTCGGCCTCTTTCAGACCTGCACTTACCCCTCTACTGACAGCTTCGGCTCCTAGTTTGGCACCACCAGCTTCTTCCCATGCCCTTATCGCAACTTCCATTACCCTCCCTAACTGTTTCGTCCCATAATTTTCAAGTATGCGATCAACTCCACGCGTGATGCCTCTCTCAATAGCCTCTTTTACTGCCTGTCTTTCAGCTATACTAATGCTTTCAGTCTTTAAAAGGTTTTCAAACACTTCGTTAGCTACTTCAGCTATTATTCGCTTCAAGGCCACTCTCTCTGCCCCTTCTGCAAGTACACGCTGACCAACTTTGATAAGACCCTCTACAACAGCCTCTTTTATAGCAATGCTTGCTCCTACGGCACCTCCTTTTGCACCAAGTGAACCTATTCCAGGCAATAAGAAAGCTCCCCATGTAAGCACTATTATGAAGACTCCGAGTCCACCATACCCTTCGTGAATAAGGTTCACGCCTTCATAAGTGGGTGAAACAACAAGCCAGTTAACTACGGCGATTCCCCACTCTAAAGGATTTAGCCATCTTGTCCACCCAAGTTTTTCTCCGCTAAAAGTTTCTCCGGCAAAGAAGCGCCTTAAGCCCTTCCAGAACCCACTAAGATTCCTGTCTCTCCAGTCTGACACGCCTATATCTATGCCGCCTTTTTCGCCCTTCTCCGGTTTTCCGCTATAGAAATCTTCAATGCGTGCATAATGATGGGCTGAGTATGAATAATTTCCTTTTGTATCACTACTTATTTGTATTCCGAAAACCCTGCCATTATTCAGAGGAATCGACTCCATAACAGTTGTTTCGCCTTCAGCATTCTTGACAGTTACTACTTCTATGCCGCATGCCCAACTTTCTTGAGTGCGGGTCTCTTTATATTTACCTATGATTGGATGGGGATATCCCTTATAATCTTCTTCAAGCGTCATTCCAGAGGGCGTAATTCCCTCGATATAATCCCTTGTCATAGGGCGGTCTTCTCCATAATGTGCAATATAATCCTGCACACAAATCGCCCAATTAGCAATAAACTCTTCTGCAGTATCAAATTGATTCATTACCCCTATGCTGCCTATTTTTCTAGTATATACATTAACCGTGCCATCTTCTTGTGGAATTTCTGTCAAGGCGGTCAAGCTGAAACCACCAAGATTCCTTAAAAACTTGGTTACTGATAAAGCTTCTATCTTGCCTTCAGAAAGAGCCCCTTGTTTTAACATAGCGACTGCTTTTATTGCGGGCGCGGAAGCAAAGAACACGCCTGAATACTCACTGTATTCAAGCTCATCTGTCATCATAATCCAGAACGGTTTACCACCTCTTTCGCTCGTCAAATTTCTTAGGTATCGCCTTTCTTCCTTAATTATATCGGTGCCCGTCTGTTTGATATATTCCTGTCTACGCGACACGGATAGTGTCTGGTCTAAACTTGCAAGAGTAATCCTTCTTTCCTTATTACCCGCACCTAGATTGATAACCGCTGTAAAGGTTACTGTCCTTTCTCTCTGTGTCTCACCAGAATACCAGTGAAGTTTATGCTCTTTGCCGTTTACTATTGATACGATAACATCGACAGCTACTCCAGGATTATCTGTTGTGAGCTGTTTCAAATAGCCAAAGATATCCTCTGACCAATCAGGATGCGCGGTTCCATTTTCTGCAATACTATGAGGTGCATCATACTTCCCACTCAATATATCTTCAGCACGATATATCCTCAATTCCTCAACCCTACCATCTCCATATTTTATAGTATCACCCAGATATGTTCCTTTTTCTCTATCTATCCATACTACATCGCCGAATTTGTTGTTCTTATTCACATCTACAATTGTCATACTATTAGCTGGCTTGGCGTGATCAGTGATAACTAACTCTGTATAGCCGCCTGCATTTACGCGAGTTTCTTTTGATACTATAAGAACAAATCGTTCCCCTCCCTGTGTCATAAGCGTCCTACCCGCCTTTTCCATGTTCTCTATTTCGTCCGGTTTAGAAACCAAGGCATACACATCTACATTATTCTCATCCAGGGTTCCATCCGGCTCAAAACCATTGCGGAAGACTTTGATGATTTTATCATAGGCTCCGGTTGCGGTGCGTTCTTTTATAAGGAGTGCCAGTTTACCATCTACATTTGTTAACTCCTGTGAATATTGCAAAGTTGTAAATTCAACTCTAACACCCTTGTCTCCGAAGATAAGAGTTGGAGTATAAATAGAATAAGTATGTTCATCAAAAGTCTCTTTCCTATAAGTCTTCTCCCTATCTATTTTGTTTCTGTCGCCTTCGGTATACGTTATCACCTGTTCCCAGGAATACACGCGGCCGTCTTTTGTGCCTGTTCCTGATTGATAGTTATACAATAAGAGACCAAAACTTATCTCTTGCGTTTTCTGATCTACGTTCATTCTATACGCATCAAACGCAGAACGCGTTTCATCAGTAAATACCCTTATGGTATTATTAGCCGGCGCTTCAAAATCAAAGTAGAGCTGCACATCTCTCATTCTGCCATCTAATTTCATTTTCCAATCTACGGTGGCTTCCCGGCGAGCCCCGAGTTGTCCAATTTCATCTCTCTTTACACCAAATACCATTTCTCCTTTGTATCCCACACCTTGATGTGTCCCTTCAAAACTGACATAAGCCCTACTGGCTTCCCAGTTAATACTTCCATTCTCATTGTGGACATAGACAAATTTAGTATCTCTATCTACCTGCTCAACGCCGAATGGGTCAGTCATACCTGCCTTGACAATAAGCTCTGTTTCACGCACAGTTGACCCTTCACCGGTCGTCTTGTCAACATTCCAAATCTGGGTAATTTCCCTTCCTTTAAAAAGACCCTCTTTAGGTGTGGTTCTATATGAATAATAACTATCTAAGATTGTGCCGCCGTCTGGGCCATAATCTGTTATTTTCAGTGCTGTGCCTTCCATCGTTATCCCGCCGAGTCTGGGTCTTGTTATTGTTTCTTCAACCCTGAATCTAACACCTGCGTAAGGAACGCCGTCTGCGCCTTTCGCATTTTCTGCGTTATAAGTATAATATGTAACCCTCGGCCCCTGGGCATTTCTTACAACTATAATAGTGTTGCCTCGTGCGCCGGGCTTCTCGCCGGACCAGCCATAACTTGTTCCCTGGTGTCCATCTATCTTTTGAATAGGTTTAGTACCTCCCCGGTCTTCACTCCAGCTTTTAACCTGAGCGAGCCTGCGCGACGCTTCACTTCTCGCAGCTTGACGGGCAGCGGCTTCAAGCACTGCTAACTTGCCATTCATCCTGTCCAACCAAGCGTTAACTAGTTTGCCGGTGCTACTTATGTTATCATACGTCCTCTGTATGCTATCATAAACCGGCTTTAGCCCTTGTTCTAAGACATCTGAAGCGGACTCCATTATGCTGTCAATTTCGCGTCCGACTTTCTTAGTATAGTGATCGCACCCTGTTACTACTGCCATAGCCTTGGCAAGTTCTCTTAAGGCAGGTATGAAACCGCTCCAATCCATCTCGGCAAAATTTGTCGCCATCGGTATGTTTTCAGGCAATGATTTATGGAATCGTCCAAAGTTGGCGGCTACCTTGCCTTGCAATGTAGCTCTACTTGCATTTGTGCTTTCTACGGCTGCCTGCGCAGCGGCGACAGCTGCTGCTGCCTTTACAAAGGCGTCGTAGAAGCTAACCTCGGCTTTGAGTATCTGCAAGCTCACTGTCGCGATGTTAATCTGGTCAATTGCATCGTTACTGAATCTTCTAAACGACTCCATAAAATCATACGTAGCATCAAAAGCGCCTCGAACGTTGCCGCCCTCCATATTATCAAAGAAGGCCCTGAGATGCCCTACCATCTGAACGAAATAACCCTTCATTCTCTCTGTTATCTCTGCCGGCTTACCCTTGAAAACCGCAATCAAATCAGGCGCACCTGCTTGGAGTCTCGCCAACATATCAGGGGGAAGTTTGAATTCTGCTATCTCTTGGTTAATCTTTGCGAATTCTTTCTTAAGTTCATCATACTGTTTATTAGACGCCTTTAAACCAGCGAACATATGCACGTTGTTTCTAAGTTGAACAAACAATGCCTCTGCCGCTGAGAAATTAATTTCGAATTTTGTCATATCACCGATAACATAATCTTCTATGATGCTCTTCAAAATATCTGAAGATGCGCCGAGCAACGATTTGAATCCCTCGGCACGCCTTGCCCCATCTGCAAGAAATGCTATTGAAGCCGAATCAAGCAGACGTGCCATGTCGGCTCCAAGGCAGTCTGCTACCCTTGTCTCGAATCCTTTCCATATCCCGGGGACCTCTGGGGATAACTTCTTACCCTTGCTCTCTTCCCCTATCCATCCTAAAATAATCAAACCTCTCTGGTGCATTCTCAGTGCAGCGTCCATGTTCTGATAATCTGTAAGCGCTGCGTTTCGGAACGCTTCCTGTAAAGAATCCATACCTGCCTCAAAGACGCTTGAGGCACCGCTTAAGTTGGCCTTGAGGGCTCCGCCTGCCTGTTCGTCAAGACCTGTAACTAAGAAGGAGAGTGTTTTCATCGCGGTTATTCGCCCTTCTAACAACTGGAAGGCCCTTCTATCTGTTATCAAATCTGGATTTGCCAAGCCTTCCATATAAGTACCTAAAGAGTTCAGGTAATCGGAGATTATCCTATCAATGCTTGATGGGTCGCTCTGCAGCATGCGTATATAGGGCATGATGGCGGCGGCATCAACTCCGCTGAACTTAGCGTCCTTGCTAAGTTCTTGCATAATTTGAGCTGGAGATAGGCCGAGGAGCTTACGTATCCTGTCAACCTGTATATCTATTGTTCCTATATCAAAACCGTAACTCAGAAATTTATAATTACTGGTAAGCTTGTTGAGGAGCGCTTTCCGATTCGCTAAAATTTCTGGAGTATCAGGTGCTTCCAGCTGGCCGGGTTTGTAGCTGTCGAATAGGGCGCGCAGGGCATTAGTAATTCTAGAAATGGCCTCTGAGAATTTAGTGATACCCTGTTGCCCCATTGTGGTTTTGAGGTCGGTATAGAAAATATATAGAGCCTCGTCTTTGCCCTTATATTGCTGTATTTTCGCATCAAGCGTCCTCTGTAAGTTAAGAATCGTATTTTCATCCCAAGAGACAAGTTCGCCTACGAGCCGTCTGGCCGTGTCTAAGAGCGCCGTGTCAATAAATATGCTGTCAGTAATGCCTTCTAATGCCTGTTTTAACGTAGGTTCTTTCGGCTGCGCGCCGTTTTTAGCCAAAAAGAAAAATAAGTTTGCGAGCTGATATTTTAAATGAGCAAGCACTCTGTCGACACTTCTTTCTCCGTCTGGTCGTAAAATAAAATGCCCTTGGTCATCTTCGGTTTTCCCGAAAGTGCCAAAAACAACTTTTATCGACCGCATCGTATACATAAAGTGAACATATGCAAAGTCGGCATCTGTAAATTTGCCTCCTCCCCTCTTGCCTTGTGTCCTCATAAGCGACTCTAATACGCCCAGATCCATACTTTCTACGTCGACTTTATCTTCACTCTTTCCTTCTCTCTCAACTTGTTTCCACACAGACCAAAGCACGCGAAGATCATAATTCGTTATTTGCGTACTAGCATCTACATATTTAGGCCACCAGTTACCATCATCATCCTGTTTCCACACAATGCCAACATCCCTTGGATCCATGCCAAAATTAATTCTTTTCGCAACAAACATGAGCACCCTTCTTCCAAATTCTCGGTTTGTAAGCGTGCTCACAGCGCCTGTTTCATTAAAGGCGTCTTTAAAAACTCCTGCGGAGGCAATGATAGCAGCAGCAACAAGATTACTGCTTTCTCCCCATTGCGTAAAGAGTGATTTGATTGCGTCTGCGCTGTCAGCGGATAACGTAGGCGTGGCAGTTAGTTTGACTAATTCTTCAAAGAATTGGTCATTAAAAATAAGACCGAAAAGTTCTTCAAGACTTTGAACGTGTGAGACTCCGTTCGAAGCAGTACACATGCTGTTGAAGAGTTCCCTTATCTCTTCAAAATCATGTTTTACTTGACCGTTTTCTCTTGTTAATCTTTCAATAAGTCCTATTGGACCGAATGCAATCCTTATAATTTCTCCATATATATTACTCCACGCTAACAACTGCTGGCTGCTTGCCTTTACCTTTTCCGGGTCTGATAAAGCGGTCCAGTGGTATATAATTGCACTGCCGATATTGAGTAAAACTTTTTCTGCTTTAGAATCCTCTTTTATCCGACCGCTCCCTAAGTCTCCTGTTAAAAGCGCCATCGTAGCCAGAGAGGCCTTCAAGCCAATAAATGCATCCATAATTGAAGCTGCTGAAGGCAGTATTTGAGAAAGCCCCTCTCCTTTATTTTGCAATGCGGTATGTATTGCCTGAATAGAACTCGTAAGACTTTCAATAATTGAAACGTATAAATTAAGCACATCTTCCGGGGTGTTGACCATGTTCGGGTCAGAGACGAGTTTCTGCCGTATTCTGTCAGGAAGGTTAGAATATGCGCTTGCAAAACGTCCCATTTCTACCTCTATATATTGCGCACTAGCGACAACGATTCCGATACCGAGTACAAGCGAAGCTGCATTTATATCCGCCTTTAAGGCATTTACTCTATCTTGAACCGCCTTGGTATCAATTTTTGTCCGGTCTGCGATTAAGTCTTGAATTGCAACAAATTCGCCTCGTATCATATCTCCCAACTTCTTCAAATCCTCGTTGAACGCAGTTCCGATGTCCTGGTCATTGTCACCATAGATTGAACTTAAGAAACTAATCAAGCTACTATAAACTCCCGATAACGGCGAATTGTTGTTCTGAAGGGCTACCATCCTTGCTCGTAAATCCCGTATCGATAAACTAAAATGACTATAATTGCCGTTCATAAGTGACGCTATTTCGTTCATAGCGCCGACTATGCTTACATATAGATTGCCTACTTCGGGGTTCGTTTCTGTGGCTAAACGCTCAATGCATGTCATATAGAGGTCTTCGTCAATAACATCGCCCAAAGACTTCGTAACAAACCCGATAACTCTATTGTTCTGGATTGTCGTATACGCCTTTGCGAACTCAGAAAGCCTGGATTCTATATTATAGTTACCATCTTTTTTCCAATTATCGGATTTAAAGGTTGGTTCTTTACCGAGGCCGTATAAATTGCCAAAGCTTTTGTCATCTTTAATCAATAATCCGCGCAATATGCCGCCGTCTCCTTCAAGCTGCACCCCGATATGATTCCTATCAGCAATAAGAACCAATATGTCCCGTATCCCAAGCACGACCCGCTGTCTATCATCGCCTCCAAACATATTAATCAACGATGTTATGCTGCTATAGTATTTGCTAAATACCGCGATAAGCGCATCTATATCATTGCCCGCACGCTGGACTTCGTCGCGCAAGTCAGTTCTTCCCTTGGCATCATTAGGTTTGGCCCCTGTTGCAACGTATGCTATAACCCACACACTCGCTACAATAAACTTCTTCATCACCAGATATCTATTTTCATCGGCCCCGTATAACTGGTCCAAGCTCGTCAAAGAAGCATCCGATTTGCGGAAAAGTGCCATTCTAAAGGCTTCTATATTCTGGGAGCATAGGATAGTGAATTTGCCAAAAACAAGGCTTATCCTTCCCTCTAAAGATGAGAGTTTATCGAAGTCGCCGGCGGTTGGTTCTCCTGCTCGACACTTTTGTGCAACCTCTTTAAGCCCACCTATTAATTCATCAATACCTTTACTTAAAACCTCGAGCGGGCTCTTCGCAGTTCCGGCGGCACCAATTAAGCTTTGCCACAACGCTTGCAACGCTGCGGCGAGTCTGTCGAGCTTTCCTTCCGGGTCGTAGGTGGCCCTATTTGGATACTTACTAAGCCATGTTCCATAATCTTCAACGCTCGCATTCATCACTACGGTCAACATTTGTGTAACAGCTGCACGGAATGCGACTTCAAGGCTCGCTACGTGCCCTACAAAAGTCTGTGAATCTCTTAATAAAGCCTCGAGATTTGCCTTAGGACCTTCTCCTTGCAATATGTCCTCTATTTGCTTCAGATTGTCTGATAATCTATTTATCATATAATTGAGAACAGTGCTTAAGTCGGAGCCGTCTCGGATAGCCCCTGTAACAGGGTCGACAAAGCCGGCGTATGCCTTCATCACGAACTGAAGGGCATTAAGTTTTAAGGTGACGTTCGCCAATCTTCCCTCTCCTAATAATATTCTGGCTATATTAAGCAACTTGTCGTTTTCGTTTGTCAACGCAGTTTGTAAGTCAGCTGTTGCATTACCGGCTGCATCAACAAGCTTTTTCACTTGTCTTATATCGGTAAGGGCAAAGGAGGCGCCTTTGGTCTTTAAATTTTCTATCGGTGTGCTGAATGCCTTAAGGGCGGCGTCTATTTGTGCCTTATCCCCTGTCATAATTGCTACAAATAATCTTTTCACAGCATTGGTAAGCGCTGTCCTAACATCTCCTAATCTCCCTCCCGCCAAGCTGGTTCTTTCTGCGAGAGTTAAATCATTAAGCATCTCGCCGGCAATGCAGTCTGCCACATAAGCTATCATCTCATCCACCGCCAATTTTGCATTGCCTGTAAATTTCTGAGCAAATTCCGGCGCTGCAATTGCCTTGGCTGCAAGTAAAATGCCGACAAGCGCATTGAGCTCGAGGTTGAGTTTGGGATTTTGGACTGATAATATTTCTGCCTTGCCTGTTGCGGAATTTAAACCTATATATACCGTGTTGTTTTCGTCATCAAAATATCCCTTTATGTTAGACACTGTCGTTTTTGAAAAACCGGCGTCTGAAAGTTCCTTAAGCCTGCCTTCTATAAATTTGTTATATGTTTCTCTACCTTTAACTGTTAAATCGCCTACTTTGCCGAAAGGCGTGACAATCAAATTGCCAAGGCTATCTACACTAAGCGAAATCGAGTAATTGCATCCTACATAACTTTCGTCCCCAACAGTTATCGCCGTTGTGAAGGCATCACGTAACATAATAAGGAAAGTTGCCTTTTTCTGTAAAGCCGCAAGTTCGCTTAACTGAGTCGGCGTGCGGGAAGTCTCGGCTATGGTTATAATTCCACCTATTTTTTGCTGGGTAGCTTCGATCTGCCTATTTATTTCATCCACAATTGCCTGTCCAGCTTGACCACTTATAGGTTTGACAGGCAGTATCATATCGCCTATCATATATACCTCATCATCGGACTTGAGTATCATTGAAAGTACCCGACCTATACCATCGGCCTTTACTTCCGGTTTTAGATCGGATACTCTGGCTATAGGCGTAATTGTAAGTGTACCTCCAGCAAAGCTCATCTGTAGCCTGCAGGAAGCGCCTTTGATTAACTTCGCTGTCGCATCTTTGAGGGCGCCCTTTAAGGCGGTCGTGACCATCGTAAAGAACGCAGCCCTGGCGTC
>PEWV01000079.1 GCA_002780005.1 Candidatus Aquitaenariimonas noxiae | reverse complement strand
TGCGCCCCCATAGCTTCCCGCTTCGCCAGTGCATGCGAAGAAGAAAGATTGGCTTCGTGGGATTTCGCCATGAATTGCGAAAGGTGGGGTTTAGGCTCAACAATTTTGTTGTGCTAATAGAAGCGATTTAGAGATGCGCCCCCATAGCTCAATTGGTAGAGCAGCGGACTCTTAATCCGTTGGTTTCAGGTTCGAGTCCTGATGGGGGTACCAATATAGCAAATGGCCAATGGCATATGGCAAATAAAAAACAAAAACTGTTAACAATTTATGAAGATTAGCAAACTAGCAAATGGCCAATGGCATATGCCAAAAAAACGAAACCATTAGCTATTTGCTACAAGCTATTTGCTAATAACGCGGGTGTAGCTCAGTTGGTAGAGCACAACGTTGCCAACGTTGTTGTCGTGGGTTCGAGACCCATCACCCGCTCCATTCTTCTTCGCTCAATCGTTTTCACGATTGAGCTTCGAAGGAATGATTTGTTTTCATTGATAAGGTGAGGCTTGATGTTTGGTCTCGAAGTGAGCCTGCGCCGAGCGAAGCGAGGAAAAGCGCATACATGCAATTTCGCAGAAGCTAGCGTCAGCAGGCGAGCGGCCGACCCGAATATCCTGGCCCGATGAAATCGGGCCGAATGAGGGCGCCGAGACCCATCACCCGCTCCATTATTCGGTCTTCGGCAGATGCCTAAAATAAAGGTCGCATCTGCCTTCGACCCGCAAAGAGTTAAAACTAGGGCGGGGCTAGCGCCCGAATAATTTTCTAGGGGGAAACCTAGGTTTCCCCCTAGGACGCTCGCTTCGCTCTCTGGCACCCCTTCCGATAAGGGGTTTTAAAAAGATCACATAAGGGCAACAGATTTAGAACTTGAGAACATAAAAATATCTTAGGAGGAAAGATGAAAATATCAGATTTTTTAAATTTTAAGGCTGTGAGCGCCGACTTACAGGCCACGGATAAGAAAGGGGTGATAAAAGAGCTCTTGGAACTACTGTATGATGCCGGTGCAGTAAAGGGCAACAAGGAAGCAATTCTTAAGGCGCTTTTGGAAAGAGAAGCTTTAGGGTCAACAGGCATCGGCCAGAACGTAGGCATTCCACACACAAAAGCAGCTTACGTAAAAAAACTAGTCGCGGCATTCGGAGTTTCCAAAAAAGGTATTGATTTCGAATCTTTAGACGGTGAGCCTACCCATATATTTTTCTTATTGCTTGCCTCAGAAGATTCAGCGGGCCCTCACCTCAAAGCCCTTGCAAGGATATCAAGGCTTCTGAAGGATAAGTATTTCCGCGACTCATTAATGTCGGCCAAGGATGTAAAAGGTATTCTTGGTATTATAGAAAAAGAAGACGAAGCCAAACAGTAAAAAACGCTATGATCATCGAAAGAAAAATAACTATAAAAAATAAACAGGGGCTTCACGCAAGGCCTGCAGCGCTATTTGTTCAAATGGCAAATAAATTTACCTCGAACATAACCGTTCAGAAGGGCAAGCAGCAGGTTAACGGAAAATCCATAATGGGCATAATGATGCTTGCCGCAGGGAAGGGCAGCATAATAATTATTAAGGCAGACGGCGAAGACGCGGAAAAGGCTTTGGTAGAATTGGAAGACCTTTTGTCAGGAAAAATAGACGAATTGGGCACACCGAAACCGCAGATTTGATTTTTCTTTAAGGAGAAATTTAATGATAGAAAGGGTTATTAAAGGCATACCAGCCGCTCCCGGAGTTGCGATAGGCAAGGTTTTAGTTTTAGACAGGGAGGATTTCCGTGTAAATAAAAGGAAATTGGATGATAAGTCCCTGTCCAAAGAGATAAAACGTTTCCGAGGTGCGCTACTTAAAACAAAAAAAGAAATATTAGAGATTAAACAGAAAATTTCTGCGGAGATGGGCTTGGAACACGGCGAGATATTCAGCGCGCACATCCTGGTATTGGAAGATACGATGCTCATCGACGATGTAATAGGCAAGATAAAGAATGAAAAAATAAACGCGGAATATATATTCTTAGAGGTCTTAAAAAAATACATAAGAACATTCGCTAAATTGGATGATGAATATATAAGAGAGAGGCTTAGCGATATAAGCGATGTTGGCAAGAGGATATTGCGGAATCTTTTAGGTACTACCAGTCATGCCCTTTCAAATTTAAAAGAAGAAGTTATTGTCATATCAGGCGACCTTTCCCCTTCGGACACAGCCACGATGCATAGAAAAAATGTGATCGGTTTCGCGACCGATATCGGGGGCAGGACCTCTCACACGGCTATCATGGCTAAATCCCTGGAAATACCTGCGGTTGTAGGGCTTGAAACCATTACCAGGGAGGTGGAACCAGGCGATGTAATCATTATAGACGGCAGCAACGGTGAAGTTATCATAAGGCCGGAAAAAGAGACGATAAAGAAATACGAAAGCCTTAAATTAAAATTTAAAAAATTCGAGTCAAACCTGACTAAATTCAAGCATTTACCTTGCCAGACTATTGACGGTCGAAGGGTAGTGCTCGCGGCAAATATAGAATTACCCGAAGAGGCAACTTCAGCTGTCACTCACGGTGCAGAGGGGATAGGTCTCTTTCGTACAGAGTATTTTTATATGAATAGGAAAGATTTGCCTACCGAAGAAGAGCAATTTCACGCATATAAGACCGTAGCTCAAAAAATGGTATCCCATCCCGTTATAATACGCACCCTAGACCTTGGCGGTGATAAATTTTTATCCCAGCTAGAAATACCGCATGAAATGAATCCTTACCTTGGCTGGCGCGCCATAAGATTTTGCCTTGCGCGGCAAGATGTTTTTAAGGTTCAATTGAGAGCGATATTGCGCGCCTCTGCTTACGGGAACCTTAAGATGATGTATCCTATGATTTCAGGCGTTGAAGAACTTATTCAAGCGAACCAGGTCCTGGAGTCAGTTAAAGAAGAACTTAAGAAAGAAAAGATCTCATTTAATAAGGATATAGAAGTAGGCGCCATGATTGAGATTCCTTCCGCGGCTCTCACAAGTAACATATTAGCCAGGGAAGTCGATTTTTTCAGCATAGGAACTAATGATCTCATACAATATGCGTTAGCCGTTGATCGCGCTAATGAAAAGATCGCTTATCTATATGAACCGGCCCATCCGGCCGTCTTGAAGCTTATCAAGACTATTATAGATAACGCGCACGAAGCCGGCATATGGGTAGGCATGTGCGGCGAGATGGCAGGGGATATAATATTAACCGTTCTCTTGTTAGGATTAGGGCTGGATGAGTTCAGTACCTCGCCTATAATATTACCTGAGGTAAAAAGAATAATCAGGAGCATGGAATACTTCAAGGCGAAGAAAATCGCAGTGAAGGCTTTGAGCCTTTCAACGGCTAAGGAAGTTGAAAACCTGGCCAAGAAAAGCCTGGAAGATTTAAAGATAAAAGTTTAACTTTAGCGAAAGGATAGATATCATGGTTTCGATAAGCTCTTTTAACGAGTTCGATAAATCCGACATGCTGGGTATCATGCTGGATTTTCCGAATCAATGCAGAATAGCCAAAGAAATCGGCGAAAGGTTTAAACCTTCAAAGAAAATCATGAAACCGAAGCTTATTCTGTGGTGCGGTATGGGCGGTTCGGCTATCGGCGGAGACGTTATAGCCTCTTATCTAAAAGATAAAATAAATGTCTCGATAATAAGAAACAGGCATTATGATATACCTACTTATGTTGACAAAGATACGCTTGTCTTGATATCGAGCTATTCCGGGAATACCGAAGAGACGCGAAGCTGCTATGCCCAGGCTAAAAGCAAGCGCTCGACCATACTTATGATGACTTCAGGAGGGAAGCTTGCCGAAGCGGCCGTCAAGAACGGCGATATGCTGATAGTAATTCCACAAGGGCTTCCTCCGCGCTGCGCGTTGGGCTATTCCAGTATCCCTATTATTATGGCATTTTCAAAATTAGGCCTTATCGGTTCATGCGCGAATGAAATAGATGAGACGATAGCGTTGCTACGAAAGCTCAAAGACAGGTTAAGTCCCATGGCGAGTAAAAGTTCCAATATTTCGCTGAAATTAGCCGAACAACTATACGGCAAATTCCCGTTGATATACGCGTCAATCGACCATTTTGAACCGGTTGCTTATAGGTGGAGAACACAGATCGAAGAAAACGCGAAGTCGCTTGCCTCGCATCATATTTTTGCCGAGATGAACCATAATGAGATCGAGGGGTTTGAGCCTTTCTCAAAGGTGTCAAAGGATATTGTAGCGTTGTATCTAAGAGATAAGGGCGACCATCCTCGCATAAAAAGAAGAATGGCGATCATAAAAGATATTATAAAAGGAAAAAAGGTAAAGTTGCTCGAGGTAAACTCCATGGGGGAGAGTGTTTTGGCCAGGATTTTTTCGACAATTTATATAGGTGACTGGGTGAGCTTGTACCTTGCGGTCATGAATAAGGTGGACCCCACGCCGGTTCATAGAATAGCATATTTAAAAAGGAGGCTAGGCGAATAATGAACCCCGTTAGAAATTTTGATTCATCAGATCATAAACAAGGCATTTCTAACGGGGTGAAGGCATTACTACTAGCTGCCGGTTACGCAACCCGCCTTTATCCTTTAACCCTCAACACGGCAAAACCGCTTTTACCTGTGGGCAAAAAATTAATGATCGACCATACGGTTGATAAGATTTTAAAGATAAAAGAGATCGACAAGATATATGTCGTAACAAATCAGAAATTTTTTGAGCAATTTAAAGAGTGGGCCAAGGTAAAGAAATGTGCCTTGCCGATACAGGTCGTAAACGATAAAACCCTCTCGAATGACGACAGGCTCGGCGCCATAGGCGACATAGGGCTTACGATAAGTGAAGGAAAAATAGACGATAGCTTGCTCGTAATTGCCGGGGATAATCTTTTTGACTTTGCTTTGGAGAAATTTTTAAAATTCGCAAAAGGAAAATCTCCTGTTTCATCAATAGCGGTTTATGACATAAAAAAGAAAGAGATAGCTGGCCTTTACGGCGTGCTGGAGATCGATACTAATGCTAAAGTGATAAGCTTCGAAGAGAAGCCCAAGAATCCGAAATCAACGCTTATTTCGACATGTATTTATTATTTTCCGAAAGCAAAACTTAATCTTGTGAAGAAATACCTGGATACAAGCGAAAAGAAAGATGCCCCGGGTAATTATATAAAATGGTTATCCGAAAATGACGGCGTTTGCGCCTTTGCGTTTGATGAGGCCTGGTATGATATAGGCAGTAAGGAATCCTATGAAGAAGTCAAAAAAATATACGGAGGAAGAAATGACAAATAAATATTTGTTTACTTCTGAAAGCGTAACAGAAGGGCACCCCGATAAAGTTTGCGACCAAATGTCGGATACGGTGTTGGACGACGTGCTGCGGCAGGATGCAAAAGGAAGGGTTGCGTGCGAAACTTATATTACAATGGGCCTTGTTATTGTCGGAGGCGAGATAACAACGACAGGTTATGTGGATATTCACGGCCTGTGCAGGAAGCTTCTGGAGCGCATAGGTTACACGCACCCGAAATACGGCTTTGATTACCATACCTGCGCGGTCCTGAACGCTATTCATACCCAATCGCCTGATATAGCAAAAGGAGTTGATAGGGGCGGAGCCGGAGACCAGGGCATGATGTTTGGTTATGCGTGCAATGAGACATCGGAACTAATGCCTCTTCCTATCACGCTTTCTCAAAGGCTTGCAAGAAGGCTGGCAGAAGTTAGAAAAAAAGGCATATTGGATTATTTGGGGCCTGATGGAAAATCTCAAGTTACCGTTGAGTACCAAAACGGAAAACCAAAGAGAGTGACATCAGTTGTCCTGGCATTCCAGCACACCGATGTTATTGTCGATAAGAAAAAAGACATGATAACGGAGAAGGCGAGGCAGGAGATAATAGATAAGGTGGCAAGGCCTATCTTAAAAAACTACCTTGATAAAGAGACAAAATTTTATGTTAACCAAACAGGAAAATTTTTGATAGGCGGACCCCAATCTGACACAGGGATGACCGGCCGAAAAATAATTGTCGATACGTATGGCGGAATGGCGCCGCATGGCGGCGGGGCATTCTCAGGCAAGGATCCGACAAAGGTCGATCGGTCGGCTTCCTATATGGCGAGGTATATAGCAAAAAATATAGTCGCAGCCGAGATAGCCGATAAGTGCCTTATTCAATTAGCTTACGTAATAGGAAACCCTGACCCATTGTCAATACTTGTAGACACCTATGGCACAGGCAGAATTACAAACGCAGAGCTTATAGATGTGATCAGGGATAATTTTGACCTGACGCCTCGCGGGATAATCGAAAAGCTGCAATTGCGAAAATATTATCCAAATAGATATGTTAATACGGCGGCGTACGGCCATTTCGGAAGAGAAGAAGATGGATTTACTTGGGAAAAAAGAGATAGGGTCAAGGATTTAGCAAAATACATAAAATAGCGTTTAGCGGCTAGCGTATAGCGTTTAGTTGGAAAGCAGAATAACAATGGAGAGAAGATGAAATACGACGTCAAAAATTTGAAATTAGCCGGTGAAGGGAAAAAACGTATAGAGTGGGCTAATGAATACATGTCAGTCCTTTCTTTGATAAGAAAAAGATTCTCAAAAGAGAAGCCGCTCAAAGGCGTAAAGGTTGCCGCGTGCCTGCATGTTACAACAGAAACGGCCAATCTGGCATTGACCCTAAAGGCTGGGGGCGCTTCGGTTATTCTTTGCGCCTCGAACCCGCTGAGCACGCAGGACGATGTTGCTGCTTCTTTGGTGAAGGATTATGGGATGAGTGTATTCGCAAAAAAAGGAGAGGATAACCAGACATATTATAAGCACATAAATGTTGCCTTGGATACCAAACCGAATATAACCATGGATGACGGAGCTGATCTGGTTGCCACTATTCATAAAAATAAAAAGAGTCTTGTAGCAAATATACTCGGCGGAACAGAAGAGACTACGACGGGGGTTATTCGCTTAAGAAGTTTGGAAGAAAATAATGTCCTGATGTATCCTATAATCGCAGTTAATGATGCCGATACAAAACATTTCTTCGATAACCGTTATGGCACAGGCCAGTCAACAATAGACGGTATTGTCCGAGCTACGAATGTACTTTTGGCAGGCTCTGTATTTATAGTCTGCGGATACGGCTGGTGCGGCAGAGGCGTTGCAATGCGGGCAAGGGGTATGGGCGCAAATGTCATAATCTGCGAAGTGGATCCATTGAAGGCCCTGGAGGCCGTTATGGACGGCTATTCAGTAATGCCTATAGGAAAAGCCGCAAAGCTGGGTGATGTATTTGTTACACTTACCGGAGATATAAATGTTTTGAGAGCAGAGCATTTTAAACAGATGAAAAGCGGAGCTATCATTTGTAACTCAGGCCATTTTAACGTGGAGATAGATATTCCCGCGCTTTCCAGGATGTCGAAAGGAAAACGTAAAATGAGAGAGTTCGTAGACCAATATACGTTTATAAACGGTAAGAAATTAAATCTGATAGGTGAGGGCAGACTTGTGAATCTTGCGGCCGCAGAAGGCCATCCGGCCTCTGTTATGGATATGAGTTTTGCGAATCAGGCATTAAGCTGCGAATATGTATGCAAAAATTATAAAAAATTAGGGAAGAAGGTTTATAAAGTACCTGCCGTCATAGATAAAGAAATAGCGAGACTTAAACTTAAAAGCTTAGGAGTCGCAATTGATACTTTGACTGCCGAGCAGAAAAAATATTTGGCGAGTTGGGAGCTAGGAACGTGAAAAAGATTAATCGCATAGCCGTGCTTTGCAGCGGGGGAGATGCCCCGGGTATGAATGCTGCCGTTCGCAGCGTTGTGCGGTATGCTCTATATTTAGGTATTGAAGTTTATGGTGTTTTAAGAGGATACCAAGGGCTTATAGAGGATGATTTTGTTAAGATGAGCTTGAGGAGCGTGAGTAATATTATAAATAGGGGAGGCACGATTTTAAAAACCGCCAGATGTAAAGAATTTACAACTAAGGCCGGGCGTAAAAAGGCAGCGTACAATCTTAAAAAGCGTGACATAGAAGGCATGGTTGTCTTGGGCGGCAACGGTTCTTTTAAAGGCGCACAGATTCTTGCTTCGGAGTTCGGAATAAAAATAATAGGCGTTCCATGTACGATCGATAACGATATTACCGGAAGCGATATGTCTATCGGTTCAGATACCGCAGTAAATACAGCCTTGGACGCTATTGATAAAATCCGCGATACAGTTACTAGCATGGAGAGGATCTATGTTGTTGAAGTAATGGGAAGGAAAGAAGGATATATAGCGATACGGGTAGGCTTGGGCGGAGGCGCAGAAGATATATTGGTGCCCCATACCGAATATGATATAGAACGCATGTGCGATGACATAAAAAAGGGCAGAAAAAAAGGCAAGATCAGCTGGATCATTGTAGTGTCCGAAGGTGTTGCTACAGCCAAAGATGTCGAAGAATTAATACATGAGATGACAGGCTATGAAGTTAGGTCTGTCACGCTAGGGCACATTCAGAGAGGCGGTTCCCCTACCGCATATGATAGGATTTTGGCCTCGCGGCTCGGCGCTGCAGCAGTAGAAGCGATTGCTAGAGGTAACAGCAATAAAATGGTTGGAATGTGCGCCAATAAGGCAGTGCTCACTCCTTTAAGTTACGCTTCAAAACATTGCAAGGAAAAAGTGGCTTTAGATAAAGAGCTTTACAGGCTGACAAAGATACTTTCCACGTAGCAGTTACCTACCTCAATTTCTGCATTTTAATAAAGCCATATACGCCGAATACTATGTTTCCTAACCAGGCTGCCACGATAGGCGGGAGCATGCCTGCCTTGCCGAATGCTAATGTTATAGCGGAAAAGGCATAATAGAACAGGGCTATTATTATGCTTATACCGATCCCTGTCAGAGCGCCCCCGCGCCTTATATGCAGGGCAAAAGGCGCGCCTATAAGTATTATTATGAAATTAATGAACGGGAAGGATATCCTGTAGCACAGATCAACTTTTAATCTATTTAATGATTTTGTCGAGCCCATTTTAAAAAGTTTTATGTATCTTTTCAATTCCCTGTAACTCATGAACTCCGGCCGCCATTCTCTTTTTAAAAAATCCGAAGGTCGTTCTTCCATATCTAATAGAGTTTTCTTATAGAATTTAGGCTCGTTTGTGAATTGGCCCTGGTTGTTCACTTGAGAGATGAGCGCATTGTAAATATACCATTTTCCGTATACAAACTTGGCTTTTTGAGCGCTAATCTTCAAGATCAGATTTTGATCTTTGTCATGCTCGTGTATTACAAGGTCTGATAGTTCATTTTTTTGGGTGTCGAACTGCCTCGCGTATATGATCCTATTTTTTCGGCCGTATATAGCCACATTGTCTAGGATTTTAGTCTCGGCAGGCGCTTTTTTGTCGATAAGCGTTTCTCTCATCTGAGCGGATATATTGGCGCTGCGCGGCACGATCTTATCGTTTACTATGAATACCATTATACTTATTAGAATGCCCGTGATCAATATGGGCCGTATAAGACCCCAAATATTTATGCCGCTTGCCTTGATGGCTACAATCTCATTATTTTTATTCAAATTGCTAAGGTTGTATATTGTAGCGAGCAATATAGCAATTGGAGACGTCTGTACGAAAATAAGAGGGAAAAACGTAAGATAATAATATACAAGAGTGCCAAATGGTATGTGTTCTCTTATAACTTCGTCTAAGTTCGCGAAAAGGTCTATTATCACATACAAAAATAAAAATATGGTAAGGCACCATATAAAAGAAGGGAGAAAATTTTTTAATATATAACGCTCTATTATTTTCATGCCCCTTTGTCTCCGGTAAAACAAAGCATCAGGATCCCGAAGGAAGCAAACACTATATTGGGCGTCCACATGGCGAGCCATGCTGGGATCGAGCCTTTTAAACTGCAGGCTGTGGTGCCGGCAAGTATTACCCAGTATATAACTATTATTGCTAGGCTTATGCCAAAGCCTATTGTGCGCTCTCCACGCCGAGTTTTTATAGCTATTGGGATGCCTATCAACACAAACGCGAGAGGCGCGAACGACAGGCTTATTTTTTTATGTATCTCTGTAAAAATATGGCCGAGATCGTCCTTGCTGATTCCGGCCTTTTTCATCTTTTCGCATTCTATTTCCAGTTCGCTTAATGACATCTCTTTCGGTTTTTTTTCAAGTTTACCGGAATCGGTTACTTCCGTTGAATTAAGCGTCATGTAATAAGTTTTAAAGTTAAGTTTGCAAAAATTTTCAGGGTTTCTCGGGTCAGGTTCATCGCTCGTTCCGTTTATTAGCTTCAATTTTATAATATTTTTTTCAGGAATCGGTATGATTTCACCTTCTTCCGCGACAACAGTCCGGGTTTGCTTTCCTTCCTGCGGCTGATATATGCGTATATTCCTCAGCTTGTTGCCTTCTATGGCATATATAAAGATTATATAGTTCTCAAAATCCTTAATAAAAGTTCCGGCCTCCAAAAATGCCGTAGGCCTTTTCATCCCTATTTCCTTCAAGATGCTTCTTGATATGAATCGCGCCTTAGGTATGAGCTGGTCGTTTAAAGGAATAAGAAACAAGCTGATGATTATAGACATAATGATCACAGGTGTCGCTATTCTAAATATGCTTATGCCGCTTGCGCGTATCGCTGTGATCTCGTTGTCGCTGGCAAGCCTTCCGAAACCAAGAAGGCAGGCGGTAAGCGTTGCCATGGGGATCGTATAGCTCAGAAGATACGGGAGTAGGTAAAAAAACAACCTAGCGACGGAAACTACATCTACGCCTTTTGTTATAATTAGATCAGCCAATTTCAAGAGATTTCCTATCAAGAGAACGAAGGTGAACACAATGATCGATAGGAAAAAAGGTCCTATTAATTCTTTCAGTATGTAATTTCGCAGTATCCGCATAATCTTTATCCCCTTGCGAGAACCAGGCATTCTACGCTTTTTGCCCCGTCGCCAAGGAGTATTTTAGCACACTCATCGAGCGTAGAGCCAGTAGTAAATACGTCATCCACGAGCAGGATATTTTTATCCTTCAGAAGAGGAGATCTCTTTGTCCCGAAAGCGCCTTTGATATTTAGAAACCTCTTATTCTTAGATAATTCAGTCTGGGGCGAAGTGTTTTTTATTCTTATCAAACAAGAAGTGTTTATAGGGATCTTGGTTTTTCTCCCAAAATTTTTTGCCAGCAGCTCAGCCTGATTAAAAGTACGTTCCCTTATTTTTGAACTATGCAAAGGGACGGGCACTATCGCGTCGAACAATGCGATTTTCATATAAGATGATGCGAAATTTAGGAAGAGCTCGTTAAAAAGGGGTGCGAGCGAAAGCTTCCCGTTAAATTTGAATAAATGAATGCACTCCTTTAATATCCCTTCGTAATGGCCTACAGCCCACACTTTCCGGAAATGGTAGTTACTGCTTTTGCAGTCATTGCAGAGTTCAAGGGCCGTAACGGAATTAATTAGAGACCTGCCGCATTTAGCGCAAAAAGGAGGAAGGTTTAAACGTATCTTCGCCTTGCAATCGCCGCATAAACATTCCTTCCTTACTGGGTCAAGCGACGCTTTGCAGATCTGGCATTCCGATGGATAGATCAAATTAAGAAAACATCTTCCGATTTTGTTAAAAGAGAGAAGCGTCTGATTCATGGCCAATACTATATCATTTTATGGGGTATTTGTCAAAACGTAACGGCGGGCGGTCGTATATGGTAGCAATAGGGGTTCTCGGCTTAAGTAAATTTTTCCCGTGGTTTTAAACTTACTCCTCGCACCTATTGCACTATTCATTCAGCACACCCTTTCCGGCACTCGTCGTAAGTTCGAAAACCACATTTGGGAAAAATTTACAATTTCGCCA
>PEWV01000055.1:11458-11990 GCA_002780005.1 Candidatus Aquitaenariimonas noxiae | reverse complement strand
TTTTTCCTAAAGCTCCGGAGAAAGAAGCCTCAGTTGCTAAAAAGCCATACCAGCTTTCTCCTATGGAGCAGGAGATTGTTAAGGCACTAGAAGAAAAGACTTCTAAAGCGGGATTGGATGTAAATATTAGGATCTTGGTTTCTAGCCAAACCAGAGAAAAGGCCAATGGGTATCTGGCTAATATTACCAATGCTTTTGCTCAATATACTGGTTATGAATATATGAATGGGTTTAAGGTGGCTAAGGTCAGTCCGAAAAAAATAGTTTACGATTTTATTTATCGAAATTTTGATGAAAAAACAAAGTTTATTCTGAACACTGAAGAAATGACCAGTATTTTCCACTTTCCTTTGTCTACTACTGAGACTCCTAACATCAGGTGGTTGATTGCTAAAAAAGCTCCGGCTCCGGTTGGTATTCCGGTCGAAGGCCTTATTTTAGGGAAAAATATTTATCGTGGTGAGGAAAAAATAATTCGAATCAAGAAAGATGACCGGCGCCGACATTTTTATGTCATAGGTAAAACCGGTGT
>PEWV01000055.1:0-11424 GCA_002780005.1 Candidatus Aquitaenariimonas noxiae | reverse complement strand
CAGGATATTCAGGCCGGAGATATGCTGAAAGCCGAGTATAAAACAGACGAAGCCGGAATGAAGAAGGTTGCAACTATAACGATTAAATAATTATGCGCTTTAAAAGTTATAATAGACCCCAAGTAAATTTTACTTGGGGTCTATTGTTTTTATGAGGTATAATTGATCTAACAATGGATCAAAGATGTCCCCGTAGCTCAATCTGGATAGGGCACCGGCCTCCGAAGCCGGCTATGGCAGTTCGAATCTGCCCGGGGACACCACTTCTTTAATTCGCCCGAGCTATACAGTCCCGAGGCGCAATCGCTTGAAGTGAGC
Source organism: Candidatus Aquitaenariimonas noxiae (assembly GCA_002780005.1). Classification (GTDB taxonomy): domain Bacteria; phylum Omnitrophota; class Gorgyraeia; order Aquitaenariimonadales; family Aquitaenariimonadaceae; genus Aquitaenariimonas; species Aquitaenariimonas noxiae. The sequence continues at coordinate 11,106 of PEWV01000055.1, read as the reverse complement.
GCCGAGAGGCAATTGCTACCCTCTAAAAGATAGAGATTAGAAGCTTAAGGCCTATGATCGCAATAGTGATCATAGGCCTTTTTATCTGGCTGGCGTAAGAATCCGAAAATAATCCTTGACAACATAATTAAAGTATGATATATTTTTAGTGTGAGCTATAAAATTATGGTGAGTGAAATGGAAGTCAAAGAATATTCATTGCGCGAGAAAAAACACGCCAAGACAAAAATCGTGATAATGAATGCCTTTATGGAACGGTTAAAGCACAACCGCTTTGATGGCATCTCTATTAAAGAGGTATGTAAAGATATCGAAGTTGCTGAAGGCACATTTTTTAACTATTTTCCCGAAAAGATAGATGTTATAGGTTATTACCTATATTTGGCCACATTAAAAATAATTTGGGAAGCTCAAGAAGATGCTCCTGCAGGAAAATATCTCCCTTTAATCAATTCCGTCTTCAGTCATCTGTCGGATGAATTTAATAATAACAACGCTGCTTATCAAATTATTTCCGTGTTGCTTGTTCAGAGCCAGAGACCTAGAAAAATGGCTATTTCTGATCTCGAAAAAAGATTGGCTTTTCCAAATTGTGAAGGTATCGAAAAAATACCATCTGTGATCCTGGATGAGTGGCTTAAAGAGCAGGTTATCTTAGGGCTGAACAATGGCGAGTTGCCGCCAAAGACTAATGTGGAAGATGTAGTTGTTTCTTTGATGACAATTATAATCGGAACATTGTTAGTAGTACGGTTCAACAATAGTAATAGCCGCGACTATCACTATATGCGTCAGTTGAAGGCGTTATGGCGAGAGCTGGGAGCAAATGGTAATGACAAGCGAGTAAGGGGATGAAGGGCATCATATTTCAGAAAGGATATTGTTTTATGCGGAATTTGTCGGGAATAAAGTGGATATTGATTCTTACTGCTGGTCTGCTTCTGGCTGGGTGTGGTCCACGTGGTCCTCAGGGGCCGCAACAGAAGCCAGCGGAGGTTGGTGTGGTGACTATACAGACAGAACGCGTGGTATTGACTAGAGAGTTACCTGGCCGAACAACAGCCTTCCGAATGTCGGATATTCGGCCCCAGGTCAGCGGGCTCATTTTGAAACGGGTTTTTGAAGAGGGGGCCCTTGTTCAGGCAGGGGATGTGCTGTATCAGATCGATCCTGCCCAGTACCAAGCGGCCTATGATCAGGCCAAGGCTGCAGTGGCCATGATCGAGGCTAATCTCCCAGCCGTTCGTTTACGAGAAGAACGCTTCAAACAACTTATCGCGAGCAATGCGGTCAGTCTGCAGGATTATGATAATACACTTGCGGTGCTGCGCCAGACAGAGGCCCAGTTGGAATCCGGAAAGGCGGCTCTGGAAGCGGCGAGGATCAATTTATCTTACACTCCGATTAAGGCCCCTATATCCGGACGCACCGGCCGGTCTAGCGTGACAGAAGGCGCGATGGTGACAGCGTACCAGCCTGTCCCATTGGCCACTGTGCAACAGCTGGATCCTATATATGTGGACGTGTCGCAGTCGACAGCAGAATTGCTGAGACTTCAGAAGTATATGACAGACGGAAAATTAAGCTCTGAAAGTGCGAGCCGAAACAAGGTTACAATTATCCTGGAGGATGGTACTCCGTATTCGCTGGAAGGAACGCTGGAATTCCGCGATATTACGGTAAACCCGGCTACTGGTTCCGTTATTCTTAGGATAACGGTTCCGAATCCGGACAGCGTGCTCCTGCCGGGCATGTTCGTCCGCGCGGTGCTTGAGGAAGGCGTTATTGAACAAGCTATTATGGTTCCACAACCGGGCGTCAGCCGAGATCAAAAAGGGATGCCTTTTGCTTGGGTGGTGGATGAATCCAGAAATGCGGCGATACGAATGCTTACGGTCGAGCGCGCTATCCGTGACAAATGGCTCGTTTCGTCAGGCCTTGCCGCCGGCGACCGGGTCATTGTCGAGGGAATGCAGCGTATGCGGCCCGGCATTCCCGTGACTGTTACCGCGGCAAAAGTGGATTAACGGAGGTATTGTATGTTGTCGAAATTTTTCCTGAAGCACCCGGTCTTCACCTGGGTTATCGCCATCATCATGATGGCGCTGGGCGCGATGGCCATTTATAACCTGCCCATTTCTCAGTATCCACCGATAGCGCCGCCTTCTATTTCCATTTCTGCATCCTACCCCGGAGCATCGGCGGAAACGGTGGAGAACAGCATTACCCAGATCATTGAACAGAAGATGACGGGCTTTGATGACCTGCTGTATCTTTCCGGTACGAGCGATTCGGCCGGCTCTTCTCGCTTGGAGTTGACCTTTAAGCCGGGAACCAACCCGGATCTAGCCTGGTCCAAGGTGCAGAACAAGCTCCAGCTAGCAATGCCCAGCCTTCCGGATGTTGTCCAGCGCTCAGGCGTCATGGTCAACAAATCCACGAGGAACTACTTGATCATCGTTGGCCTGATCTCTGAAGACGGCAGTATGGAAGGCAGAGATTTACAGGATTATGCCCTATCCAATCTGGAAAAGGTACTGGCGCGTGTGCCCGGGGTCGGCGAGGTCGAAGCCTTCGGATCAGGGTATGCGATGCGTCTCTGGCTGAACCCCGATAAACTTACCGATTACAGTATGACCGTGGAAGACGTGATCTTGGCGCTGAAGACCTACAACGTGGAAGTTTCCGCCGGACAGTTAGGCGGAGCGCCAGCGGTGGAGGGCCAGCGGCTTAATGTTTCCATTATCGTCCAGAACCTCTTGCAGACGCCGGAGGAGTTCTCCTCGATCCCTCTGCGCATCGGTCAGGATGGGTCCATCGTACGGATCAAGGATGTGGGCAGGGCTGAACTAGGGACCGATATCTACGATATTAAGGCTTTCTGCAACGGTAAACCGGCCGCCGCTTTGGCGATCAGGCAGGCACCCGGCGCAAACGCGCTGGATACGGCCAGAGCGGTCAAGAACAAGCTTAAAGAGATGAGCAACTATTTCCCGAAAGGGATGAAGATCATTTACCCTTACGATACCACTCCTTTCATAGAGGTATCCATACATGAGGTTATCAAGACTCTGTTCGAGGCGATCTTGCTGGTGTTTCTCATCATGTGGATGTTCATGGGGAACATTCGCGCTACACTGATCCCAACTATCGCCGTACCGGTTGTTCTTTTAGGTACCTTTGCTGTGCTTGGATTTTTCGGATACAGCATTAATATGCTGACCATGTTCGCCATGGTGCTGGCCATCGGGTTGTTGGTCGATGATGCCATTGTGGTGGTAGAGAACGTGGAACGTATCATGACTGAGGAGGGGCTTTCACCCGAGGAGGCTACAGCCAAATCCATGAAACAGATAACCCCCGCCCTGATCGGCATCGGGCTGGTGTTAGCATCAGTGTTTGGTCCGATGGCATTTTTCGGCGGCTCTACAGGGGTTATTTACCGGCAGTTCTCGTTGACCATCGCCGCGGCGATGCTTCTTTCAGTGGTTGTGGCCCTGATCCTGACGCCTGTGCTATGCGCTTTCATGCTTAAGCCTGTGGTCAAGGGCCATGAGGCTGCGGAAACCGCAAACAAGCTACTGCGCCCGTTCTTTCTGTGGTTTGACCGCGTATTTTTCCGGTTTCGCGACGGGTATGTGCGGCTGGTTGGCCATGCGTTGTCCCGGCGGCTGCGTTATCTGGCGGCGTTCGTCGTGATCGTGGCCGGACTAGCATTTCTTTTTATGCGTATGCCGACTAGTTATCTCCCGGATGAGGATCAGGGGATGCTTTTAGCTCAGATCATCTTGCCGACAGGGTCTACTATTGAGCAGACCCTAGCTGTTTCGGATGAAGTTCAGAAGTATTTTAATGAGAAGGAAAAAGAAACGGTTGAAGCCTGCATGTCGATTTCGGGAGTTGGTTTTTCCGGAAGAGCGCAGAATAATGGTATGATATTTGTTAAGCTGAAGGATTGGAAAATGCGCAGCCGGGCGGACCGGCGGGTAAAAGCCATTGCCAATCGGGCCATGAGGGCATTCTCCAGTAACAATAAGGCCCTTGTTTTTGCCTTTCCTCCTCCTTCTGTTGTCGAGTTGGGCAATGCTAGTGGCGTGGATTTCCAGTTGGTGGACCGCGGAGGCCTTGGCCACTCTGCTTTGATCAATGCCCGTAACCAGTTGCTTGGTATGGCGGCCAAGGACCGGAGGCTGATAAATGTTCGCCCCAACGGCATGGAAGACGTGCCGGAATTCAGGATAGATGTGGATTGGGAAAAGGCCGGCACGCTGGGTCTTCCCATCAGTTCGATCCACAGCACAATTTCAGCTGCCTTCGGCAGCGCCTACGTCAACAACTTCATCCAGGGCGGACGCGTGAAACGCGTTTTCGTTCAGGCCGACGCCCCTTACCGTAGCCTGCCTTCGGACCTCGATAAACTCTACGTGCGTAACACCTCAGGGAAGATGGTTCCATTTGCTTCGTTTGCATCCACCCGCTGGACGACAGGCGCACCCCGCTTGGAGCGTTTCAACGGTTTTCCGTCGGTGAATATCTGGGGCGAACCTGCGCCGGGTCGAAGTTCCGGCGAGGCGATGCAAGCCATGGAGGAGATCGTTTCGAAACTTCCGCAGGGCTTCGGCTATGACTGGACCGGATTATCATACCAGGAGCGGCAGTCGTCTTCCCAGACCGGTTTACTTTATACTTTTTCGATCTTCGTGATCTTCCTTTGCCTGGCGGCTCTTTACGAAAGTTGGCCTATTCCCATCGCGATTCTGTTGGTCCTGCCTCTCGGGGCTGTAGGTGGGGCGATCGCTTCGACACTACGGGGTCTGTCCAATGACGTCTATTTTCAGATCGGATTATTGACTACCCTGGGTTTGACTACAAAGAACGCTATCCTTATTGTTCAGTTTGCCAAGGCAGGAGTACAAGAAGGTATGGGGTTGGTCGAGGCTGCCTTGGAAGGTACAAGACTGCGGTTCCGGCCCATCATTATGACCTCGCTGGCCTTCGGGTTCGGCGTTCTACCCCTGGCATTGAGTAGAGGTGCGGGCGCTGGCGCTATGAACGCCATCGGTACGTCGGTGCTGGGAGGAATGATAACCGGCACTTTGCTCGTGGTCTTATTTGCGCCTCTTTTCTATGTGTTGATCGAGAGTACCCTCGGAAAACGAAATGGGCATGATGCAGACAGGAACACAAAAAGAAGGGCGGCAAAGAGAGCCTCATCAATATGAATAAGACACAAATACTTTCACTTGTTGGAATAATCCTATTTTTGAATGGCTGCGCGATGATACCAAAATACACGCGGCCGGAGTCGCCGATCCCTACCGTCTTGCCGAGCGAGGGGGCATATATGGACGGCCGGTCCCCGGAAGAAGTCCGATCTGTCACAGGCCTCAGGTGGCATGAAATTTTTCCGGATAAAAATCTTCAGACGGTCATTGAGATATCACTCGCGAACAATCGCGACCTGCGGATCGCAGTACTTAACGTGGAACGTGCACGCTCCCTTTACGGCGTTAAGAAAGCAGAACTGTTTCCCGCTGTTTCGGTATCCGGCGCAGTGAGCAAGTCACGCATCCCTGCGGATCTTTCTACAACAGGAGAGGCGCTAATATATGAGGAAGATAGTGTTGATCTGGGGATCACATCATGGGAGATCGATCTGTTCGGCCGCATACGAAGCTTGAAAGACCAGGCGTTGCAGGAGTATCTGGGTTCTGAACAGGCTCAGCGCGGCGCGCAGACCGCCCTGATCAGTGAGGTGGCGCGCGTCTATCTCACCTTGGCAGCGGACCTTGAAAACCTCAAACTGGCACGTTCCGCGCTTGAGACACAGCGGAGTGTTTACGGGTTGATCCGGCAACAGTATGACAAAGGTATTGCCAACGAAGCTGATCTTCGCCGGTCGCAAACCCAGGTGGATGCAGCCAATAGAGATATTGCGTTCTATACGCAATTGGTGACTCAGGACCAAAATGCCTTAAATCTTCTTGCTGGCTGTTCGGTGCCCGAAGATCTTCTGCCGTCCGGATTGACAAGCGTCAGCCCGCTCAAAGATATTTCCCCAGGTTTATCATCAGAAGTACTTTTGCGCCGCCCGGACATTATGGCGGCAGAGCATCAGTTAAAAGTAGCTTATGCCCTTATCGGCGTAGCCAGGGCAGCTTTTTTTCCTCGGATCTCACTTACGACCGTAACAGGGACCGCCAGCTATGAGCTTTCAAGTCTTTTCAGCCCAGGAGCTAAAGCCTGGGGTTTGGCTTCTCAGGCGGCCATGCCGATTTTCGATACCCGTACCTTTGCCGCATACAGAATCAGCGAGGCTACGCGCAAAATATCTATTGCGCAATATGAAAAAACTATTCAGACGGCATTCAGGGAGGTATCCGATGCTCTTATCGCGCGTGAAATGGTGAATAAGCAAGTGGCGGCACAGGAGTCTATCGTTAATTCCGCGCAGAAGATCTACGAGCTTTCAGATCAACGTTACACCCAGGGAATTGACAGTTATCTTAGCGTGCTGGATGCCCAGCGATCCCTCTATGCGGCGCAGCAGGCTCTTACGTCTCTGCGTTTGGCTAAACTGGTCAATCAGGTGAGGCTTTACGCCGTGCTCGGCGGAGACGCGGAGTCGCAGGATACAGCTTCAAATACCAGTCGTCAGGTCCACAGGAAATGAGGATGCCAATAGGTTTTGATATTCACCCCAAAGGTTCTGACATAGAATAACCGAATTTTCTCGTTAATTGCCTTATCCAATCTTATAGTATATACTATGTAAATAGCGGGAGGTTCCCCCTCATGAAACACGAGAGGGACACTATTCTTCTTCGCCCTTCAGACGTACGTTATGGTAAGGGCTTCGAAGGAATGACATTTTCCGGAAGATATGCCAAGAGTTTTAGCATCAAAAAGGAGTGTTAGGCAATGAAAAAAACCGTTTTAGCTATATTATTTCTAATTGGGTTTTTTTTAGCAACTTCGTTTATAACCACTTCCAGTACGTCAGCAGGGGAAGAAGGTAATTCGAAGGCCCAGCTTCATCTAGGTAAATATTGGCAAAGCGTAAGAGAGCCTATTGTCCAGTGTTTTATATGCCCGCATAAATGCGTCTTAGATCTAGACCAGAGAGGAATATGCACTGTGCGGATAAATAAAGGCGGCAAGCTATATACCCTGGGTTACGGAAATCCTGTCGCGATCCATGTAGACCCGATAGAGAAAAAGCCGTTCTTTCATGTAGCCCCGGGAGAGCCCATATTCTCGTTAGCGGTAGCAGGATGCAATATGCGCTGCCTTTTCTGCCAGAATTGGCAGATATCGCAATCCAGGCCTGATGAAACGCAAAATTACAGCCTTTCACCGGAAGAAGTCGTGCAAAAGGCCATTGAAAATAAGTGCAGATTTATAGCGTACACCTATACCGAACCCACCGTATTTTATGAATATATGCTTGATATTTCAAAACTTGCCAGAGAAAAAGGCATAAAAAACACAATGCACACATGCGGATATATAAATCCAGAGCCTTTAAGAGAGTTGTTAAAATATATGGATGCGGTTAATGTTGACCTTAAAGGTTTCTCAGAGGAATTTTACGCCAAAATGGGATTATCGGTTGAATTAAAACCCGTTCTGGAAACGCTTAAAATTATTAAAGAAGAAGGGGTGTGGCTCGAGATAACGAATTTACTCATCCCTGGTTTTAACGATGACCCGCAAAAGATAAAAGAGATGTGCGCCTGGATAAGAGAGAATTTAGGTGACGAAGTGCCTCTGCACTTCAGCCGTTTTATGCCGTCTTATAAGCTTATGAACCTTCCGCCCACCCCGACAGAAAAGCTTGAAGAAGCTTACAACATAGCCAAAGGTGTGGGCTTGAAATATGTATACATAGGTAACGTGCCCGGGCATCAGGGTGAAAATACGTATTGCCCGAATTGCGGAAAGATAGTTGTCAAACGAATGGGATATCAGCTCCTGGAAAACAATATCAAGGACGGAAAGTGCGAATTTTGCGGTTATAAAATTGCGGGAAGTTGGACATATAATAGATAAAAATGTTTAATGCGGCCCTTACTTATTTACAGCTTTTTGGTATCGGAGTCGGTTTAGGATTGGCCGGGCCATGCCTTCTGGCTTGCGCGCCTGTTTTGATCACCTATATAGCGGGAAAACAAACAACATGGAAACGGGCATTAATTGATATATTTTATTTTTTGACCGGAAGATTTTTGGCGTATCTTGTGTTAGGATACCTGGCCGGCTTATCAGGGACGATTTTAAGGCAGTTCTGCAAAGCAGGCTTTATCCCGGTCGTTAAGGTATTTGGCGGCGTGATCATTGTATTCCTTGGGGCCTATGTCTGGCTGGGCTCGGAGCATTTTTCCCGGTTGTGCAAAGGCCGCTCAGGCTCTGCGTTTAACCTTGGCAGCCTTTTTATTTTGGGCTTTGTCGTAGGCATGTTTCCTTGCGCCCCGCTTTTAGCGTTGCTGCTTGAAATTACATTAATTTCTAAAACGCCGCTGGGCGGAATGTGTTATGCCTTATTTTTTGGCTTAGGCACTTTTATCTCGGGATTTATTGCCATGGGTATCTTGAGCGGAATATTTACATGGCTCCCGCCGAAAGTTTTAAGATCAAAAAAAAGCAATTTGGTTTTTCGGACGATTTGCGCATTACTGCTTATTTGGTTAGGATTGGATCTTATCTTTAAATTTTATCCGCACACTATCAATAACGCCGGAGCGATAAATTGAAAAAAGGGATCTTCTTCTCAATAATCCTGGTCGGTTTTACAGGCGTAATTGCGCAGGTTATTCTTATGCGCGAATTCCTCGTGGTATTTTACGGTAATGAGATCTCAATAGGTTTTATTTTTGCCGCCTGGTTCATAGGCGGGATGCTCGGCAGCTGGTTTTTAGGCCGGCTTGCTGATACTCTTAAGGCAAAGACTGACATTTTTTCATTCTGCCAATTTTTATTAAGCATTTTAGTCCCCTTAAGCGTTCTGGCCGTAAGGTCGATAAAACCTGTCCTGAATCTGGATCCGGGAGAAGTTATGGGGATCCTGCCGATGTTTTTATCAAGCCTCGTTATTCTGATTCCTATTTGCGCGGTTTTGGGTTTTATGTTTTCTTTAGGCTCGCGGATATATAACGGTGTACGGCGTACGGCGTACGCTAACATAGGTATGGTGTATGTGTTAGAAGCTATCGGCGCTATGGCAGGAGGGCTATTGGTCAGTTTTATACTGGTTCGCGCGTTTAATTCCTTCCAAATAGCAGCCATCTTGAGTTTGCTGAATATTTCAGGCGCTATTTTATTACAAATATTGTCGCGTGAAAAAAAAGCCAAGCCGGTTTTTATCGCGATTTTTTTGGTTTCGTTTATGGCATTACTTTTTTTGTGGTTATCGAGCGGCTTGAATAAGCTCGAGCAGCGCTCATTAAAAATGCAGTGGAAAGGTTATGAGCTTCTGGCTTCAAAAAATTCAATTTACGGTAATATCGCAGCAACAGAAAGCCGATCGCAGAGGTCTTTTTTTTATAATGGTCTTCGTCTTTATACCATTCCGGATCAGTTAGCCGCTGAAGAAGCGGTACATTTCGCTTTATTGGAGCATTCAAATCCCGAGGCTGTTCTGTTGATCGGCGGTGGCTCAGGCGAGCTCGTAGGAGAGATCCTCAAGCACCCCGTAAAAAAACTCGATTATGTGGAGCTTGATCCGATGATCATCGAGATGGCAAAGGAATATCTGCCCGGAGAAAAATGCGGTTTCCTAAAAGACTCAAGGGTCACGATTAAAAACGTAGACGGAAGGTTGTTTGTTAAAAGTACTAAAAATAAATATGACTGCGTGATCGTGCATTTGGGGGACCCTCACACGGCCCAGCTAAATAGGTACTATACGGTTGAATTTTTTAAAGAAGTAAAAAATATTTTAACCGAAGGCGGCATCATCTCCTTTGCGCTTAGCTCTTCGGAGAGCTACTTAAGCCGAGAGCTGAAGGATTTTTTAAGGTCTATTTACTCAAGCCTAAAAGAAGTATTTTTGGATGTCAAAGTCATCCCAGGCGATACCGCCTATTTTTTAGCCTGCGATAAAGACAAGACGCTTACCTACGATTACAAAACCTTGGCGGCGAGGACTAAAGAAAGAAATATAGATATAAAATATGTGCGGGAGTATTATTTATTTTCTAAGCTATCTCCCGAAAAAGTTATTTTCACCGAAGAGTCAATGAGGCCCGATAAATCGGTAAAAATTAATTATGATTTCCAGCCCGTATCCTATTATTATGGCATGATATTCTGGGCAGCTCATTTTAGGGATTCTTTTTTCAAAAAGATGCTCGAATCTGTAACGGCGGATAAGATACGAAATTCCGTATACGTCCTTTGCGGCCTTATTCTTTTATTCGGGATAATAAGGATAGGAAAGAAAAAAAAGTTAGAGAGGGAGGCAAGCATAATAGCTGTGGCAGTTACAGGGTTTACGCAAATGGTGCTGCAGATAATAATTTTACTTTCATTCCAGATCATCTATGGATATGTGTTTTATAAGCTCGGTTTGATCATCACATGTTTTATGGCCGGCTTGGCCTTGGGCAGTTTATGGATAATGAGAATCCTGCCGAAAATGAAAAAAGATTTGGCGTTTTTTATCTGGATACAGCTGGGTATTTGTATTTACTCGATTACGTTGCCTGTTATTTTGCGCTGTCTTTCAAGCGCAAGTTCATCCGCGGCATTCTCCTACGGCGCAGAGGCCCTATTTCCGCTTTTGCCGATCATAGCGGGTTTTATAGGAGGGGCCCAGTTTCCGCTGGTAAATAAGATATATATGAATAAAAAAGAAGAAATAGGGAGAGTGGCCGGGTTGAGTTACGGCATGGATCTATTGGGCTCCTGCGTCGGCGCGTTTTTGGCATCAATTTTTTTAATCCCTATTTTAGGGATTGCGGCAACTTGCTGGATGATAGCCCTGGTCAATTTGGCGGTTTTAATATTATTAATTAGATAGTGTAAAATATTTTGGACGGTTTTAATCTTAAAAGTTCTTTGAAATGTAAATAAAAAAGGTATATCCTCACGGTTATTGCTAGATAA